>CAYTPO010000070.1:0-9345 GCA_964439815.1 uncultured Thiotrichales bacterium
CTATGGTAAATACCAACAAACTTCTACAGTGTCCTGTTGGGAGGGGTGGCGTATTACGCTATCGCTAATACGCCCTACTTCAGCCGTAGATATTGCTGAAAATTCTCTTCCCTGTAGTAGGAGCGGCTTCAGCCGTGATCCGTGGTTCGACATGGCACCACTCGCGGTTGAAACCGCTCCCACGTTGCGGGTTGGATGGTTTTGATCTGTTGGGGTAAACACTAAGCTGCCCCAGTGGTCTCAATGCCTTGCCTCAAAATGATCTCTTCCCGATCAAGGCTGTTCCATAGGCGGCTTCTGTGTGTTCGGGTGTCGTTACCTGTACTCCCAGTTTCCTTGCTCGAATGGCTGTCCATACGTCATTTTTTGCGCCGCCACCTGCTGTAAGTACTTGCTTTGGATAGGGTGTTCCGAGTTCGTGCAGTCTTTGATATGCGGTGGCTTCTATATTGGCGATGCCTTCGAGCAGGGCTTGCAGGAAAATCTCTGGTTTGAGGTTTTCTGCCGGGGGTATGCGGGGTTTGAGGTTTGGGTCGCTGATGGGGAATCTTTCTCCTGGTTCGAGCAGGGGGTAGAGGTCGAGTCCTGTGTCTTTCCGTGGATTGATTTTTCTGGAGAGTGTTTCGATTTGTTCGATGGTGAAGTATTTGCGCAGGACGGCTCCTCCGGTGTTGGAGGCGCCGCCAACTAGCCAGCGTTTTCCAAGTCTGTGGCTGTAGACGCCGTATTCCGGTGTGAAGGTGGGTTTCTCCGAGATGATTTTCATGACCAGGGTGCTACCGATGGAGGTGACGGCGTCGCCGGGTTGGGTGGCGCCGGTGGCGATGAAGGCGGCGGTGCTGTCGGTGGTGCCGGTGAGGATTTTCAGGTTTGTTGGCAGGCCGAGGGTTTGTGCCACGGCGGGGTGAATTGTCCCGATGTCGCTGCCGGGCGCTACCACGTGGGGCAGGAGTGTCGTGTCGCAACCCAGTTGATGTATCCATTGTGGCCAGCAGAGATTGATCGGGTCGTAGCCGAGTTTGAGCGCGTTGTTGTAGTCGGAGATCGACCAGCAATCGCTGAGTCGGCCGTTGATCCAGTCGGCCTGGTGAAGTGCATGGGCGGGATGGTTGGGATGCGTATTTTTCAGTAACCAGAGCAGTTTGGCGAGGCTGGAGCTGGCGCCATGGGCGGCGCTTTCGGCGGGGGCTATGGTGCTGATCCGTTGGGCTTCGGCGGTGGCGCGGGTGTCGTTGTACATCAGCGCCGGGGTGAGTGGGGTGCCGGTAGGGTCGCTGAGGAGCAGGGTGGATGAGGTGCCATCCACGGCGAGTTGTGAGAGTTTTCTTCGGATGTCGGGCGGGAGTTGTTGCAGGCAGTGGCAAACTTGTGTCCACCACGCTTCCGGTTCCTGCTGCGACCAGCCGGGATGGGGGGATGTTGTCGGGTTTCCAGGGGTGCGGCTTTCGGCGACGATGTTGTGTGCCTCGTCGATGACACAGCAGCGCACACCCGAGGTGCCGAGGTCGATGCCGGCGCTATAGGTCAATGTGGCTGAACCTGGCTGGCCGGGGTGTGCGCATGGTGTGATCTCAGGGCAACACGACTGGTGCCGGTGCTATCCATCCGTCGGCGCGATGCTCGACGATGACATCGGTATAGATGCCGCCGCGGACGTTGAACTTGCCGGTGACGCGCATGAACCGTGGCTGTGTGGCGTTGACCAGGTCATCGAGGATCTGGTTGGTGACGGCTTCGTGGAAGGCGCCTTCGTCGCGGTAGGACCACATGTAGAGTTTGAGGGATTTCAGTTCGACGCAGAGCTGGTCGGCAATGTACTCGATCTGGAACGTGGCGAAATCGGGTTGGCCTGTCTTGGGACAGAGGCAGGTGAATTCCGGTATATCGATGCGGATGGTAAAATCACGCTCGGGATTGGGATTGGGGAAGGTTTCCAGTGTTTTGCTTGGCTTGGTCGACATCGTGTATTTTCGTAAAATCAATAAGTTAACAGGCTGGTTATTATATCACCAGTCTTTGTTTAAGTAGTCAATTCTTCATGCGTCGTGGATAATGGCGCGTTTCCAACCTGTACCTGACCACTGCATGCGTCTCAACCGAATCAAACTGGCTGGCTTCAAGTCCTTTGTCGATCCCACCACCCTGAATCTGCCCAGCAATCTGGTGGGCATTGTCGGGCCGAATGGCTGCGGCAAGTCCAATACCATCGACGCGGTACGCTGGGTCATGGGAGAGTCGTCGGCCAAGCATCTGCGTGGCCAGTCGATGGATGATGTCATCTTTAATGGCTCTTCGTCCCGCAAGCCGGTGTCACAGGCATCGATCGAGCTGATCTTCGATAATTCGGACGGTACGATTGGTGGCGAATATGCCAAGTACAACGAGGTTTCGGTACGGCGCCAGGTGACGCGTGACGGTCAGTCGGCCTACTTTCTCAACGGCGTGCGTTGCCGCCGCCGCGATATCACCGATATCTTTCTTGGTACGGGTCTGGGGCCGCGCTCCTACGCCATTATCGAGCAGGGCATGATCTCCCGCCTGATCGAGGCCAAGCCGCAGGAGCTGCGCGTCTACCTCGAAGAGGCGGCGGGTATCTCCAAATACAAGGAGCGGCGCAAGGAGACGGAAACCCGGATGCGCCATACCAGGGAGAATCTGGATCGGCTCAATGATCTGCGTGACGAGATTGCCAAGCAGCTCAACCATCTCAAGCGGCAGTCCGATACGGCCGAGCGTTACAAGGTACTCAAGGCGGACGAGCGCCGCACCCGGGCAGAGCTGCTGTTTCTGCGCCTGAACGAGCTGTCGCATGAGCTGGAAACGCGTGATGCACAGGTCGAATCGATGCAGACGACGCTGGAAAAGCTGATGGCGGGTATCCGTGAAGCGGAGGCGGAGATCGAGCAGTTGCGGCAGCAGCGCACCGAGTCCAGCGAGGAGTTCAATGCGGTGCAGGCGCTGTTCTACCAGCTTGGCAGCCAGATTACCCAGGTCGAGCAGTCGATACTCCATCAGCGTGAACTGATTGCCCGGCAGCAGCGCGACAGGCAGGAAGCCCAACACGCCATTGAAATGGCGCAGCGTGATATTCAGCAGGATGAGAGCAGGCTGGCCGAGATCACTGCCTCGCTGGAGGTGCTGGAGCCGGAAGTGGAAGCCGGAGCCGAGATTCTCGAAGAGGCGCAGATGCAGCTGGAACAGGCGGAGCAGGATCGTCTGGAATGGCAGCAGTTGTGGGATGACTGCACCCGCCGTGTGGCCGAGCCGGTGCAGCAGGCGCAGGTGGAGCGGGCACGAATGGAGCAGCTTGAGCGTCATATCAAGCAGTTGCAGGTACGCCAGGATCGTGTCGAGCAAGAGCGTGAGCGTATCGACCTGACGGCCACCGAGCAGCAGCTTGCCGGCTTCAGCACCGAGTTGGAGCGCCAGACACTGGTGCAGGAAGAGACCGCCACTGTGCTGGAGAGTACGCAGGCGCGTATCCAGTCGCTGCGTGAGTCGCTGCGCGAAAACCAGAACCAGTTGAATGCGAAGCAGCGCGATGCCCAGCAGCTGCGCGGCCGGTTGTCTTCGCTGGAGGCGCTGCAGCAGGCGGCGCTTGGCAAGGACAACAAGGCGTTGCAGCAGTGGCTGCAGCAGCAGGGGCTCGATGCGGCGACCCGGTTGGGAGAGCGGATCAAGGCCAGTGAACCCTGGGCGGCCGTAGTGGAGCAGATCCTGGGTGAGACGCTGGAAGCGGTGGAGGTTGAGGCGGTCGCCGATTTTGGCCCGGCCCTGTCCACCATCAGCAAGGGCCAGGTCATGCTGTATGAGTCGCGGGACGGTGAGGCCGGTAACGCTGACACCCTGTGGGCGCAGGTAGAGGCCCCGGCAAGCCTGAAGGGCATGCTGAATTCGATCTATACCGTGGATTCCTTCGAGGCGGCAATGGTGCGACGCAGCCGGTTGGCTGATCACGAATCGGTGATTACACCTGACGGGATCTGGATGGGGCGCCACTGGTTGCGCTACAGCCGCGAACGGGACGCTCACGCCGGGTTGCTGCAGCGCAAGCAGGAGATCGAGTCGCTGCAACAGGAGTTGGCGATGACCGAGGAAATGGTCGAACAGCTCGAAGCGACAGTCGAGGAGATGACGGTGGAAATCCAGACGCTGGAGAATCAGCGTCAGGTGCAGCAGTCGGCTGCCAATCAGGCGCATCGCCTGTTCAGTGAAATCCAGTCGAAATTCAACCAGGGGCAGTCTCGCCTGGAACAGTTGCAGCAGCGACTGGCCGCCATGGATGGGGAGCTGGAAGAGATCAGAAAGCAGCGTGAGGCGGAGAGTCTGGAGCTGGAACAGGCGCAGCAGCGGCGCAATGAAGCGCTCGATTCCATGCATGCGTTGCAGGAAGAGCAGGAGGCACTCAGCGAGCAGCGTGAAAACCACCAGCGGCGTGTTACCGAAGCGCGGCAGATGGTGGAGGCCAAGCGCGGTGTATTGCAGCAGTCGAAGCTGAAGCTGGAATCGCTGAAAGCCAGCGAAGCGGCGACGCGGCAGAATCTGGAGCGTATGCAGCGGCAGATGGCGCAGCTGCAGGATCGTCTGGAGTCGCTGGCCCAGGCTGCGGCGGCGGAGGATGATCCGGTTACCCGGCTGGAGAAGGAGCTGGAGGGTCTGCTGCTGCGGCGTGTCGAACAAGAAGCCATGGTGAGTACTGCGCGTGAGGCGCTGCAGGCGCATGAGAATCGATTGACTGAGCTGGAGAAGATACGTCACAACACCGAAGAGCAGTACAACGAGCAGCGGGCGCAGATCGAAAGCCTGCGGCTGGCGTCGCAGGAAGTCCGGGTACGCAGCCAGACGTTGCGGGAGCAGCTGGAAGAGACCGATTTCGAGGTTGAGGAATTGCAGGCATCACTCGATGCCAATGCCTCGGTCAGCGAGTGGGAGAAGCGGATTGCACAGCTCGAACAGCGTATTGCCCGGTTGGGCGCCATCAACCTGGCGGCCATCGATGAATACAAGGAGCAGAGTGAGCGCAAGGAGTATCTGGACCGGCAGAACGATGATCTGATGGCGGCGCTGGAAACGCTGGAGAATGCGATTCGCAAGATCGACCGGGAAACCCGGGAGCGTTTCAAGGAGACCTTCGACATGGTCAATGCCAAGATCCAGGACAAGTTTCCCAAGCTGTTTGGTGGTGGTCATGCGCATCTGGAAATGACTGATGATGATCTGCTCACCACCGGGGTCACGATCATGGCGCGCCCGCCGGGCAAGCGGATCTCCAATATCCACCTGATGTCTGGCGGCGAGAAGGCGTTGACGGCAGTAGCGATGGTATTTGCGATATTCGAGCTCAATCCTGCGCCCTTCTGCATGCTCGATGAGGTGGATGCACCGCTGGACGAGGCCAATGTGGGACGCTTCTGTACGCTGGTGGAAGAGATGTCGAAGCAGGTACAGTTCATTTTCATTACCCATAACAAGGTGACCATGGAAATGTCCGAACAACTGATCGGTGTTACGATGAGGGAGTCGGGTGTTTCCCGGATCGTCGATGTAAATGTCGCCGAGGCGGCGCTGATGGCTACAGGATAAAAGACAATGACTGAATTACGCTGGTATTTGTTATTGATTGGTGCGGTGATTCTGGCGTGGATCTATTTTACCGGGCGCAAGCAGAGCAAGGCGGCCAAACACGACGTTTTCAGGAACGTCGAGGAGGGGCAGGCTGACGTGCTGTTGACGAACGTGGAGCCGGAAAAACCGGCCAAGTCGTTCGAGGAGGCGCTGGCCGAGGTCAACTCGCTGGAGCCACTGGAAATCGATGAGCGCAGGGAGCCGGAGCTTGGCGATGTGGCGGCCATCGCCGAGGACTCCGACGAGATCGTGATCGACACCGCCGAGCATGAGCCCCGGTTGCCCGATGTGGCAGCCGAGGGGGTGGCGGAGGAGCGGCAAGAGGTACCGGAGCAGGCGGTGGCGGAAGAGCATTCTGCAGAGATGCCTGCGGAGGAAGCACCAGCCACAGCGGAGCAGACGGCTGCTCAGAGCGAAGATCAGACGCTGCAGCTGGTCATGCTCTATGTGGTGGCACCCGAGGAGAAGCCCTTTCCCGGGCGTGCCGTGCTGAAGGCGTTTCATGCCCATAAGCTGCGTTTTGGCGAACACGATATCTTTCACCGCGAGACATCGGCGGCGCTGGGGCGCAGGCCGGTGTTCAGCATCAGTAACATGCTGAAGCCGGGAACGCTGGTACCGAATGATTTGCAGACCACCGACGTCAAGGGGCTGGGTATTTTCATGCAGATCCCCGGCCCGCTGGAGCCGATCGACAGCTTCAAGGAGATGCTTCATACCGCGCAGCATCTGGCTTCCACGCTGGAAGGGGAATTGCGCGATGATACTCTGCAGCCATTGACGCAGGAGACCATCGATTTGCTGCGCAAGCAGTTGGTCACACTGTCCGGTGATGCCTCCCGTGGCTGACGCCACTATCGAACAGACTGCCGAAGCGCTGCGATCGCAGATCGAATATCACAATTACCGCTACTATGTGCTCGACGACCCCGAAATTCCGGATGCCGAGTACGACCGCCTGATGCGGGAGCTGGAGGCGCTGGAACAGGCGCATCCGGAAATCATTACCCCCACCTCGCCCACACAACGGGTCGGCGCAAAACCCCTCGATGGCTTTGCCGAGGTACAGCATGAAGTCCCCATGCTGTCTCTGTCCAACTGCTTTTCGGCGGAGGAACTCAACGCCTTCGATCGCCGTTTGCACGACCGCCTGAAGATTTCCGAACCCATCGAATATGCCGCCGAGCCCAAGCTCGACGGGCTGGCCGTCAGCCTGCTCTATGAACAGGGGGAGCTGGTGCGTGGTGCAACCCGGGGGGATGGCTATAGTGGTGAGGATATTACGCAGAATGTCCGTACCATCGAATCCATTCCGCTGCGGCTGCTGGGTGATGCGCTGCCGTCGAGGCTGGAGGTGCGGGGTGAGGTCTACATGCCGCTGGCAGGTTTCAAGGCGCTGAACGAAGAAGCCGCCAGGAAGGGGGAAAAGACGTTCGTCAACCCGCGCAATGCGGCCGCCGGCAGTCTGCGCCAGCTCGATCCGCGAATTACCGCTCAGCGGCCATTGGCGATGTACTGCTATGCGATGGGGCTGGTCGAGGGGGCTGCGCTGGCGGACACCCACTATGAACAGCTGCAGCAGCTCAAGGGCTGGGGTCTGCGAGTGTCCCCCGAAGTCGAAGTCGTTACCGGGGTGCAGGGTTGCCTGGATTACTACCATGCAATGGGTGAGCGCCGCGCCAGTCTGCCCTACGAGATTGATGGCGTGGTCTACAAGGTCAACAGTATTGCCATGCAACAGACGTTGGGATTTGTCTCGCGTGCGCCGCGCTGGGCAATTGCACACAAGTTCCCGGCGCATGAAGAGATGACGCGGGTACTCGATGTGGAATTTCAGGTGGGTAGGACCGGCGCGATTACACCGGTGGCGCGGCTGGAGCCGGTTTTTGTGGGTGGTGTCACCGTCAGCAATGCCACGTTGCACAACATGGACGAGGTTGAGCGCAAGGACATTCGTATTGGCGATACGGTCATTGTTCGTCGTGCGGGGGACGTGATTCCCGAGATTGTCAGTGTCGTGTTGTCACGCCGTCCACCGGATGCAAGGGTCATCGAGTTGCCCAGGCACTGTCCGGTCTGTGGTTCGGAAGTGGTGCGCCTGGAAGGGGAGGCTGTGGCGCGATGCACTGGCGGTCTCTATTGCAGTGCGCAGCGGCGTGAGTCGATCAAGCATTTTGCATCACGCAAGGCGATGGATATCGAGGGGCTGGGCGACAAGCTGGTGGAGCAGCTGATCGACAGAAAGCTGATCGAGCATGTCGATGACTTGTACAAGTTGACGGTCGAGCAGGTTGCATCGCTGGAACGGATGGGCGAGAAATCGGCGCAAAATCTGATCGAAGCACTGGAAAAGAGTAAATCGACAACGCTGGCGCGGTTCATCTATGCTCTGGGTATTCGCGAAGTGGGGGAAGCCACGGCGCGTTCACTGGCAATGCATTTGCACACCTTTGATGCCATTCGCAATGCCAGCGAAGAGGCGCTGCAGGAGATTCCCGATGTGGGACCAGTCGTTGCCGGACACATCCATGCCTTCTTCCAGCAGCCGCATAATCTCGAGGTAATTGACAACCTGATTGCTGCTGGTGTGCATTGGGATGAAAGCAGTGATGAGACGGCGCAGGAAAAACCGTTGCAGGGAAAAACCTATGTCATCACCGGCACGCTGGAAAACATGACCCGCGAAAAGGCGAAGGAAGCGCTGATCGAACTGGGTGCCAAAGTGGCAGGGAGCGTTTCGAAAAAGACCACCGCTGTCATTGCCGGTGAAAAGGCCGGCTCCAAGCTCGACAAGGCCAGAAAGCTGGGTGTGCCGGTGCTGGATGAGGCCGCTTTGATGGAACTCTTGAAACAGGGCCGGTCATGATCCCTATCGAAACAGATTAGTGCTTCAATTAGCAGGTTACGCTGGATTATCGGCGCGTTGCGCGTGCCTACGGCGTCTATTACCACTACAGATTCAAATACGGGAGATAGGATATGAAAAACTGGTTGCCAGGATTGTTACTGTTGGTATGTCTGCCCGTGATGGCAGATGAGCCCACGCATTACGATCGCGTGCAGTTATCTGCTTCGGCCACGGGTACTGTCAATAATGACACCATGACCGCGACGCTCTCGACACAGGATGAGGGGCAGAATACGGCACGGCTTGCCAATGAGGTGAACGAGCGTATTCAGTGGGCCGTCAGGGAAGTGAGAAAACATGCCGGTCTCAAGGTACGGACACAGGCCTACAATACACAGCCCATCTACAACAAGAATGTCATTACCGGCTGGCGGGTCAGTCAGTCAATCCAGATCAAGAGCCATGATGCCGCACTACTCAGTGACATGCTGGGTACATTGCAGGAGCGACTCAATTTGACCGGCATCAGCTTCAGCGTATCGCCGGAGCTGCGCGAGAGCAGTGAAAACAGCTTGATCAGCGAGGCTATTGCGGCATTCAAGCAGCGTGCAAAAATCATTGCCCAGGATCTGGGACACTCCAGCCACCGGCTCGTCAGCATGAATGTATCGACCTCCGGTGGGCAGCCCTATTACGAATCTCGCGGCATGATGATGGAAGCGATGCCCGCACCTGTTGCCATGGCGGCTCCGGTGGTCGAAGCGGGGGAGTCGCAACTGTCGGTTTCGGTCAGCGGCGAGATCGAGTTGCGATAGACGGGTTCCACCCTGTCTCGCGGTGTATTGGGTTCAGTTGGAGCGGCGTATTACGCT
>CAYTPO010000071.1:0-12747 GCA_964439815.1 uncultured Thiotrichales bacterium
GAAATTGATACTCTGGAAGACTTTTCAAATGCAAAAAGAATATTTGAACAGTAAAGGCGGCGGTGAATTTTTAGCGGGCGAGATGCCCTGAAAAATATTATTGAAAATATGGGGTACTGCCAGTCATCGTCCCTGCTGCGAATCATTCACAGGGAAAGGAAAGCTCTTTAAATCGAGCAATTAGCGTGTAGACCATCAAAAGTCCGGATTTCTCACGGAAACCTTCACCACCATTTATGCTCTCCTTTGGTTACGGACCCTGGATTTGTTTTATGATGTCTGAAAAAGGGAAGATCTAGTGCATGCCTCCTGACACCGTGGTGTTAGTGCCCCTAGTTACAAGAAAAGAAATATATCGTGTCTTCCGGATGCCATTAAAGGCTACAGCTCTTTGTTATCATACGATTTTCTCAGCTCTTCGAATACATCTTTGGCATCGACAAGCCAAATATCCTCTAGTGGTTTGATTTTGTCGAAGGTCACAACCTCTCTGGAACCGGAAACTTCATTGCTTTACCCTTGCTTGACGCTACCCCCGGAACCTTACGCCGCCCCTGCACCGTTCCCTTTCGGGAGGTCTCATGGCTGAAGCAGGTGGTTATCTGATCATCCAGCCCTGAACTCTGGGTGGAAAAGAGAGGCGCTGAAATGCTACCGGGGTCAATAAAATGAAGTCTACGTGCCCTATTTATGATCGGCGCATATTTGGACGTGACTGGCAACACGGTTCTCCGCACTAATCGGGAGCACGATCGAACTGTCAATACCTGCTTTTGACAAGGCGTATCACCAACCACTCAACTTGAGGGTGCCCCATGACACATTTGTATTTTGAATTATTGATGCCTATCACAATCGCGGTTGTTGCGGGAATGTTTTATATCAGCACTTCCCGACACCTGAAGTAGGGATAGCCGAGTATATTGGGCAGATATCGAAGCATGGACGCTGGAGGTGATCGGCCTGAAAGAACAGTGGCAGGTCGTAGCGCTCTCGACAAAAATCGGTCTTGTATGCTGCGGGTCTCTCCATCTGCTATAAGCTGTCGTTTGGCGATGCGATCATCCAGTCATCGGATTGTTATCACCAAGTAAAGCTTAACCCCGTCCCGGATTTGGCGGGCTGGCGACGTGACCGTATTCCGGAATTGCCGGAAACGGCTTGGTTTGAACTTGTTCCAGACTGGGTTTGTGAAATCCTGTCGCCCTCCACCGCACGCACCGACCGTATTATCAAAATGCCGATTTACGCCCGTGAAGGCATCAAACACATCTGGCTGGTTGACCCTGACCTGAAAACCCTGGAAGTCTACCAATTGTACGCTGATGGTCACTGGACATTAATCGGCTCTCTCAAGGATGATGATACCATCTGCCAACCGCCGTTTGATGCCGTTGAATTTTCGCTCGGAGTATTGTGGGGGTGATTTCCGGTGCGGGGTGTTAGCGAAATCGCTTTGTGAAAATTAGCCCTAATCGTTAATCGTAGCACAAGCATTTGGTATCAAAGTAGGGTGTCATTAGCGCAGCGTAATGCACCTTGGGAGGCGATGGTGCATTACGCTTCGCTAATGACACCCTACCGATGGAATGCGATGGCTTATGACAATGACTCTGCATAATGCCGTACCATTAAGTTTGGCTGACCAACCAAAAACGGAATCGGTGATCACTTAAAATCAGAATCAGTGATCAACTTTACCGGAATATGTAAGGCATGCGACATTTATTCTACTCGTAGGTTATCTCGTAAATTGCGAAGAAGTTCTTCTAGTTTCTTGAGGTCTATTTTACGTTGTGACATTAGTTCAAGGATCTCAGCAGTAAGTTTTATTTGGCAAGCGGATCCCAATAATTGAATCATGGTAGCAGCATTGTTAAACTCTTTTGCAATGATTATAGAGCCTGATTTATTTCCTGCCTGTACTGCAGAAAAATTGATTAGGGATTCGAATGACTCAATTAAGTATTGTGTTACCAACTCTCTTTTTTTGATCTAACTTCCCTTTGGGACGATAGATAGTGGCCGAGTACCCATCCTGCTATAGCAAGGGAAATCGATATGAATATTTTAATGTAGCTTATTTCCATAAGATGTTTTTCCTCATGAGTTTAGTTCTGAGATTAGGTTGCAGAATCATAGACTGATCAATCTGGCTGGTACAATTCCCATCAAAGAATTGCTCATTCCAGAATATAGTTACAGAAACTATCCGGCTCAGCCCCTGCAATCATGCCATCCCTGTCCTTTTAGTTGGCACAATCGGAGCACATCAATCCCAGTTCAAAGCCCCCCCTGTTTGATATTCCGTCACTCTGGTCTCAAAGAAGTTCTTTTCCTTCCGTATATTCGCCTGCTCATCGAGCCAGCTTAGGGTGCATTCCGCGCCGGGGAAGGGTTCGTCGAGGTTGAGTTGTCTGGCGCGGCGGTTGGCGATGAAGCGGAATTGTTCGATGTGGTCCTGGGCGTTGTAGCCGAGGATGGGGTCGCGGAGGATGTAGTTGGCGTAGTCGGCTTCGGCGGCTTCGCATTCGTCCCACATTTCGCGGATGAGTTCGGGGTCGAGGTTGACGTTGTTTTCGCTGATGATTTGTTTGACGGTGCGGATGCCGAAGGAGGCATGCATGACTTCGTCGCGCATGATGTACTGGAATTGTTCCGCGGTGCCTTTCATCAGGCCACGGCGTTGCAGCGAGAAGATGGGGCTGAAGCCGTTGTAGAACCAGCAGCCTTCGAAGATGCCGGCGAAGAAGGTGTAGGACATGACGAAGTTGTTGAGTTCATCAGGATCGTTGAGGTCGATGTCGGAGCGCAGCACGGAGTTGAGGCGGCGGTTGGCAATCTGGATTTTCTGGTTGATTTCGGGCACGACGCGGTAGCGGTTGTAGATTTCGCTCTGGTCGAGGCCGAGGGTTTCGATGCAGTGCTGGTAGGTCCAGGTGTGCATGGATTCTTCGTAGACCTGGCGCGCCTGATAGATTTGCAGCTCGGGTGCGGTCATTTTTTCCATGACGGCGAGGCCGATATTGCGCATGGCGAGGATGTCGGAGGTGGTGAGGTAGGAGAGGACGTTTTCATAGACGTGGCGCTCTTCCGTGGTGAGTTTGTGCTGGTAGTCGTGCACGTCCTGCGCCATGTTGATGTCCAGCGGTGTCCAGTGGTTTTTGTTGGCGTTGAGAAAGAACTCCCAGGCCCAGGGATAGCGAAACGGGGCAAGCTGGTTGACGTCGGTGAGGCCATTGATGACGCGCTTGTCTTCGGCGCGCACGGGCTTTTGCCCCAGGCTGGCGGTCGCTGCGGCCGGTATGGTAGGTGCGGGGGCAGCGGGTTGGGCGGGTGTTTCCTGTGCCAGCGTGTCCAGCGCATGATCGATGGTTTGCGGGTGGACGGCTTTTTCTTCTTTGGCCGGGGAGGGTGTTGTGGTTTTCAGGCCTAGCGGGTCGTCCCAGTTCAGCATGGGTGGGTGCTCCTGTTTATTCTGTGTTGGTCGTGGCGAGTAGGGTTTCGCAGCCTGTTTGTGGGCAATGCCATCGAGTTAAGGGGTACTTGGTATCGTGCCGGTTGGGCAAAGTTTGCGTGCCCAACGGGATACCGGTGTCGGGCACGTTGTACCCCCTTTGCCCAACCGGCATTGACTGCTTGACTCAATATCAGATCACGGTGGATGCCGGTGTGGCGTCAATCGATACCGAGCTGTCTGCCGGATTGTTACTGGCAGGCTTCGCACTCGGGGTCGAGGATCGAGCAGGCTTTAGGTGCGCTTGCACCACTCGTCTTGAGGCTGATTGCCGAAGTGCCTTGCGGCATATCGTTGGACGTTGTTTTCTCCACATGAGTTGCTCCCAGTGAGCGCAGGTAGTAGGTGGTTTTCAACCCCCTTACCCAGGCGAGTTTGTAGAGGTTGTCGAGGTTCTTGCCGGAGGGTTCGGCCATGTAGATGTTCAGCGACTGTCCCTGGTCGATCCACTTCTGGCGGCGGCTGGCGGCTTCTACCAGCCAGCGCGAGTCGATCTCGAAGGCGGAGGCGTATTTGGCCTTCAGTGCTTCGGGAATTCTGGCGATGGGCTGGGTGGAGCCGTCGTAGTACTTGAGGTCGTTGATCATTACGTCGTCCCAGAGGTTCAGCGCCTTGAGGTCGCGCACCAGATACTGGTTGATGACGGTGAATTCCCCGGAGAGGTTCGATTTGACGAACAGGTTCTGGTACGTCGGTTCGATCGACTGGCTGACGCCGCAGATATTGGAGATGGTGGCCGTGGGCGCTATCGCCATGCAGTTGGAGTTGCGCATGCCGTATTGCGTGACCTGATCGCGCAGGCTGTCCCAGTCCATCGTTGTGGATTTGTCCACCTGAACATAGTTGCCGCGGCCTTCTTCGAGCAATGCAATGGAGTCGATCGGCAGAATGCCCTTGCTCCACAGTGAACCCTCGAAGCTGGCATAGCGGCCGCGCTCCCTGGCCAATCCGGAGGAGGCTTTGATGGCGTAGTAGGAGATGGCCTCCATGGAGCGGTCGGCAAACTCGATGGCCTCTTCGGAGGCGTAGGGCAGGTCGAGCTTGTAGAGCGCATCCTGAAAGCCCATGACACCGAGGCCCACCGGGCGATGGCGCAGATTGGAGTTGCGCGCCTGCGGTACGGAGTAGTAGTTGTAGTCGATGACATTGTCGAGCATCCGCATGGCGGTGGCGACGGTGCGCTTGAGGCGTTCGTGATCCAGCCCGTTTTCATCGACATGCGCGGCAAGGTTGACGGAACCCAGGTTGCAGACGGCAATCTCGCTGTCGTTGGTGTGCAGCGTGATCTCGGTACAGAGGTTGGAGCTATGCACCACCCCGGCGTGCTGATTGGTATAGCGCAGGTTACAGGGGTCCTTGAAGGTCACCCAGGGATGGCCGGTTTCGAACAGCATGCCGAGCATCTTGCGCCACAGATCGACAGCGGGGATGCGCTTGAAGATGGCCATCTCGCCGCGATCGGCCTTGGCTTCGTAGGCTTCATAGGCTTCCCTGAATGCCTGACCGGTAAGGTCGTGCAGATCCGGGGTTTCGTTGGGCGAGAACAGCGTCCAGTCCTTCTCCTCGCTGACACGCTCCATGAACAGGTCGGGAATCCAGTGGGCAGTGTTCATGTCGTGGGTGCGACGGCGTTCGTCGCCGGTGTTCTTGCGCAGCTCGACGAACTCCTCGATGTCGATATGCCAGGTCTCCAGATAGGCGCACATGGCGCCCTTGCGCTTGCCGCCCTGATTGACGGCTACTGCCGTATCGTTGGCCACTTTCAGAAACGGCACGACGCCCTGGGATTTGCCATTGGTGCCTTTGATGTGCGAGCCCATGCCGCGCACCCGGGTCCAGTCGTTGCCGAGACCACCGGCATATTTGGAGAGGAGGGCATCGTCCTTGATCGAGCTGAAGATGCCGTCGAGGTCGTCGGGCACGGTGGTGAGGTAGCAGCTCGACAGCTGGGGCCGCAGCGTACCGGAGTTGAACAGCGTCGGGGTGCTGCTCATAAAGTCGAAAGAAGATAGCAGGTCGTAGAATTCGATGGCGCGATCTTCGCGGTCGATCTCGTTGATTGCCAGCCCCATTGCGACCCGCATGAAGAAGGCTTGTGGCAGTTCGAAGCGGATGTTGTCTTCGGTGTGGATGAAGTAGCGGTCGAACAGGGTTTGCAGGCCGAGATAGGTAAAGCTGTGGTCGCGCTCGGGCTTGAGTGCCGCGCCGAGTCTGGCCAGGTCGTAGCGGGTCAGCTCGGTATCGAGCAGCTGCAGTTCGGCGGCGCGCTTGATGTAGTGCATGAAGTATTCGGGATACTGCGCGGCCATCTCTTCCTGTGTGGCCTCAGTGTTGAGGCCGTGGATGTAGGTCAGTGCTTCGTGGCGCATGTTGTCCAGCAGCAGGCGGGCAGCCACTTGGGAGTAGTTGGGATCGCGGTCGATCATTGAGCGGCCGCTCATGACGATGGCAATGCGCTGGTCGTCCTCCTTGATGCCGTCGAAGATGTTGCGCATGGTTTCTTTCAGCAGCAGCTCGGTATCGACGTTGTCAAGTCCGGCGGTGGCTTCGGCCAGTACCTTTTCCAGTCGTGGAAGATTGAAAGGCTGGCGTGTGCCGTCGGCGGCGATGACGGTCAGTTCGGGTGTTTCGGGTTGTGTCTCTTTCGCTTCGGCCTTTCTTTCGGCGGCGTGTTTTTCGCGGTAGAGGATGTATTCGCGGGCGACCTTGTGTTCGCCGCTGCGCATCAGCGCCAGTTCGACCTGATCCTGAATGTCCTCGATATGGACGGTGGAGTTTTCGGGGATGCGGCGGAACAGCGCATCGACCACCTGCTGCGTCAGCGTGTTGACCGACTCGTGAATGCGCGCCGAAGCGGCTGCCTGGCCCCCTTCAACCGCCAGAAAGGCCTTGGTGAGGGCTACCTTGATCTTGGTGTCGTCAAAGCCGGTGACCTTGCCGTTGCGGCGGATGACGCGGTAGGTGGTTGTGGCGTTGAGTGATGCGGCAGCATCGAGAGAAGTTTCGGTCACGGTGGCGCTTGGCGCCGTATTGTTCTGTTGGGCAGCGTGGGTTTGCATTGTTCCTCCAAAAGTCCCTGGTTTGTCCATAATCTGGTGTGTCGTCCTGATCGCAGATACTATAGGATGTGTTTGGTTGGGGCGTCAAGCACAATATGATGTGTATATGTGTACTAAGAACTTGTGTAAATTCTGTGGATAAGCTTGCTGCAAACAGGCGCAAACCATGTATACTCGCGCCTTCCAAAGGGATTTTCATCACTTACCGGATTGGTATCTGAATTCGAGGCTCAACCGCAATGCATGGCACAAGCTTCCGATTTCACAGCGGCTCGAAAAATACCTGCTCAACCTATGGGTGATACCAGGATTTTTTAAAACTGGCGTGAAACCGATATCTTGCACCATGCATCTCCGTTCAAACCCCGGATTCAGGTAGTAACTACTCAACGAGTAGTCCACACATAGACTATCAATAAAGACTGCGTCTGAAATCCGTCAGATCAAGGCGAAAAATGGCGGATTTCAGGAGCAAGCTGGGTGGCTGCCCGGATTACTACAATCACTAGAGGTAAACATGCCTGACAATGATCGAACGCTGCTCCTGACAACGGGTCGGGGGGAGTATGTGGAGTCCTTGATAGAAGATCGGCTGCAGATCGATGCTGCAGCCAGCATCACGAAAACACGCCAATATTTCCTGCAACACCCCGGGATTCTTGCCGCACCGGTCACCTGCAGCGGCAAACCTGTTGGCTGGATCGGCCTGCGGGAGCTGGTTCAGAGTGACGTACTATCCAGCAAGTCCTCGATTGCCGAAGTCATGACCAGCAGCGGCCATGTGGTCAGCCACGATTTGCCCATCGATGAATTGCAGGCGCAGTTGCGCGAGGGGACGATGACGCTCTTTCATGGTGGTCTGATCGTCGTCGATGACGAGCAGCGCTACATGGGGCGGGTGAGTCACACACGCCTGCTGCAGTTCATGCTGGAGCGTGCGGCGCGGTTTCAGGATCATGGCTACCGGCATACGTTGACTGGTCTGCCGGGTCACCTGCCGCTGGTCGATCGCACGCGGGAACTGCTGAATCAGTCGCAGCTGTTTGTGGTTGCCAGTATGGATATCCGCGGCTTCAATATCTTCAATGACTGGTATGGCTACAAGCGGGGTGATCAGGTGCTGCGTTTTGTCAGCAAATTGTTGCGCAAGCATATTGATCCCGCATTCGACTACCTGGCTCATCCCGGAGCCGACAACTTTACCGTGCTGTTTCGCAGCATGGACTGGTTTGAACGTTGCGAAGAGATGCTGCAGGAGTGTGAGGCGCAGGCACCGCAGTTCTACGATGCGTCAGACCGGCGCAAGGGTGGGCTGGAGCAGTATTTCCCCACCGGAGAGCGTCGCTTCACCCCCATCTTTTCCCTGTCGATCGGCGTGACCCAGGTCGAGCCCGGCAAGTTCCAGGATCACCACAGCCTGTTGAAGGCAGCCAAGGATGTGAAGATGCGTGCGAGCAAGACTTGTGGCGGCGCCATCTTTGTCGGGGGAATGAGTGATTATGCGATCAACGGTATTGTTGGCGCGGTATACCATTGAAACAATTCTAAGGAGTGTTGAATGATTCATTGTGGTGTGGATCTGGGTGGGACGAAAACAGAAATCATCGTTCTGGATGAACGGGGTGCCGAGGTCTATCGCAAACGCGAGTCGACGCCGCAGGGGGATTACCAGCAAACCGTCGAGCTGATGGCAACCATGGTCGATGATGCCGAGGCCAGGTTGGGCGAGAAGGGGACGGTGGGGATCGGTGTTCCCGGCTCGTTGTCACCGCAAACCGGCCTGATGCGCAATGCCAATTCAACCTGCCTGAATGGGCATCCATTGCAGCAGGATATCGAGCAACGCTTGCAGCGGTCGGTTGCCATCAGCAATGACGCCAACTGTTTTGCACTTTCCGAAGCGACTGATGGCGCCGGTGCCGGGGCCGGGTCGGTCTTTGGCGTGATCATTGGCACGGGAACCGGAGCGGGATTGGTCGTGGGCGGACAGGTGCTTGGTGGCTGCAATGGCGTGGCCGGTGAATGGGGCCACAACCCGCTGCCCTGGGCCCTGCCCGAGGAGTACCCGGGGCCTAAGTGCTGGTGTGGCCAGCGAGGTTGCATCGAAACCTGGCTCAGCGGGCCGGGATTCGCACGGGAGTTTACGCAGTCCTCCGGCCTGGCGTGGTCGGCGCAGGAGATCGCAGCTGCTGCCGAAGCCGGCGATGTCGCCGCGCTGGGTGCTTTGGGGCGTTATGAATCCCGGCTGGCGAGGGGGTTGGCGCATATCATCAATATCTTCGATCCCGAGGTGATTGTACTGGGTGGCGGTATGTCCAACATCCAGCGGCTCTATACCCGCGTACCTGATCTGTGGGCATCACATGTATTTTCCGATTGCGTCAGAACCCGGCTGGCTGCACCTGTTTTCGGTGATGCCAGTGGTGTCCGCGGGGCAGCATGGCTAGGAGCCTGTCGGACTTGACCATTTTAAGCGAAAATGCGTGGGGGCGAATCAAATGATCTTATCGGCTAAGGAAAATAGCCGCGCTATTTGACGAAGCGGATAAGCTCAGTTGATCGCCATCCACGCATTTGCAGCAAAACAGTGTTAAGTCCGACAGGCTCCTCTGATCCGAATCCGACGCTTGACTGCGGGGTCTGATATCAATCATTGCAATAGAAAATGCATTCCCCCGCAGGTTGGCCAAAGGAGTTTGCGATGAGTATTTCAAGCTCTCCAAACCACAGTGGAGCCAGTCTTGTACCATTCATCCCCGGTTGAACCCCGGATTCAGGTTGGATCGACAGGAGACAAACAATGACAACAACTTCAACTTCAGACTACATGCAGGCCTATAGTGGTCGGTTGGTGGCACTGCGGCAGTGGCGTGATCTGGAGGACTTCTGGCAGGTGCTGTTGGCGGATGATCAGGCGCAGTGGTTTGTCTATGCCGTGGGTGAACCACCACCGCAGCACCCCGTTGATTCTGCGCAGCTCAAGATGATTGTGGCCGAGCTGGATACGCTGCTGCATGTTGATCACGATGAAGACTATTGCGGCATTGTGTATGTGGATAATCGGCAGTCGCCATCGTTCGTGAAAATCTATGATCCTAACAATCTGGGTTCGGTGTGTGGTTCCAGCGGCACCATTACGCTCCCTGGCTGGACGATTTCGCAGACCCGGCCAGAAGACCTGCAGATGGCCTTTCCGCTACCCGCCAACCGTCGTCGCTGGTGGCAGAAGCTGCTTGCCCGCTGAGGGGGGCTTGTGCCGTTGCCGAGGTGCTGCAAATTTCTTTGGATGGCCGGTAAACGCCAGAAATTCCAGTAACTCATCGGCTGGCAGCGGCTTGCTGATGAAGTATCCCTGAATCGATGTACATCCCTGGCTGCTGAGAAAGGCCAGCTGCTCGCGGGTTTCCACCCCTTCGGCTACGGTGCTGAGTTTCAGGCTGCGCGCCAGCGAGATGATGGCGTTGACGATGGCGGCATCGTTCTCGTCGTTGGCGACCTCGGTGATGAATTGGCGGTCGATCTTGAGGACATCCAGCGGCAGACGTTTGAGGTAGCTCAGAGATGAATAGCCGGTGCCGAAATCATCCACCGATATCTTCATTCCCATGGCCTTGAGTTGCTGCAGCTTGCCAATCGACTCCTCGACATCGCTCATGATCAGGCTTTCGGTCAGTTCGATCTCGATCTGTGATGGCTTGATCCCGTGGCCGGCAACGGCTTGCCGAACGGACTCGATGAAATCACGCTCTCTGAACTGGCGGCTGGAGATATTGACGGCAATGCGGATGGGGCGATACCCGGCATCCATCCATATACGGCACTGCTTGCAGGCCGTCTGCAGTACCCAGAGTCCCAGTGGTACGATCAAACCGGTTTCCTCGGCCAGTGGGATGAATTCCCCGGGGCTGATCAGCCCTTCCTCTGGATCTTCCCAGCGTACCAACGCCTCTACGGCCAGGAGTTCGCCAGTTTGAGCATCCACCTGGGGCTGGTAGTGCAGAACCATTTCATCGTTCTCCAGTGCGCGGCGCAGCTTGCCCTCCAGCTGCAGCTTGTGCATTGCCGTGGCATTCATCTCTGTTTGGTAGAAGGCAAAATTATCCTTTCCCTCGGCCTTGACGTGGTACATCGCCGTATCCGCGTTTTTCAGCAGCGTATCGAGGTTGTTGCCGTCATCGGGATAGATGGCGATGCCGATACTGCCGGAGGGAAAGAACTCCTGTCCTTCGAGCATCAGGGGTTTGGCAATGTTTGCCAGTATGCGGCGGGCGATGATGGCGGCGTCTTCGGCATGCTGCAGATCGCCGACCAGTAGAATGAATTCATCGCCTCCCAGCCGTGCCACGAAAGTATCGATGTCGTCGCTGGAAGGCAGTGGCGGTGTGACAATGTCGGTATCACGCAACGAGGCGAGAATCCGCTGTGACAACAGCTGCAGGAACTTGTCGCCGGCGCTGTGTCCCAATGTGTCATTGACGTGCTTGAAGCGGTCCAGATCGAGGTAGAGCAGGGCGGCACTGGTGCTGTTGCGTCTTGCCTGCCTCAGCGTGATCTGGGCCTGCTCGCGGAATAACTGGCGGTTGGGCAGGGAGGTCAGGTTGTCGTAGTAGGCCAGGTGCTTGATTCGGTCTTCCGAGATCTTTCTTTCGGTAATGTCCTGCAGTGTGCCGGTAATGTAGTCGATCAGTTCATGTTCATTGTGGTGTGCGATACCGTGAAGATAGACGTAGCGAACTTCCCCGTCGGTGCGGATAATCCTCAGGTCAATATTCAGCTCAGTGCCTTCATGGAGCGTATCGGTCAGGGCGGTTTCGAGTTTCCAGCGGTCCGAGGCGTGGATCTGGTCGACAAAGGTTTTCAGCGGGATGGCGTCGGGGCTGTATGCCAGGCCAAAAATACGGAAGAGTTCGTGTGAGGCGTAGAGCTCATCGGTGTCGTGGTAGAGCTCCCAGTTGCCGATGCGGGCCATGCGTTGAGCTTCGGCAAGGCGTTGTTCGCTTTCCCGCAGTGAGCGTGCCGAGATCATCGACTGGATGACGAATTGCAGGTGGTGGGTAAACAGATCCCAGTTGATGGGTTTGGTGAGGAAGTCGGTAGCGCCGACATCGTAGGCTTTCTGGATGGATTGGCTGTCGTTGCTGGTAGTAACCACCAGGATGGGCATGAGTTCACCCCCCTTCAGGCTCCGGATCGCCTTGCAGGTCTGGTAGCCATCCATACCCGGCATTTCGATGTCGAGTATCACGAGATCCGGCAGCTCATGCTGTACCAGCGCTACTGCCTCATTGCCGGATGCCGCCTCGGTGACGGTAAAGCCCATCGATGCCAGCGCCTTGTGTGCCATGCTGCGAATCGATTGCTGGTCATCCACGACCAGGGCATGGCAGGTACTTTGCTCTTTTTTCCGCAGCATACGTTCCTCGTGGCGGTGGTTCTTCCTTGAATCGATCAAGCGTACTCAAATTGACGGTCAGCAAACAGGAACAAATCCTCTTTGTGATGCAGGAGTAAAACGCTACTGTTGAAAAATCGGTATCAAAGTCAGGAGTCACTACTCGCTGAGTAGTCACAGTCAAGATAACATTGGAAACAGGCAGATATGAGTAATTCAGCACAGTCGGCATCCGTCCATACCATTTCGTCCCGGCAAGCTCATGAAATGCTGCAAACCGACCCGTCAGCCCTCTTTATCGACGTCAGGGCCACACTGGAATTCCTGATGATCGGTCACCCGGTAGGGGCTGTCCACATTCCGTGGATGGATGAACCCGACTGGGTGCCCGACCCGGATTTCGTTGCCCATGTGCGTGAGCTGATGTTGGGCGGGATCAGCTGCGATAATGACGGCTGTCCGCCAATCCTGCTGATCTGCCGCAGCGGCAATCGTTCGCTGGCGGCGGGCAAGATGCTGATCGAAGCGGGGATCAGGAATGTCTACAACGTCGGTGATGGCTTTGAAGGGCCGCGCGATGATGCGCATCATCGCAGCACGGTGGAAGGTTGGCGTTTTGAGGGATTGCCTTGGGAGCAGTGCTAGGAGGCTGTCCGAGAATAGAGAGCCTGCTGCGGAAAAGCCATTTTGACCCTTTTTCCCCCTGATTTTCGTCAAATTTAGCCAATATTCTCCTCAAATCAGTGAAAAAAATGGCCTAATATGGCTTTCCCTCGCTA
>CAYTPO010000072.1:0-9617 GCA_964439815.1 uncultured Thiotrichales bacterium
CGGGCAATCTCTTTGGCGTTCGGAGCAATTGCCGTGCCAGCCACGAACGACGGGGGCGTGATGGTCGATATTGCCGTGGAATCGTGACCGTCTCCGGGGATTGGCGGTGGCGGCAGCTGGTGATGAAAAGTCTGTGGACCGGACACCGGCATCCAATTGCCGTCGGGGCGGAGGTGGTTGGCCGCCCGTGGCATGCGTCATACGTCATACAAAAGTCGTAGTACGAACGACGAATACCTGTTCCATGGTCGCTTCGCTATATTTGGCCATGACCATGATACCGGGTGTCGGGACAACCAGCGGACCCGAGGAGAAGGTCGATAGCAGATCTCGTAAGAAGCAATTCAGGAGAAGAGCGGCCATGCCAGTTTCACTACAGAACCACCTCACCCAGTCTTTGAATCAACCTCCTTCGATGAGCTCGGGCGGCGGGATGCGGCGGCGCTGTCCCTACGCTGGTTCAGGGTCTGCGTATTCCCCTGGATGGGGCGGTCGTCAGCAGGGGCAGGGTGATGTCAACGGGCAGTTGGCAAACCTTTTTCAACGGTTGATCGAGCTGTTGACGCGCGGAGACAGGAACGGGCCGGGAAGTGGTGGGTCCGGAACCAGTGGTACGGGAACCAGTGGTACAGGAACCAGTGGTACAGGAACCAGTGGTACAGGAACCAGTGGTACAGGAACCAGTGGTACAGGAACCAGTGGTACAGGAACCAGTGGTATCGGGCTGGTAGGCGGAACGGGCAGTGGTGTCGGCGGCGGTTTGGGTTCGCTGGGAAGCGGAACAGGCGGAATGGGGGGCGGTATCGGCATAGGCGGTAACAACACCTTTGTCCAGTTGTTGCTGCCGCTGCTCCAAGCATTGGTCAGCGCGATCATTGGGCGTGCCGATGCCGATCAGGGGCAAAGTGTGGGTGCCGGACTAAGTGTTGGCGTTGGCGTGGGTGTTGGGGCGCGCGGTCCGGCAGGTCCCCAGGGTGAACGAGGTCCGGCAGGTCCCCAGGGTGAGCGCGGTCCGGCAGGTCCCCAGGGTGAACGAGGTCCGGCAGGCCCCCAGGGTGAACGAGGTCCGGCAGGTGCGGACGGTGCCGATGGTCAGTCTGCCTACCAGATCTGGCTGGCGGCCGGTAACAGTGGCTCCGAGGCCGACTTCCTCGATTCGCTGAGGGGTCCGGCGGGTGCTGATGGTGCCGATGGTCAGTCCGCCTACCAGATCTGGCTGGCGGCCGGTAACAGTGGCTCCGAGGCCGACTTCCTCGATTCACTGAGGGGTCCGGCGGGTCCGCAAGGTCCGGCTGGTCCGGCTGGTCCGGCAGGCGCCAATGGTATGGGCTTTTTCGAGTGGTTCTCCCAGGATGTCGGGGACGTCGATCAGGATGGCCAGGTGACGTCCAACGACGTTCGGGATTGGCTCAATGGAACCTATGCCGGTGGCAGCGGCGGCAATGGAGGGCCTGGTAATGTCGGGGGCTCCGGCGGTCATGGCGGCGGTACCAACAGTGGTCCGAACCGTGGTGGAGGTTACTACGGTTATGTAGGCAATTGGTGGTGGTGATCGGAGTGAAGTGGCCGGTGCGGAAAGGATGTCAACCCGGTCACAGAACCACCGTCGAGGCCTCGCTGGAGGCGAACTTGGGGGGATAGCTGGCATGATGTCGCTGTCCAATATCCGGCAAGGCTAGCAAGAAGGTGGCGTTTCGCCGCCTTTTTGTCGATCTTGCCTGAGAAAATAACTTGGGGCAGAACAATCAAAAGCCGAAACTACAGAAAGTTTCTGACGCCAGATGGTCACAGCGGGGACGACAACGGTCACGATGATCGTACGCCGTTGAGGCTGCCACGTTGTCGCCGAGACGAAGTCGTTCGTAACAATCTGCTGAGCATTTGCCAAATGCCGGTTACCTTCAACGCCGGTGGTGTCGACCATTGCCTCGAGATGATTCCCTGGCGTAGCCCAAAACCCGTCGAGGGGCGCCCAGTCGTAGTGCTCCGGGTCGGCGGGGAAGAGTTGGCGTTCCAGCTCACTCGCTGGCCCAGAACGGGGATGGAGGAGGCGTTACCGCCAACCGGGGTGTTGTCGCGGATGTCCGGCGCGTTGCGCCGGATCGTTGCTACCGCCGCGCTGGGCGATTTCATTCCGCCGCTGGAGTGGCTGTTTCATGATCGGGTCGAGATTGTCGATCTCCATCTCGAAACCGCCAAGATCGAATACGATGACGCATTCCAGTTCAAGCTCGATCAACGGCCCGATCTGGTCATCGTAAGCGTCTTTTGCAAGGCGAAGACGATGCAGATGGTGCTCGACGGGTTGCGGCAATGGCCGGTGGCGGATAACGCTATTGCGGGTGTTCTTTTTCCGGTGTGGATGGAAATTGGCTACAGCGTCCTGCCCAGGGTCGAACTGTCGGCGCTCGCCGTTGGCGATGTGATTCTGCTGGAGCCTAGTGAATTTCTGGCCCGGCGGCAGATCCGGCTGACCATTCCGCCGAATTTGGAAATCTATCTCAAACTGGAGCAAGGCAAGGCCATGATCGAAGACATCAAGCAGGACAGCAGTGTGGAAGAGTCGCAGGGAGAGCCGGTCAATATCGACGAGCTGAACGTGACGTTGACCTTCGATGTTGGGAAGCAGCAGTTGCCGCTTCACCAGCTGAAAAAACTCCACAAGGGCTATACCTTTGAGTTGAGTCGCCCGCTCAATCAGTTGGTCACGATCCGCTGCAACGGTCAGAAGATCGGTGTGGCCGAGTTGGTGGAGGTGGAGGACCGCGTTGGCATGCGCGTCGTCAGCCTTATCGGAAAGTAGCCTGCTGGGAGGAGTGGTGGTTGTGCGGCATGGGAAGTACCGTTGGTTGTGGACTCGCTTGTCATGGCGGATGGTGGCCGCTCTCCAGGGCGGAGGGCATTGTCGGCAATACCCGAGCGGGACTTCGACAGGCAACTGGAAAAGTCCGCTCCATGGATTTTCTACGATAGAGACGGGAAATATGTATTCCCGTTTCCTGCCGGTTTCGATGGTTTGGGGTCACTGAAACTGGCTGCCTATCGAGTTCCGCACGTACGGTATTATTATGATGCCCCGCCTTACAGGGCGCCGGGGCGGTAATGCGCCGTTCACGGCACCGCCGCTTACTGGGCCATCTGCGGATGCTGGCCAATACAATAACGATAATCGACAGTAGAGGCATAACAAGAAATGGAAAGCCTACCCAATCCATTCATTCTATTGGCGGGAATGAGCGTGCTGGCGTTGGCACCCTTCGTCGCCATCATGGTCAGCTCCTATATCAAGATCGTCGTTGTTCTCTATATCCTACGTAACGGCCTCGGCCTGCCCCAGGTCCCTCCTAACATCGCGGTCAACGGTCTGGCGATTATTCTCTCGCTATATATCATGGCGCCGGTCGGGTTCTCGATGGTCGAGGCTTTCAACCAGCACGACGTACGCCTCGATGACTTTCGCAACCCGGCATTCGCTCAGGCATTGCAGGATGGCGCGCAGCCCCTGACGGCGTTCCTGAAGAAACATTCGGACGACACCGAGCGGCGTTTCTTTGCGCAAAGCACGAAGAAGCTCTGGCCCAACGACAAGGTGGCAAGTGTTGATGAGGATCATCTTCTGGTGCTGTTGCCTTCGTTCACCATCTCCGAACTCAAGTCAGCCTTTCAGATCGGCTTCATGCTCTATCTGCCGTTCATCGTCATCGACCTGATCGTCTCCAACATACTGTTGGCGATGGGTATGATCATGGTCTCGCCGATGATGATCTCATTGCCGTTCAAAATACTGCTGTTCGTTATGGTCGATGGCTGGACCCGCCTGATCCATGGCCTCGTTCTCAGTTATGCATAGTCACGGGGGCGCTGATGACTGAACAGGATCTGGTCTATTTTACCTCCCAGGCGATGCTGCTGATACTCTATCTTTCCTTGCCGGTCATCGTGGCGGCGACCGTGGTCGGCCTGGTGGTGGGCCTTTTCCAAGCGCTAACGCAGATTCAGGAGCAGACGCTGCCGTTTGGAATCAAGCTGGTCGCCGCGATCTTCGCGCTGATGCTGACGGCACGCTGGATCGGTGGGGAGATCACCGCCTACGCTTCACGCCTGCTCGACGCAATCCCGTTGGTGCATTGAGAGAGAATGGCCGACGCCGATGGAATTTCTTCCCGACATCAATCACTGGTTCATGGTGCTGACGGTATCGCTGCCAAGGATCATGGTGATCTTCAACGTCCTGCCATTTCTTGGTCCGCGGGTAATGCCGGCGGGGATCCGCAATTCGCTGGTGGTCAGCCTGTCCCTGTTGATATTGCCGGTAGTCTCGTCTCAGCTTGGCAGGCAGCCATTCGATGTCGCTTGGTGGTTTTCCATCGTCGCCAAGGAGGCGCTGCTTGGGCTCATGATCGGGTATGTGTTGGGCATCATCTTCTGGTCGGTTGCGGCGGTTGGCGCGTTGATCGACACCCAGCGGGGGGCCTTGACCGCCAACCTGTTCAGCCCGATGATCAGTGACCAGACCTCAATCACCGGTGCGCTCTTCGCCCAGCTTGCCGGCGTTGTGTTACTCACCGGTGGCGGCATGTTGGTCCTGCTCGACGTGATCTACCGCAGTTATCAGCTCTGGCCGGTGGATGCCTACTTTCCCGTGCTCAATATTGCTGGGGTTACGATATTTCTGGAACTGCTCGATTCATTGATGTACATCATGCTGCTGCTTGCTGGGCCATTGGTGATCGTCATGTTTCTGGTTGAGGTGGGTTTTGCGCTGCTTGGCCGGTTTGTTCCTCAGATCAATGTTTTTCTGCTGGCGTTACCGGTAAAGAGTGCGCTGGCCTATCTGTTACTGGCGGTCTATGTCATCTATATCGTCAAGTACATTCATCTCGAATTTCTTGAGTTCGGATCGGTTGTCCAGATTCTGGACAAGATTCTCCAATGAGTGATGACAAGAGCAGAAAAACCGAACCGGCGACGCCTAAGAAACTGCGGGATGCGCGCAAGAAGGGGCAGGTCGCCAAAAGCAGGGAGGTGGTCTCTCTGTTCATGCTCATCGGCGTCGTGGTCTATTATTGGATCACCTGGCAGGCGCAGTTCCATTACCTCTCCCAACTGTTCGACGTGCCGCAACTCATTTACCGAATGCCTTTCGACAAGGCGCTTCGAGAGGCCGCTGCGGTGATGTTCCGAGTGGCCTTTTTCTGGGCCGTGTTGCCGATGATCGTGATCCAGATCGTCATGGCGGTCGTCGGTAGCATCGTCCAGTTTGGCGTGCTCTTTTCGGCCCATCCCATCAAGCCGGACATGAACAAGATCAACCCGGTGAAAAATGCCGGACAGATCTTCTCGGTGAAGACGATGCTGGAGACACTGCTTTCGGTATTGAAGATTGCTGCCATCGCGCTGGTGCTCTACCTCGTCGTGCGTGGAAGCATGCGGGACATCCTCCACGATCCGACGGTCTGTAACATTCAGTGCAAAAAAGCGCTACTCCAGGCGCTGATGGAAAATGTCTTCCTGTTCATTCTGCCGCTGCTACTGGCGCTTGCGGTATTGGACTATCTGGTACAGAAACAGCATTTTCTCAAGGAACAGAGGATGACAAAGGAGGAACTCAAGCGGGAGTTCAAGGATCTCGAAGGCGATCCGCTGATCAAGGCGTCGCGGCGGCAGACGGCCCGTGAACTCTCCAGCCAGGATATCGCCGACCGCATCAAGCGGTCGCGGGTGCTGGTGCTCGGGAGCCAAGCGGCCGTCGCCTTGCGGTACGATGGTGATGAAATGCCGTTGCCAGTGATCATGATGATCGGCAAGGGAGAGATGATTCGCCGGCTCATCGATGTTGCCAGAAAAGAGGGCCGGCCGGTGATTGCCGATGAGATTCTCGTTGGGCAGCTGCTCGATGGTGGCGCCATCGACCAGTTTATTCCTGAAGCTGCGATTACGCGCACGGCGGTGGTGTTGCGGCGGATTTGAGGCTAGGTTCTTGGTACAGCACTTGATGAGGGGATTGATATATGTCTGCTACAGCTTCGGTAGTTGTTCGGCTACTTGGCGAAACCATGCCGCCAGAGGGCGTGCGTAGTCGCTGTGTTCGGCCCAGCGTGCACCCCGTCTGGCTAGCCGAACAGCAGCTGTAAGGCTGGTGCCGAGGGGTTTCTCCAGTTGTTGGTCAGCGTCTGTCCACGAGCCTCTGGCCTTGGCATGAAGCAACCGGCCCAAGCGTGTGCAGCAATGAAAAACACCCATGGAGCGGAGGTATTCATGCGCCTCGCCTTCCGAGCGCCCGTCCGCGAACAGATTTAAGTAGGACTCGATTAACTGGGTTTCCTCGCTTGCCAGGTGGTCTGGCAGTGATTCATCACAGAGCAGCCATACCATGTCATCAAGATGGTGCCTGGCACAACAGTGCTCCCAGTCAAACCACCCAATCGTTTCATCGTCACGCACGATGGCATTCCCTGGGCGCGCATCCCATTTGATGAATCGGGGTCGTATGAGTGTCAGTAGGTCAAACAATGCCGCGACGGGAACGGTTGGGGATGGAACCCCCAAATAGGTACCAACCACCATTGAACGGTCCAAGAGGGCGACCAGCCAATCGGTATGTTGTCCCATTGGGTAAACCATCTGATCCAGGCCAATGTCCTGGGCCATCGTGTGCAATCTATTAAGCCCGGCTAAGGCGGCTGAAATTAAACGTATATATCCTTCAGCAGTCTGGAGTACCTCCATATCGGCAAGCCGCTCACCGAGCAGATCTTCCTGGATTAGTACCAAGCCGTTGAAACCAAAAGGGGCTGGAACATTTGCCTTGTGAGAATAAAGACGATCAAGGATCATGGCTTCCATGGTTGCTCTACCGTGGAACGTCCGGCGGGTGATGATGACAGAGGTGCTGTTCTCAAGATGTGCTCGGAATGAGCTTCGATAGGGGCCACCTGGAAATTCCAGCTGTATTGCCCCGACACCAAGTTGTTCTTCGCATAGGCGGGAAATTTCCCCGAGAAAGACGGCTCTCGTGGAACTACTGACGCTGATCACGCTGTTGGGCCTGTTCAGTGGTTGCCAGGGCTCTTGGATAAAGGTGTCCCAATGGCGGCGCAACCTTTCGTGCTGCTTTTGGTCGAAGCGCCGACGGGGCGTGATGTCGGGTTGACCGTTGTCCAGGTATTCGGGGAGGTCAACGCTATGATACTGTCGTTCCGGCGTATAGGGCATGGAGAGGAACCTTCAGCAGACAGGTTTAGGGGAGTATCGATTGGATATCGGCTGGCTGCTTGGGATTATCGTTTGGGGATGTTTTGCAACCAGACGTGTCCGATGTGATATTGCCTGACTCGATTCCTGGAAAAAAGGTGTCCATCGCTGCGCCCAAGTGTGTCGCATAAGATTTCACCTCGTTCATGTTACTGCGATTAGCATGGAACGAAAACTTCAGCATTGGCAGCTGGAGCAATCTGTCCACGATCTCGCGATGGCGTGGTTGGTATTTACTGTTCCATGGGAGTGGCCGCCAAGGTGCGGTGATATCGTCGTTTCCTTCAATCACGTTAGCGGAAAATATTTTTTCAGCAGATGATCGAGAGATTTTCTGAAATTCCGATACCTGGAAGCGGCTGATCGCGGGGAAAATGACGGCGCCCACACGATCGCCAGTCGATATTTTCCCGGTAGCGCCAAGGGACTTTATTAGTTCGTGAGGAAAGAGTTGCAGCTTGTCAGGGAGCTCCGACCACTTTGCCATTGGTGTATTGACGACGTTTTGGAGGGAATAGCGGCGACGTGGGTATTGAAGAACCGATGGTTCAAGAATCAAATTTTTCAGTGCGGGATATTGTTGGGCCGTTCCCAGGCCGATTGCGATAGCCATGGGGTAGGGTTTGATTCTGATTTTGTCGTTATCCAGTTTCAGGAGGATACGGTCGTTGGCAATAAAGTCGGCGCCTGATTGTACCATTGCGATGACAAGGGATGTTTTTCCTGACCCGGAACTTCCAGGAAAGAGATAAGTTGTGCCATTGGCCTGAATTGCGGCAGCATGGAACAGGTTCCATCCCTTTGACCTCATCAGTGAGAGATATATATCTCGTATCAAACGGCCGAGTTCATGGGCAGGAGATTTTGTATGTGCGGATGTAACTTGTATGATTTGCATATTGCACAAGTCATAACAGCAGAGCAAACCTTCCTCGGAATCATAATCGAGTACGAGGCCACGATTGAATATGGAGCGACGAATGACCGACCGCCCATTCCAGACGTCGATCCAGTCTATCTTTCCTGATTGCTGGAATGCCGCCGCATCGCTTACGATGTCCATGTCGAAGAAGCATCCGATCTTCCAGGCATTCCCATCCTGGACAGTTCCATGATGCTCCGCAGCGGCGGGTTCAAGATAACTCTTGAGCCATTGAATGTGCCCTTTTTCCGCCGGCCATAATTTAAGCGGTAGCCCTTCCAGCGTGAGAATTGTTTTGGGTTGGGCTATGGCGGCATGATCAAGGATGGATTGGAGGAATATCGGAAGCTCTTTCATATTATTATTGTTTAACTCGCTATTTGTCTTGTTTGTGCCTGAGTTGGGCTTGGTTCTCTTTCGAGACACGACCACAGACTTAGCTGTATCGTGCTTCACTCATGTACTCTCTCTGGTCGAGATGGCCGATGTTTCGGCTTGGCTATATTTCGCCCGTGAGCATCCCGTACTGCTTACTGGCATCCGGGATGGGTGAGAGCCGATCGTGCCCGAAGGTAAATTCGGGTACGATCAGTATGCCAATCAGGATGAGCCGCGTCTTTGCTGCACCGGCGCTGGTTGGTTGACAACAATTGGTGGAAAGGGTTCCGGACGCGGATAGTAACCGCCTCCGATACCGGGGGAGCCGAAGGTATTGCCGATAACGTAGGATCCACCCCCATAGCCACCGTGTCCATGACCGTGGTGGCCGCCCATTCCATAGCCACCCATTCTGTGGCAGCCCATTCCATAGCCACCCATTCCATAGCCGGCCATTCCGTGGCCGCCCATTCCATAGCCGCCCATTCCATAGCCGCCCAGGATCTGAGCCAGGAGGGGCTGAATCAGTGCATAGATTGAACCATAGCTTCCATCAAAAGATGAAAAGCCATTGATGCCTCCAAAATTCGATCCACCGTTGTTGCCTCCATCGTTACCGTTGTATGCACTTGGGCCGAAGTTGGAATAGATTCCAGGAAACCCCATCTGATTGATCTGCGTCATTACACTTCTCCTTACAGTTTATTGCGTTGAGAGTCTTTCGTCGTGTGGTTTTGACTGATAGTAGTTATCCCCACTACGAGTCAAGAGCAATCCTAGCACTGTGTTTTTTTTGAAAACATCCATCATAAGTTGTAGTTCCTAAGGTCGAGGCGGGCCCCGGGTATGCCTGAGGGTTGCCATGTGCTTGGTTGGGGGAGGCTTGCATCATGGTGGTGATGAGGTTCCTGTGAGAAAGAAGCGAGGTATAACTGAATCTGGTGTACAGGGTTGATTGAAGAAGGCGGCGTACCCTGCTGAAATCGGTTTGTCGAGAACTGATAGACAGCAGAAGAGGTACGCCACCATGAGCAAAGATAGCGTAGTCACATTTCAGGCGCCA
>CAYTPO010000073.1:0-23497 GCA_964439815.1 uncultured Thiotrichales bacterium
ACCTGATCGAAGAACTTTGACAGGTCGATATCCACGGCATAGCGGTATTTCGCCTTGATAAAGCCTTGCACGGCCTTGATGGCCTGATGTGCCGAGCGATTTGGGTGAAAAAATCGTCAGGAACGATTTTTCACGCAAGCCCCGCAGGGGTGAGGCTCAGGGATGAGCCGAATAAATCCGTAGCTGTGTTCTGAGAAGGTTGGGATAACCTCCCTCCTTACCACAAACCTGTTGTGAAAGGGCCGGTGGTCAGCCATCCGGGTGTCTGCGGCAGCCGGGTCGGGCGATCGAAATAGTAGCGCAGGAACACTGCGCCACCGGTTTCATCGTAGTCATTGTCATGCGCGGAGGAAAGCAGGCCACCCACGCTGAACTCCTGATTGAGCTTGTACTCGAATCCTGCCCTGAGTGCTATGGTAAAGCTGCCGCGGGACTGTCCTTCATGAAAGCCCTTCTCCGGCAAGAGTGCATCAACCTGTGACTGCAGATCCTGATCGAGCGGGAAGAACGGAGTGTCGTCTTCCTCGAAATACTGGATGCCGAATGTTGCTGCCATGCCATAGTGAAATGCACCCTGGTGAGCGTTGTAACGAACCGGGATTGCCAGGGCCAGATATTGCTGCGGGCTGAAATAGCCACCCTGTCCCAACGTGAAGCCACGCAGGTTCTTGTCGAAGTGCTGATAGGTGAGTCGCAGGCCCAGCTCGGCCTGGGCATTGTCCTGTTGCAGTAGAGACCATTGAATGTCGGATTCGAGTTTGAGCCGGGTATTGTCTTCGACATGGTCGCCGTCGAGCATTGCCACGCTGGCGTGGGCATGGATGGCTGCCGGAACATCCCTGAGGTTGCGCAGATAATAATCGAGTTTGGCACTGGTCTGGGTTACCCCCCCCCAAACGGTACCGGTGGCAGGGTCTTTCAACCCGGCATACGAGAGCACTGAATCCTTGATGGCGCGACGGTCAGCCCCCAGAATCAGTTGGCTGCCAAAATCGCGTTGTTTCCAGGAGAGACCGCCAACCAGATTATCGATCTCGAATCCCGCGCCTGACAAGCCGAGATCGGCGTCCCATCGCCTGCCCTTGTAAAAGGCCGTCAAACCGAGTCCCTCGTCTTTCTGCTCCTCTCCGGTTGTGCCGTTCGCCGTGAGCGCCTGGCTACCCAGAAGCTGGCGGGTAGCCTGCTGCGTCCTGCCTGCAGTGAGAAGGGTGGGGCGCAGCATAACGCCCCACTTCATGTCTGCATTAAGAGAACTCTGAAACTGGATGGGCAGTGTGGTTTCGGTCAGTTGATCCAGCCCTTCGTTGCCGTCACGCATGCGAATCCCCGTCCCCAGCGACAGGGATGTTCCGGTTTCAGCCTTGATTTGTGCGGTAAGCTCTCTTGCCTCACGAGACCAGGGATGGAGGTCGGGCAATGGAATCTGTGTTGCCGACTTGCCGGGCGCCGGGTATTGGATCTGGTTTCTGGCGCTGGGTGAGGCACGCTCCTGCTGCAATGCCTGATCGATATCCTTGAGGGCTGCGGCACGGCTACCGTTCATGTAGGACAGACGTGCTCGCTGGATGAGCAGGCCAGGATCATCGGGAACGGCGTTCAACGCCTGTTCTACCAGACTGCTGGCCAGCGGAAAATCCTGCAGCGACATGGCTGCGCCAATGGCACCGGCCCAGGCATCCCTGTTATCGGGGTGGTGGGCGGTTTCTTCCTGAAAGAGTTTCAATGCCAGATCGTGATCTCCGGCATCCTGATAGATACTGGCCAGGAGTGAGCGCACTGCCGAGTTGTCATCGTAGCGGGGCAGGAAGGGGAGCAGTTGTTCATAGGCGGCCTTGTAGTTGCCGGATTTTCTCAGATTGTCGGCCAGCTCGAGTTCGAGGCCCAGGCGCAATTCTGCCAGAGAGGCCCGTTCGGCAGGCGTGAGCCGGGGCTGGTGCCTGAGTTCCGTCAGCAATGAGTCGAGAGCCTTGTATTGGTGAGTGAGAAGTAAAACATTGGCGTATTGCAGCGCCGCGCCGATATTGGTTTTACGCGCCTTGGCATAAGCGTGTTGAGCAACCCACAAGGCATCCTTTTCTTCACCGAGACGTGCCAGCAGTTCTGCATACACCAGCCTGGTGGCGGGATTGTCGCCGCTTCTGGCCTGTAATGATTCGGCAATCAGGTTTGCCTGGACGTAGTCGCCCTTGTCAATGAATGTCCTGGCACGCTGCAAATCCAGCCTGGCCTGAAGCTCCTGTTCGAAATTCAGCAGATCCTCGGACTTGTGTTCTGCGGGAATCGCACTGCTGTGTATCCGGGCTTTTTGCAGTTCGCCCACTTCACTGAAGAATACTGCGGCAGCAAAGCGTGTTTCGTAGTCGTTTGGAAAGCTGGACAGATACCCCGTGAAAAGTGATTCAGCCTCCCGCGTTTGCCCGCGTGCTGCCAGCCTCCGCGCCAGATCCAGTCGCAGCCAGCCATTTTCGGGATCGAGCGCCAGGGCGGATCTGAGATCAATGATTGCGATATCGGGATCGTTCTCGATTGCGGCACTGGCCCGCAATTGTGCCGCCTTGATTTGATTGCGGGCGCGTCGAAACTCCCGCTCGGACAGACCATGTTTCTTCAGCAGTGAAGCGGCACTGGCCTCGTCACCGGAAAGTACCAGGAGCTGCAACAGTCCCGTCCCCGCAGCCTGATTTCCGGGTTTCAGTGCGAGTGCCTTGTCATAATAGCGACTTGCACGTTTGGTGTTACCCCGGCGAGCTTCGATATTGGCGCGCAGCAGCAGAGATTCGAACCTGCCAGGAAGATACTGTTCCGCCCGTCCCAGGTGCGAGAGTGCGGCGCTGAAGCGATCCTGTTTATAGGCTCTTTCGGCCTGTTTGTAGGCGGCCCAGAACTGTGCCTCCAGCAGGGTCTTTTCAAGATCGTGGTGTTCCTCGGGGGCGATCCGGATGGCCTTTTCGAGATTCCGCGCAGCACTGGAAAAACGGCGTTGTCGCATTTGTGTAATGCCCAGACCAGCCAGCGCATCGGCATTGTCCGGAGAAGCCTTGACCAGCCGGGAAAATATGCTGGCTGCTTTTTTCAATTTGCCGGCTTCTAGGAGCTGATAGGCTTTTTCCAGCGTGGTCTCCTGCCCGGGCTCATCGAGGTGTTCCAGTCGATAGGTGATTTCCTTGTCGTCGGGAAACAGTGCCAGATAGCGCTGATATCTGGCCTTTTCCCGGCTGGAGGCAGGCAGCCAGAGGAGCGCATTCTTCCACGCGCTGACGGCCTCCTCACGCAGGCCGGAGTCCAGCGCCTCATTGCCAGCCATCTTTTCCAGAATTTCCAGCCCCTGATACCGGCTCGACTGGTGATAGGTCAGAACCCGCCCATAAACCAGCCGGTAGCGTGAATTGGAGGGATATTTCTGCGTCAGTTCCTGCAGTGCCGTCACCGCTTTCTTCCACCCATGGCGTGTGCCACTGAGGGTTTCATAATATTCCGCAGCATAAAAGCTGTTGGGCGTACCGCCTGCAAAAGCCTGTTTGTACATCTCCAGGGCATCGGCATACTTGTGCTGCCTGGCGAGCTTGCGTGCCAGTGCCAGCTTCTTTCGGTCGATCAGTGAGGGGTGAAAGGATTTGAGCTCCTGCAGCGCATTGAGAGCCTCACTGTTATCGGGATCGGTCAACAACACCTTTTCCCAGGAATTGACGGCAAGATCCGGATGGCCTTGCCCTATCCAGTAGTGGCCTTGAACCAGGAGCTGTCTGATGTCTTCTTCCTGACTGGCGCCGTGGACGACCATGAAAGGTATTCCCGACAAGACAATGCCCAGCCCGATTCGTTTTCCTGTTTTAATGATATTCATGGCGTTGACGAATTAGCAGGTCCCCATCCTGAGTGAATTGGTAGCGCTTTTCCAGCCATGCCAGGGCGAACATGGAAAGAATCTGATTGTAGTAGAGTACCGGTTCCCCCAGCAGCCCCTTGTCCCAGGCCTGGTCGGCTCGCTTGATCAGGCGGGCAAGGCAGGCATGGTTGCCGGTTGTTTTCATCAAGGGCGTAACGGCCATGTCGAATCCGGCGGGATTGCTGGCCTTTACCAGCTTGCTGGTACAGTCAGCGGTGAAGGTGGGTGACAACAGGGATTTCAGTGGATGATTTCCCGGCAACATGCCTGCCCACAGATATACGCGGATGGCATCGTAGCCGATTTTGCGTGGTAATGATTGCTTGTCGGGGCGAATGCCATGATCCGGATCATAGAGGACCCAATCCGGTACGATGCCATCCTCGGTGGCCTGTTCGAGCAAGGTCAGTGTCGATTTCATGACACCGGACCAGAGCTGGCTGTTACCTGTGCGGATGAACTTGTGAATGAGTTGCAGTGGCAGGTAAGAGAGGTTCAGCCGCCATGTGTCATTTGCCAGACTGAATCCCTGTGGACCCGGTAGAACCATTGGGCCAAGCCCGGGCAGTCGCGTGATTTCACGGGTTTCAATCTGGGTTAGAAGCGCCTTGCCGAGTCGGGTATATCTTTTTACATGCCAATGTCTGCCTGCTTCGAGCAGTACATAGCTGAGCCACATATCTGCATCGCTGGCCGGGTTTCTGTCCAGAACTGTCCATTGGCCGGTCGAGTCCTTCCCCCATAACCAGGCTGGCAGCTGTTGCTCGAGGTGACCACCGGCAAGGTTGTTTTCCGTCCAGTCCAGTATCCGCTGAAAGGTTGCGCGATCATCGGCAACCAGGGCGTGGAATAGTACATAGGACTGAGCCTCGGATGTGGTGCGTGATTGTTGCGAATGCTCGATGATTCGACCGTCCTTCTGGACGAACTTCACCTTGAAGGCCTCCCACTGTGGCCACTGTGGTGGCGAAGCGGTCGCCGAGCAGGCAGGTTGCAGCAGTAGCAGCGTCAGGCCAATGGCCATACCAGCCAGAGCAAGTTGTCGGAATATTCTCAGGCGGGAAGTTGCGCCAAACGTATCCGTAACCGCCGTATCGGGATGCGATCGTGGCATCGCAATGTGGCCATTTCCCCGGCCTGTGGTTGCATTAGTGCGAAGGTGCAAGGCGTTCACTGGCATGATCCGTCAACAGGCTTCGCAGGAGCAGGGCGGTGATCAACATGGCGATGATGGTCAATAGAATCAAGGCCAGAATATGGGTGGAAAGATACCACCGAATCCACTGATACCATGGCAGCTCACCAACATAGTAGCTTGGCAATGTACGGAATGCCTTGATGTCGGTGTCGTCGATAATACTCAGGTCACCCTGGATTTTGGCGTACTCCTCGGGTTCCGTCATTGCATCATTCAGTCTGGACAGCATCTCGGGTGTGCTGGTAACCAGCATGATGACCGAGCGCTGATCATTCAGTGGAGAGCGAAAACCGGTCAATGCGGTCAGACCCTCCTTATTCTCCTCGACGGTACGGCGTGCCGACTTCAGCTCCTTGAGTTTTTCACCTTTCCACCACAGTGACGCACGCTCGAGCGGTGTGAGTTTGCGCAGTGTCCATTCCCGATCCATGTTCTGGTTGATGGCGATATGAGGGCTCCAGGTTTCCGCCAATGGCTGTCTGTCGTCGCTGCCGATCAGCAGAATATCCTTGTTGATTGCCAATTGACTATCTGCCGGAAACAGCAGGGTCACATCAACGGCAGGATAACCCGTGGCCGCACCGATAACCCCCATGCTGTTGAGCAGGAACTGGATTTCATCGTTTGTGGGGGCATTGGGGAGAATGACGGCAGTTTCACTCAGATCGGCATAGCGGGAGTAGGGGAAACCCAGGTTGGCGAACTTGGCCAGATCTGGCATGCGGGTAAAATGGTAATGGTCGGAGAGGTCGAGATGCGAGGTGCGTTCAATGGTGTTGACCATGAAATTGATGTAGTCGTCGGCACATTCCAGTGCAGCACTTTCCGGCAGGATCAGGTTGGGATAGAACGACAGCTGATTGAGTCCGACCATTTTCCTGACCGGCAGTTCAAGCAGCCGCTTGCGTTTGATCATGCGGATCTCGGTTTCAGGCTCGTCGGCGGAGACCCGGTATTCCTTGCGGGTTTGCCCATCCAGATCCAGGCTGGCCAGCCACTCGCCATTGAGGCCCACATCCAGCGTGCTGCCGCTTTCCAGTGGCAGGTCGCTGTATTCGTAGTTCAGGTGCAACGGGATATTCTCGTTCTGCCAGGTGAGGAGATCGGGCGCCATGCGGAAGTTGATGCGGACGGTTTCGGGAGAGATGCCGGTGCTGGTCAGCTTTCCCGGTTCGATCAATTCGCTGAGGTAGGTCTTGTCGCGGTTGCGCAGCCATCGGGGGGCATCATAGGGTTGGCGGCTTTCCAGCGTGAATTGGCTGCTGTCGACCAGGGCATGGTTGCCGGAGAGCATCAGCTGTCCCGAAACCAGACCACGCACTGCGGTAACGAGATCCTCGCCGGTCCGGCCGGAGATCACCAGCAGCTTGGTGGCTGAATCCTGCGGGTGGCCCATGACTTCCAGCGACGGGCCGGTGATGGGTAGGGGGGAAATGTCTGCATGTTCCGATTCTGGGGTGCGAAACACGATGGCGTGTTGCAGTGGCAGGGTTGAGTTGAAAACCGGAAAACTTGCGCCCAGGTAGTCGGCCTTGGCACCAAACCAGGACGCCAGAATGGCAGCCGCTTTCAGTGCGGGTAGCGACCGGGTGAGCTCATCACCCAGAACCATGGGCAAAATCAGCTTGTTGTCATCCCGGTAGTCATAGAACGGTACCGGGAAGAGTGAAAGCTCATTGACCAGATCCAGTGGATTCATGTGCAGGGTGATATCACTGTCGGGCTGAATTTCGGCGCTGATCGCCAGTGGGTCAAGCTTTTCGCAGGTTTCCTCATCTCTGGGTATCAGCTTGAAAGACAGCTGGTTCAAATCGCTGAAATCGAGTGGTTCGATATTGAATACATCGACCAGAGGCTTGTTCACATTCTCTTCCGTGATCTCAATGCGACTTACCGGTTGGGCGTTCAGTGTAATCGAAATCGCCGAGTAGTCTTCCAGCAACTGTCTGGCGATCGAATAGTTCAGGCGCAGTTCGGCCTGTTTCACGATTCGGTCGGCACGGACATGAAACCAGATATCGTCCTGGGAATTGCCACCTCGCAGAACCAGTGGTTTTTCCAGCCCGAGATCGGCCAGGCTCAGTGAGAGATTCTCACTGTATTGACTGTTGATGTGCTCCCGGGCTTCGGCTGTCGTGGCGGAGGTGGTTGGTGTTGCTTCAGTATCAGTGGTTACTACTGCCTGGGCAACGTCTTTGGGGGTTGCTGCATTGGCTTTGTCGATCGACACCAGAATACCGAGAATCACCAGTGCCAGAGCTAGCATGTAGCTCTTTGCCCGGCTGTGATGCATGACATTTCTCTCCGGGTCATCGGTATGGCCGAACACCGCGCGGAAAGCGCCAAAGATGCCCAGCCGTATGATCTCCATAAACGAAGCCAGAGGCTTGCTGGGCTCGCATGCGGTGTACCAGTCATCCCAGGAGTGCTCACGGGAAAGGCTGAAATATACCAGATCTGCCTGTTTTCTGACCGGCATCTCCGTCAGGGAGACTCCCAGATGCCGTGGCAGCGTCGTCGCAACTATTCCTGGAAACTGGCTGGTCTGCTGCCCATCGGTAATTTCGATGGTTATTCTTTCTCCGCGGGCTATTTCCAGATCGGGCGGGACATGCAGGCTGATATTGACCAGTGATATATCGCGGGTTTCCGCGCGTACACGGCGACCGTTCTGTGGTATGACAAAGGCATCGAATTTTCTGTGGATACGCGGGTCGTCGCGGCGTTGGCGTTTTTCCCATGCCACGCTGATAGCGGCGCCCAGAATAATGCTGTTGTATATTGTCCATGCCAGATTGATCAGTACCGTGCCGGTTTCGTCAGGGTTCCACCAGAACAGCCGCAGGAACGCGAATGCCAGGCCAACCAGATTGAGCACCAGCAGCAGGAAGATGACCTTGGAGGAACTCCAGTCGAAATAGTCCTCGTTGATGATCCCACCCTTGGAGGTCACATTGAAACTGCCCTTGTCCGGTCTAACCAATGCGGTAAGGGTAGGGCGGATCAGGTGAGCGGAGAGGATGGTTTCGTAGACATCGGCCCAGAAGCTGTGGCGGTAGCGGCCCTGCATGACGGAGTTGGCCACCTGCGCCTGAAAGATGTGCGGCAGCGCATAGATGGCGATCAGTACGGCTGATGCCTGAATGACGTAGGCTTCAAAATAGAGATAGGCTAGCGGCGCAGTGAGAAAGATGATGCGCGGGATGCTGAAGAGGAAATGCAGCATTGCATTGAAGTAGCAGAGACGCTGTGCGAGGCTGAGTCCACGGGCAAGCAGCGGGTTGTCCTTGCGAAAGATCTGCAGCATGCCGCGGGCCCAGCGCATGCGCTGACCGATATGGGCGGATAGTCGTTCGGTAGCGAGTCCGGCAGCAAGGGGGACATTCAGATAGCCGGAATTCCATCCCTTTCTTTGGATTAGCAGTGAGGTATGGGCATCTTCGGTGACGGTATCGGTCGCAATGCCGCCAATATCCTCCAGTGCCGTACGCCTGATGACCGCGCATGAGCCGCAGAAGAACGCTGCATTCCAGGAGTCGTTACCATCCTGGACGAGGCCATAGAACAGTTGTCCCTCGTTGGGAACCTGATGGAATACCTGCAGGTTGCGTTCCACGGGATCTGGTGTAAAGAACAGGTGAGGTGTCTGCAGCAGCCCCAGCTCCCTCTCGCGCAGGAACCAGCCAACGGTATTGAGCAGGAATGAGCGTACCGGGACATGGTCGCTGTCGAAGATGGTAACCAGCTCTCCCCGCGTCTGACGCAGTGCATGGTTGATATTCCCCGCCTTGGCACCCTCGCTGGATTCGCGCTTGATGTAGTGCGCACCGGCTTCACGGGCAAAACGGGCAAACTCCTCCCGGCAGCCGTCATCCAGCACATATACATTCAGCTTGTCCCGCGGCCAGTCGAGATCCATTGCGCCCAGTATTGAAGGTGCGACAACCTTGAGCGGCTCGTTATAGGTAGGGATCATGATATCGATGGTAGGCCACAGGCTGCGGTCGGCAGGCAGAGGTTGAACCTTGCGTCGCAGTGGCCAGATGGTCTGGAAGAATCCCAGAAACAGCACTGTCCACGCATAGAGCTCGGCAAACAGCAGTCCCGCTGAAAAGAGGTAGTCGAGAAAGGTCAGCTCCAGATTGGGATCAAACCAGCCCAGTGATTCCGTGAGCCGCCAGTAGATGTAGCGGCCCGTAGCGATCACCGAGATCAGGATCAGCATGATGACACGGTATCTGGCCAGTTCGTTATGGGGGCGGATCAGCAATGACAGGCCCAGCGACGCCAGAACGAACAGCGACTGTTGTTCGATGGTCAGGGGAATGGAGCTGATCAGCAGGATGATGGCCGTTGCCACGAACAGGGCAAGGATCATCAGCCCTCTGGTGGTGCCTTTTCTTCTGTCACGGGTCTCGACCCGGTATTGCTGTGACAGGGACGGAGGGTTCTTGGGTCTCATTTATTCTGTTTTTGGTTTGAGTATATGCGTGCTGCCCATGAATATGGTTGCCGGCAGAGAGCAGAAAAATGGGCAATGGAAGGCATAGATGTATTGAAATTCCTGAGCCGACCAGAACGGTTTGTTAGTTGTCTGGTCGATCTGTGATCGCCACGTCATCCCTGACTTGTACGGTTAAGATGTTATATCGTTATAGACATAGATTAATTGAACTCTATCACAGCTGTCTACCTTCCTAACTCCATGAATATTGGAAAGATATGTGTCTGGAAACCGTGTTTGTGCCTGAATGCGCCAAACCAAAGGGTTGCGGGGGGATAGGTGGGAGAACGTTGCAGACTACAATGATCTGTGACCGTAATCGGGTTTTTGGGAAACTGAGAGCGTTGTCACACTAAAATCGTTGCAGTTTGCCGGGATTGCCGCAATTCCTGTCCGAATCCGATGGGGCTGCTACACGCGAGTTCGTACCTCAGTGCATGAGACCGGGTGCGGGCCTGTTACAACATTTCCTGAATCAAATGTGCCATTTCCCTGGCGCCATTGCGGTCGCCAAGTTTCTCTCTTACCCGAGCCAACGCCGCAATCATTGTTGTGCGGTATTCCCGGTCTTGCAGCAGGCGCACCAGTTCCGCAGTCAGATTGTCCGGCGTGGCATCGTGCTGAATGAACTCGGCGACAATACGTCTTTCTGCCACGACATTGACCAGCCCGATATCCGGAATCCGGATCAGGTGGCGAAAGATCTGATAGCTCAAGGGTGCCACCTTGTAGGCAATGACCATCGGGATGCCCATCAGTGCGGTTTCCAGTGTTGCAGTGCCGGAAGCGGTCAGAATGGCGCTGCAGAGCTGCATCAGGTCATAGGGATTCTGTTCTCTGCTCAGTGTTACCGGGAGTGTACCGTCGAGCTGTGAGGTGATGAGCGCCGGTTCGATGCCGGGGGCCACAGGCATTACGAACTGAACACCATCAATGGTTGCCTGGAGTTGTCGGGCGGTATCGAGAAAGAGCGGCAACAACCGTTCGATCTCACTGCGTCGGCTGCCCGGTTGCAGGCCGACGATGGGACGGCTGCCATCCAGTCCCAGTTTGTCCAACATTTCAGCGCGGGAGCGAGAGGCCTTGACCTTGCCGACCAGTGGATTACCGACATAGCGTACCGGTATATTGTGCTGCTCGTAGAAACGGGTCTCGAAAGGGAAGATCACCGCCATCATGTCGATGCGTTGACCGATTTTCTCCACTCTGCCGGGGCGCCAGGCCCACACCTGCGGGCTGATGTAGAACAGCACTGGAATCCCCAGTTGTTTGGCGCTGGCGGCCAGCTTCAGATTGAATTCGACGTAGTCGACCAGTACCAGCAGGGCTGGAGGATGGCTGACCAGTCGGGATTCCAGCGTCTTGAGTGCCTTGCGTATGACAGGATAGTGACGAATGACCTCAACCAGGCCAACAACAGCCAGTTCACGGTTGTCGACAATGATTTCAGCCCTTGTCGCTCGCAAAGCCTCTCCGCCCATCGCTTCGACCCGGATATCCGGTTGCAATATCGACAGTTCATTGACGACGTGAGCGGCATGCATGTCGCCGGAGGGCTCACCTGCGACGATCAGAATGTGCTGGTTCACCTAATCGAGCGCGGCCTTGATGGTATCGGTCACCGTGATGATCTGTGCATCGGACATCTCGGGGAAGATGGGTAATGAGAAGCAGGTCTGGCAAGTGGCTTCGGTAACCGGGAGGGTTGTGTCTTCGAATTCCCTGGCAAAGACATCCTGGTGGTGCAGGGGAACCGGGTAGTAGACGGCGCAGGCGATCTCCTCAGCCTGCAATGCTGCCATGATGGTATCCCGATGGGGCGAGCGCAGTGTGTATTGGTGAAATACATGTTTACCAATGCCATCTTCGGATGGCGTGGTGATGCCGCTGCCGGCCAGTAGCTCGTTGTAGCGATGGGCGACCCGACGACGTTCGTCATTGAAGCGATCGATCTGCCGCAGTTTAACCCGCAGAATGGCGGCCTGGATTTCGTCGAGGCGGCTGTTGTAGCCGATTTCCTGATGATAGTAGCGCTTTGAGCTTCCGTGGTTGCGAAGGCTCAGCAGGCGGTTCCTGATGGCTTCGGATTGTGTGGTCACCAGACCGCCATCGCCATAGCCACCCAGATTCTTGCTTGGGAAAAAGCTGAAGCAGCCGGCAATGCCCATGCTGCCCGTCTGTTTGCCCTGGATATCGGCGCCAAACGATTGGGCGCAGTCCTCGACAATGGCAAGCTGGTATTCATCGGCCAGCGCCTGCAATGTGCTCATGTCAACCGGTTGGCCAAACAGGTGTACCGGCAGGATGGCGGCAGTTTTCGAGGTGATGGCTTCACTGACCTGGTTCAGATCGAGGTTCATCGTAGCTTCATCAATATCGACAAAAACCGGTTTGGCGCCGGTGTAGCAAATGGCCTCGGCTGTCGCAATGAACGTGAAGGCGGAAGTAATCACCTCGGATCCGGGGCCGATCCCGGCAGCCCTCAGAGCCAGGTGCAATGCATCGGTACCGGAAGCGCAGCCTACGGCATAGTTGACACCCAGGTAGTCGGCCGCTTCCCTTTCAAAGGATTGAACATTGGGTCCCAGAATGAAGGCGGTGCTTTCCAGCACCTCGGCAATGGCCTTGTCGATGTCCGATTTGAGCTGCTGATACTGCAGTTTCAGGTCAACCATGGGGATCATGAGAGCAATTCCTTTTCAGAGAGCGTGGGTGTCAGGGACGAGTTTGCTGATGCGTATGGCCGTATCGAGTGCGCGTTTGCCATCTTCACCGGTTACCACAGGGTCGTGGCCATGGTGGATGGCGTCGAGAAAGTCCCGGATTTCCAGCAACAGGGCATCGCTTTCCCCACCCTCGGTATGGCGATGGGTGATATCGGGAATGCCGGGAAACATTTCTCCATCGCCCTTGGCATAGATATCCAGCGCTTTTTCCTGGAAATCGACGGTGATGTACTGATCTCGCTGGAAGATCCGCATTTTCCGCTCGGACTTCTGGCTGATGCGGCTGGCTGTCACATTGGCAACACAACCATTGGCAAATTCGAGTCTGGCGTTGGCGATGTCGATGGAATCCGACAACACGGAGGCGCCGCTGGCGCGAATATCGGTAACATCGGACTTGACCAGATGGAGAATGATATCGATGTCGTGAATCATCAGGTCGAGCATCACGTTGACATCGGTTGCACGCGGCTTGAAGGGTGCCAGCCGGTGTGACTCGATAAACCTCAGGGAATCCGACAAGGTTTCGCCCAGTGCCATGATCGCCGGATTGAAGCGCTCCAGATGGCCGACCTGCAACACCAGTGAGCGCTGCCGGGCGATGGTGATCAGCGCTTCGGCTTCGGCTACCGTGGTGGTGATGGGTTTTTCCAGCAGCACGTGGATGCCGCTGTTGAGGCAGTCGGCGGCGATGCTGTGGTGCAGCGTGGTGGGTGCGACGATACTGACGGCATCGACACGGTCCAGAATCCGCTGGTGATCGGGGAAGTAATTGCAGCCCAGCTCATGGGCGAGAGCCTGCCCGGCGGTGCTGTCGGGATCGACAACTCCAACCAGCTCGGCATTGTCCAGTGCGGCATATTTCCGGGCATGAAACTTGCCCAGATAGCCGACACCGATTACGGCACAGCGGATTGTCATAGGAATGGCTTGTGGCTGGAAAATGCGGCTGAGTCTAACACAGCTTTACCGTGTCTTAATACAACCTGAATCTGCGGTTGAGCCGCGGAATCAGGCACAAGCCTGAAAATGATTTTCCCTCTGGGCAGCCAACGAAAAGCGTAGCCGCTCAGATCGCAATGGCAACTTCTGCAGCGACTTCCTCTTCGCTGAAATCGGTCTTGTCGTTGATGGCGCGGAGCAGCTGCCAGTAACCAAACAGGTTGACGGGAATGCTCTGTTCGATGGTGAGGTCGGTCTGATGCAGGAATTCTTCCATGCTGAAACCGGGATGGAACCCGAGCGTATTGGCAAGGGGTTCAAGCCATTTCTCGATCCGACTGATGACCGGGTTGTTACTGTTGAAGTGGTTGACGAAGATCAGCTGTCCACCGGGTTTGCAGACGCGGCGCATTTCGTTGACCAGTTGCACCGGGTCCGGCACGACCGAGGCCACATACATTGCAACGACCTTGTCGAAGTGGTTGTCGGGAAACTCCATTTCCTGGGCATTCATGGCATAGAGTTCGACATTGTCGAGCTTGAGCTTCTGACGGCGCTTTATCGCGACTTCGAGCATCTCCTCGGAAATATCGATCCCGGTCACGTTGACGGAGCTGTCGTAGAGCGGCAGCGAGAGGCCGGTGCCTACGCCCACTTCCAGAATTTCTTCGCCGCTCTGGCAATTCAGATCGCGAATGACAGCCTTGCGGCCAGGATGAAAAACGGCACCAAACAGAAGATCGTATTGTGGTGCGTAACGTTTATAGGTTTTTTGTACAGATTCGATATTCAAAAACGTATTCCCCGTCTGGGCTGATTTCTTATTGTTGGATAAGTCAGTAGCGTGCCGGTTCAGTTGATGGCCAGCAGCTCCACTTCAAATATCAAGGTGGCATTGGGTGGAATTACACCACCCGCGCCCTGTGCGCCATAGCCTAGCTCTGCAGGAATGGTCAGCTTGCGTTTGCCGCCGGGTTGCATGCCGGCAACGCCTTCGTCCCACCCCCGGATCACCTGGCCAGCGCCGAGATTGAACTGGAAGGGGGAGTTTCTGTCCATGCTGGAATCGAATTTGGTACCGTCCTCGAGCCAGCCGGTGTAATGTACGGTAACAACATGACCGGCCTCTGCCGGGTCGCCGCTGCCTTCGGCCAGGGTTTCAATCGTCAGGCCGGATGATGTGGTTTCAACGCTCATCTGCAATTCCATGGATATCTGTAAAATTTCGCGCAGAATAACATAATGTAGACGGCTACCAGAAATTTCATGACGACTGATTAGATGTAAACATCCTATAATGGTTCGAATTCTTTTGCGGAATCCCACCCTCTATGCTCGATCCCACCATGATTGCAGGTGTTGATGAAGTGGGGCGTGGTCCACTGGCGGGACCGGTCGTCTCTGCAGCGGTCATACTCGACCCTGGCAACCCCATCGACGGCCTGGCCGACTCCAAGAAACTCACCGCCAGACAGCGCGAGCGGTTGTATGATGAGATCAGGTGCAAGGCCCTCTGCTGGGCGCTGGGGCGAGCGGAAGTGGTCGAGATCGACAAGCTAAACATTCTGCAGGCATCACTGCTATCGATGCAGCGTGCTGTTCATGGGTTGACGTTGTCACCGCTCAAGGTGCTGGTTGATGGCAACCGTTGCCCGGATCTTGATTATGAAATGGAGTGCATCGTCAAGGGTGATAGCAAGGTTCCAGCCATCAGTGCCGCCTCGATACTGGCCAAGGTGACGCGGGATCGCGAGATGGTGCAGATGGCTGTCGAGTTCCCCGGCTATGGCTTCGACAAGCACAAGGGCTACCCCACAGCGCTGCACCGTGAGCAACTTGCCCGACTTGGCGTCACCCGGCATCATCGCCGCAGCTTCAAACCCGTTTCCGACCTTCTGCAAAATGACCAGTAGTACCTTCGTTCACCTGCACCTCCACACAGAGTTTTCGCTTGTCGATGGCGTCGTGCGCATCAAGCCGTTGATGGAAGCGCTGGCGCAGACGGGTATGCCGGCAGTTGCATTGACCGATCAGTGCAACCAGTTCGCCACGGTCAAGTTCTACCGCGCCGCGCTGGCAAAGGGTATTCAGCCGATATTCGGCGTCGATGTCTGGTTGCGCGACGAGGCCGACAGCGCCCAGCTGACCCGTGCGGTCTTCCTCAGCCAGAATGCCACTGGCTATCGCAATATCATCGAGTTGGTCTCCCGGAGCTATCAGGAAGGGCAGCTCAATGGCATTCCCAGCATGGAGCGTAGCTGGGTGACCGAGAAATCCGCAGGGATCATCGCGCTCTCCGGTGGCTCGGGTGGCCAGTTGTGGGAGCCGTTGAAAAACGGGGATATCGAGACCGCGCGCGTCGAACTCGAATTCTGGAAGACCCACTTTCCCGATCGTTTCTATATCGAGCTGCAACGCGTTGGTCATCCCGGGGAGCATCGGTTCATCGAGTCTGCGGTCGAACTGTCGGCAGCCGAGCAGATCCCGGTGGTGGCGACCAACGATGTACGCTTCATTACCGCTGATGATTTCGAGGCACATGAGGCCCGGGTCTGCATCCATGAAGGCTATACGCTGAGTGATACCCGGCGGCCCCGCAATTACACGGCGGAGCAGTATCTCAAGTCGGCTGAGCAGATGGTCGAGTTGTTTGCCGATATCCCGGAGGCCATCGAGAATTCGCTGGAGATTGCGCAGCGCTGCAGTGTGACGCTGAACCTGGGTAATCCGGTGTTGCCGGCGTTCCCCATTCCCGATGGCATGACTACGGAGGAGTATTTCTCGGAGGAATCGCGCAAGGGATTGGAAAAGCGGCTGGAAATCCTGCTGCCGGAAGGGTGCGAGAACCGCGAAGAGCGCGCCAGAACCTACCATGAGCGGCTGGAAATCGAACTGAACGTCATCAACCAGATGGGGTTTCCCGGCTACTTCCTGATCGTGGCCGACTTCATCCAGTGGGCCAAGGACAACCAGATTCCCGTGGGTCCTGGACGCGGCTCCGGTGCCGGCTCACTGGTGGCCTATGCGCTCAAGATCACCGACCTCGACCCGCTGGAATACGATTTGCTGTTCGAGCGTTTCCTGAATCCGGAACGGGTGTCGATGCCGGATTTCGATATCGACTTCTGCATGGACAACCGCGACGAGGTCATTGCCTACGTGGCTCGTACCTACGGGCGGGAAAAGGTCTCGCAGATCATCACCTATGGTTCGATGGCAGCCAAGGCCGTGGTGCGTGACGTGGGGCGGGTGCTCGACCACCCCTACGGCTTTGTCGATCGTATTGCCAAGGCGGTGCCGTTCGAGATCGGCATGACGCTAAACAAGGCGCTGGACGAATCGGAGGAGCTGAAGAAGCTCTACGACGAGGATGAAGAGGTCAGGGCGCTGATCGATCTGGCGTTGAAGCTGGAGGGGATCTCCCGTAATGCCGGCAAGCATGCCGGGGGCGTGGTGATTGCCCCAACCCGCCTGACCGATTTCTCGGCGCTCTATTGTGAAGCCGATGGCAGCAACCTCGTCACCCAGTTCGACAAGGATGATGTCGAGGCGGTGGGGCTGGTCAAATTCGACTTCCTTGGTCTGCGCACGTTGACGATCATCGACTGGGCCGTCAAGGCCGTCAATCGGCACAAGGCAGATGATGAGGCGCCACTCGATATTGCGCGCATTCCGCTGGTTGATGAAGCAACGTTCACGCTACTCAAGCAGCAGCAGACCACGGCCGTCTTTCAGCTGGAATCGCGTGGCATGAAGGACCTGATCAAGCGACTGCAGCCGGATGTGTTCGAAGATATCGTTGCTCTGGTGGCGCTGTTCAGGCCCGGGCCGTTGCAATCCGGCATGGTGGACGACTTCATCAACCGCAAGCATGGACGGGCCAAGGTCGAGTATCCGCATCCCGATCTGGAACCGATCCTCAAGCCTACCTATGGTGTCATCCTGTACCAGGAGCAGGTCATGCAGATTGCCCAGGTACTGGCCGGCTATACGCTGGGTGGCGCGGACATGCTGCGTCGCGCCATGGGCAAGAAGAAGGCCGAGGAGATGGCCAAACAGCGGGAGATCTTTCTGGAGGGCGCCATTGGCCGGGGCGTCGACAAGGATGTGGCGAACTATATCTTCGATCTGATGGAGAAGTTTGCCGGTTATGGCTTCAACAAGTCGCATTCGGCGGCCTATGCCCTGCTCTCCTATCAGACCGCGTGGCTCAAGGCGCATTATCCTGCGGATTTCATGGCTTCGGTCCTGTCAGCGGACATGGACAATACCGACAAGGTCGTGACGCTCATCGATGATTGCAATGATATCGGTATTACTGTTATCCCGCCGGATGTCAATCGTTCCCTCTATCGCTTCTCATCGCTGTCCGATGGTTCGATTGTCTACGGATTGGGTGCGCTGAAGGGGGTTGGTGAGGGTGCCATCGAGAACCTGATCGATGAGCGTGAGGCCAATGGTCCATACACATCGCTGGATGATCTCTGTTGCCGGGTCAATACGCAGAAGACCAACCGCCGCGTACTGGAGGCCTTGATTCGCGCAGGTGCACTAGACCTGATCAGTCCCTCGCGAGCCAGCGCCATGGCCTGGCTGGACGATGCCCTGCAGCGCGCCGAACAGCATCATCGTGATGCCGCCGCCGGGCAGACAGATCTGTTTGGCAGTGCCGCAACCGTTATCGAGGAGACGGCCCGAGAACCGCAACCCGAGTGGGATGACCGCCACAAGCTGCAGCAGGAGAAGGAGACACTCGGCCTCTATCTGACGGGGCATCCGATCAACCGCTATCTCGATGAGTTGAAGATATTTACCACTTGCCGTATCAGTGAGCTGAATCTCGATAATGCGCAGCAGGGGCGGCGAGGCAGCGAGAAGAGTGTCGTCGTGGCTGGCCTGGTCATTGAGATCAGAACCCGCAACGGGCGCCGGGGAAGGATGGCCTTCGTCACGCTGGATGATCGTTCCGGGAGAATCGAGGTGGCCTTTTTTGGCAGTGACTACGAGAAATATGCCAACCTGCTGGTCAAGGATCGGATTCTGGTGGTGGGTGGAACGCTGGCCTTCGATGAGTATTCGGGAGAGTTCAGGCTGAAATGCAATGAGGTCAATGATATCGAGCATGCACGGGCACGCTATGCCCGCTTTCTGGAGCTGCGTATCAAGCGATCACAGGTTGCTGTCGACAAGGGTGAGGAAATCAGCCGTATGCTCAGGCCCTACAGGGAGGGGCAATGCCCGGTCGTACTCAGCTATGAGAATGGCAATGCCAGAGCAGAACTCCGCCTCTCGGATGATTGGCGTATCACGCCAACTGACGAGTGCCTGCATCGGCTGGAGCAGTGGGCGGGTGAAGGTAATGTCAAGGTGCGCTACCAATAATAGAATCTACACTGACTGTGAGTTCCCTGGCATTGGAGCAGTGGTACTGAAGCCGGAGTTTGGTATGAAATCTTGAGGAAAGCCCCCATCACCAATGGGTTACCTTGGTGATTCGGGCAGGTGCTATTTGTAGGCTTCGGGTTCCATGATCGCAGCGACGGCCTTGCCACTCATCAATACCGCAAGATATTGATGGGATCGCTTGCCTTTCTCCACATTCTTGAGTTGAACCAGGTAGTACCAGCGCCCCTCTTTCTCGTGATGCATGATCGGCTTGAGTTCGATTTTTTCTATACCGTCTGCAGCATCCCATTTGTTTTTTTCCTTCCATGCCGCCACAGTCTCAAGAAGTTCAGATAGACCGAACGTGGGTGTGCCAGATGCAGGATTCCACAGTGGTGATGCCTCGATATCGGCCTCTTTTATATAGATCACGATCTTTGTTTCATCGAGATGATCGATAATTTCCAGCGGCCATGGTGATGCATTTACCGATCCAATAGCTGCCAGTAAGACAGCAATGGCTAGAAAGTTCTTCAACATAGTAATTACCCTGATAGAAAAATTTGGCGCGAGTATAACACCATTCCATGCGAAAGAATTTGCTTCTGATCAGCCTGATGGTTTCTTGATAGCACAGCCTGAGCGGAGTCCAAATCCGCTACATCCTTAAAAAGTTGCTTGCCATGAAAAATCGTCAACAAAAGCCACTGACAAACCATAGACCAAGTATTGAACCCGTCTTGTTCATGGTGGATCGCGGATCCTGACGCTGGACTGGTGCGTTTGCGTGCCGCTCTGGAGCGAAGTTTGTAGCAATCGCTACAAATTGAGTGAAGCGCAAGCGCAGGTGTGCCAGTCCAGCGCCGTGACAGGCTGAAGCCTCTCACCATTTGGCTGAAACGGGACTGTCAAGGGTTTGTCATTGTTTTCATTTACTTATCACAGGCTTTAGCCGCCACCTTGAATAAGACGGGTTGAAATCAACGGTTTTGAATCCAGAACTGGACACAGTTGATCAAGGAGTTGGTTGATGAGCACTTTCCCAACAAGCAAATTATTCTGGTGATGGAAAATCTGAATACACAATCTCAGTTTGTTCTATGCCACATTTGAGCCAGAGGAAGCGGGGTGTGATTAGAAATCCACTGTATATCGAAGAAACATGGTAGTTGGTTGGATTCAGCAGGGCGCGTTGTCTGATCTCGTCTCCCATCCGCAGATGCAAGGTGAAGTAATCAATGCTTTCCTGACACCGTGTTGCGTGCGTTGAATATACATGGAGAGGTGTACAGAGGGGGTCAACCCATAAAAAAAGCCCGCCCCGGTGAGGGACAGGCTTATAATTACAAGCGACTTATATCGCTGTTCAGGCTACTACTGGGCCTGTGGTGCAGGTGCCGGAGCGGGTGCTAAAGGCATCGGCGGCATGGGTGCCATGCCTGGAGGTGGTCCGTAAGGCATGGGGCCGGGTCCATAACCTGGAGGCGGTCCATAAGGCATGGGGCCAGGTCCGAAGCCAGGTCCAAATCCGGGGCCGCGTCCAAAGCCTGGACCTATGGGGCCGCCGCCAAAATAGGGGCCACCGTTGCCAAATGATGGGCCAAAGGAAGGTCCCCAGCCGAAGCCTGGGCCATTTCCAAAGCGTGGGCCACCCCAGCGAGGGCCTCCGCCGTAGTAATCATCGTCATCGTCGAAGAATTCTTCCATCCAGTACATGGGCGTCCATTCGGGCCAGTCGTTGTCGTCCCAGTAATCGTTGTTACTTCCGAACCAGCTGGCTGATGCCGTGGTCGACGCAGCAGCGGCTAGCAATGCAGTGGTGATCGCGGCACCGAGTAATGTTTTCTTCATTTGAGATCTCCTGGATAGGGTGGCCATGGGTTCTGTTTGCCGGCAAGCGATCTGCGACAACCCCGCCAGAATGTTGGTGATTGTCCATCAGGCTTTGTGCTCTTCAGTACCCTTCGAGTTAAGCGTGTTTCTGTAGCCGATGATTAAACGCTTTATGAATTATGTCAAGAAAGTTAACAACTGCTGTGCTGCCTGCCTCAACGCTCAAAAGCCTGAAAAACGAGGCTGGCATTGGTGCCGCCAAAGCCGAAGCTGTTTGACATGACGCGGGTGAGCGTGATGTTGTCCTGCCGGCTTGTGGCAATGGGGACGCCTTCCGCTTCCGGATCGAGGTGTTCGATATTGGCCGAAGCTGCGATGAATCCGTTTTGTTGCATTAACAGCGAATAGATGGCTTCCTGCACGCCTGCAGCACCAAGGGAGTGACCTGACAGTGATTTGGTGGAACCGATGACCGGAATATGGTCGCCAAAGGTTTCCTTGACGGCGCCAAGCTCGCGAATGTCTCCAACGGGTGTGCTGGTACCGTGTGCATTGATGTAATCGATGGAGCCTTCGACAGTGGCAAGCGCCTGCTGCATACAGCGGACGGCGCCTTCGCCGGAGGGTGCGACCATATCGTAGCCATCGGAGGTGGCGCCATAGCCGACGATTTCCGCGTAGATATTGGCACCGAGGGCCAGTGCATGTTCCAGCTCCTCGACCACCAGCATGCCGCCGCCGCCGGCGATGACAAAGCCGTCCCGGTCGGCATCGTAAGCGCGTGAGGCCTTTTCCGGTGTCTCGTTGTATTTGGTTGAGAGCGCACCCATGGCGTCGAACAGTGAGCTGAGCGTCCAGTGTACTTCCTCGCCGCCGCCGGCAAAGACAATATCCTGCTTGCCCCACTGGATCAGCTCGTAGGCATTGCCGATGCAGTGGGCACTGGTCGAACAGGCCGAGGAGATGGAGTAGTTGACGCCCTTGATCCTGAAGGGGGTTGCAAGACAGGCAGATACCGTGCTTGCCATGGTCTGTGTGACCCGATAGGGACCGACACGGCGAATACCCTTCTCCCGCAGAATATCGGAGGCTTCTACCTGACTGGATGAAGCGGCACCGCCAGAGCCGGCAATGATGCCGGTACGAACATTGGAAATGTCGGCTTCATCGAGCCCTGAATCGGCCACTGCGCGGTCCATGGCGATATAGGCATAGGCCGCAGCGTTACCCATGAAGCGTAGTTGCTTGCGATCGATCAATGCTTTCAGGTCGATTTCGGGAACACCCGCAACATGGCTGCGCATGCCGATTTCCTTGTAATCTGGCTGGAAGGTGATGCCAGATTTGCCCTCAAGGAGTGATTGAGTCACTGACTCCTTGTCGTTTCCCAGGCAGGAGACGATTCCGATTCCGGTTACTACAACACGACGCATACAAGTTATTCCTGTCTTCGTGGTTAAAAATTTTCGGTTGATGTGAACAGACCTACCTTCAGATCCTTGGCGGAGTAGATTTCACGTCCATCGACGGTCACCGTGGCATCGGCAATCCCCATGACCAGGCGTCGCTGAATCAGGCGGGTGATGTTGAGATGATAGGTAACGAGTTTGGCGGTCGGCAGTACCTGACCAAAGAATTTGACTTCACCGGAACCCAGTGCACGGCCGCGTCCCGGATTGCCGTTCCAGCCGAGGAAGAAGCCGACCAGTTGCCATAGCGCATCGAGTCCCAGGCAGCCCGGCATAACCGGATCGCCTTCGAAGTGGCAGGCGAAGAACCAGAGATCCGGGTTGATATCCAGTTCGGCAATGATTTCCCCCTTGTCGTGGGAGCCCCCCGTGTCACTGATATGTGTGATCCTGTCCATCATTAACATATTGGGAAGCGGCAGGCGGGCGTTGCCGGGGCCAAAAAGTTCGCCATGACCGCAGCGCAGCAGTTCTTCACGCGTAAAGGAGTTTTGTTTACTCATAAGGGGTATCAGTTCAGGTGGACGTAAGGGCAGGGCAACTCTATTACATTTAAGTAACAAATTCACGCAGTATTTCGGCGCTTGCAAACACTACAGGGGCCGGTGGAAACCGGTCCCTGTAGTGAGACATCATTCGGATTCCTTGCTCGATTTTTCCAGTTCCCGGGTCAATTCTTCCATGCCTGTGGAAAACTCCTTCATGGCATCACGCAGGCCTCTGGAAAAGAGGGCGCCCAGCTCCTGGCCGATTTCGCGAGCCTTGTTCTCATCGGTATACTGGCCGAGTTCCTTCTTGAGCTCCGGAACATTCTTTTGCAGCTCCCCGAGGAATTCGCGCAGGCCGGTGGTGATCGACTGATTCAGGGCGCTACCCAGAGCCGAGAAGTCGGTTGTCAGGTTCTTCAGCATCCCTTCAAGGCTGGAGGAGACGAGAGCATTGACTGTCTTGTCGCCTTCGACTCTCCAGCTTTCCTCTTCCTGCAGCAGGAACGTGGTCAGCTCGATCCGAGTTTCCTCACCGTTGCGGTCACCAATCAGCGTGGTGGGCACTTCAGCCGTGGTTTCGCTGATTCTGGCGCTACCAACCTCGACCTGTCTGAGGGTTTTCTCCCGATTGTTCAGCACCGAAATGCTGGATTGTGAAGCCTTGGTCGTCAGTGACCTGGCCTTTTCGAGATCATTGGCAACCACGGCTTGCCAGAAGCCCCGGGTAATGTCTTCGGGTGTCTGTTTCTGCGCGCATCCGCTGATGAACAGCAGCGCTGCAAGGATGACAACAGGGAGGGTAATGGCTTTCATTGTGTGACTCCATTGGAATGGGACAGATTGCCACGTCATTATGCTTGAGCACCCGAGCGCCCGCCAGCGGCGCAACCTTGAACAAGTGTAACGCCAGGAGTCTCGTGGGAGTCTGTCCGAGAATAGGAAGCCTACTGCGGAAAAGCCATTTTGGCCCTTTTTCCCCCTGGTTTTCGTCAAATATAGCCAATATTCTCCTCAAATCAGTGAAAAAAATGGCCTAATATGGCTTTCCCTCGCTACGACTACTATT
>CAYTPO010000074.1:0-2071 GCA_964439815.1 uncultured Thiotrichales bacterium
CCTCAGGCAAAACAAAATGCCCTCGCTGCTCAAGTATTCGCAACGCCTTCAGGCAGCCGCTGAGTTGCATGTTGCCCCGAACATCATGAAAATCAAAATGCTCGCATACCCTCTTCGCCAATGCCGTTCTGTGGGGAAGGGTATTGACCTTTAGCAGGTTGGCGACGTAAGCAAGGTTTTCGGGACTGGAAAGGGTGCGCTTGATTTGGTTCTGTGTCTTCATGCGCATAGCATGAAATACGCGGCGACGCTTGTTCAGTTGTTTTTTATGGGTAATAGGAAGAGCTAGCCAAAGTGACTACCCAGCTCCCAGTGTTGCAGTGGACGATAACAGGGCTGTGCAAACCGCTTTACCGGTGGAATGGATTCAACCAGGCTGAAGCGCCTTACCGGCCACTCGATTGAATGCTCCAGATCCGTTTGCAGGGGCTTCCTGATTTTTCGTTGTAAGGTAACATGCGGGCGATAGCGATGCTTTTCGGGGTTGAATTCACAGTGTTCTACCAGCGATTCGGTCAGCAGATTATGCAGTGTAAAAAGCCCCTCCGGTACCTGTTTGCATCCCATCCACAGAATGCGCTGGCCAAAATGGTCGATCGTGTCCAGCGTGAGGGTAAATGGCATCCCCTGGACTTGTGACGCAGCTACTTTGAGGCACTGTTGCTGCGTAGCATCGACATAACCAATAAAAACCAGCGTAATATGCAGGTTCCTGGCAGGCATCGTGACGCCTCCCGCGCGATATGCTTTGCTGGCTTCAATAAGCTGGTGGCGGATCGCATGATCGGGCCAGAGCGCAAAAAAGAGCTTTTTACGCTTTCGAGTTTCTTCCGACATTTTCATGCTTTCCTTGCTCAGGGAAACTGCAGCTTATGGGAAAACGACAATGATGAACAATGATACAACAACACCAACCGGCTTCTTGCTGGATATGGATGGCGTACTGTTTCGTGGCGACCAGCCGGTTCCGGGCGCCACAGCGTTCATGTCGCATATCGAGCAGTATCCCCACTGCTTCATCACCAACAACCCCATCTTGGCGCCGCAGCAGGTTGCTGCAAAACTCAATCGCCTCGGCATTGCCCAGGCAACTCCCGAGCAAGTTGTCACCTCAGCCCAGGCAACCGCAGCCTGGCTGGCAGAGCAGAAAACAGACTTTCGCTACTACGCCGTGGGGGCAAACGGCTTGCATTGGGCATTAGAGGAAAAAGGCCGTCAGGATTCGGTCAATGCTGATTTTGTTGTGGTTGGTGAAGGGGTGGGGCTTGACTACGAAACTCTGACCATCGGCATCAACCTGATCCTGCAACAAGGTGCCCGACTGGTATGCACCAATCCCGATATCAATGTAGACGGAACAAAAAACGGCGAGCCCGTCATCCTGCCAGGCGGTGCCGCACTGGTTGCACCCTTTGCCACGGCAACCAATGCAGCGCCAGTATTCATCGGCAAGCCCGCACCGGCACTCTATGAAATGGCAATGAAAAAACTCGGACTGACACCCTGGGATTGCATCATGATTGGAGACCGCCCCGATACCGACATCCTCGGTGCACAGCGTCTCGGCATACGCACCGTGCTGGTCAGAACCGGACGATTCAGACCCGGCGAACCATTGCCCAGGGGAATGGCACCACCGGATTGGGATGTGGAGAGTTTGGGTGAATTCATTGAGGCAATAACAAACTGACCGGACGATAAGGACAATAGGTGCGAATCTCATCAAGGTCAGAGATTCTGATAGTAGATCCTCAAAGGCAATGAACCTGGCTGATTGCCTGATGGTCGCAGCCTCTCCATGAGCACTCCGATGGCCAGATTACTGCCATTGTGATGAAAAACGGCTGCGACATCACCAACAGAAACACCCGGGATTTCAAACATTGCGGCGTGACCCTCATCATTCCATTCGACACGGCGTGAGTGCTGGATCCGTTGCTGCGCTCCTTGATCCATTCGACGAGATCGCAAGTTTTCTAAAGCTGCAAGATAGGATGGATCAGTCGCAGCGGATACCCTTGCTGGACTAAAACCCAGATTCCTGCTGCAGAACCGTCTCAACCGGAAAGTG
>CAYTPO010000075.1:0-21714 GCA_964439815.1 uncultured Thiotrichales bacterium
CCGGGCATTCATCAAATGGGTCTACAAGGACTTCTCTCGCCGCAGCCAACCGGCAGGCCAGGGGGTCATGGAGATGCTGATGGAGGAGTTCGTCTGCACCGACAAGTAGCTGCCCAACCCGCATAACCCTCCAGCCAGGCTGGAGGGCCGCAAATGGAAAAGGGAGTGCTCAGGCACTCCTTTTTTGTAACCCTTTTCCCTACTCCCCCGATGCCACCCTTGCCAAAAATCAAGGCCAATGGTCGCCGCATCCTCCAATCTCGGTTATCCTTCGTCGTTTTGACCAACATCCATGCTGGAAGTCCATCAACTCGCTTGCGAGCGCGGCGAAAGATTGCTGTTCACCAACCTGAGCTTCTCCCTGAACGAAGGCGAATTACTGCGCGTTGCCGGCGTCAATGGCAGCGGCAAGACCACTCTGCTGCGCCTGCTCTGCGGACTCGCGCTGCCCGATGAAGGCGAGATCCACTGGGACAGCAAGAAGGTCAGTACCACCAGCGAATTCTATCGCCGACAGATGAGCTATATTGGCCACAACCTGGCGGTCAAACTGGAGCTGACCCCCCTTGAAAACCTCCAGTTCGCCCGCGCCATCAGCGGCGTTTCCAGTACTGAACCCCTGGAATCCCTGCTCGACAAGGTGGGGCTGTATGGCTTCGAATACGATCCCTGCCGGACCCTGTCACAGGGTCAGCGCCGCAGGGTCGCACTGGCTCGGTTGATGTTTACTCACAGCAAACTATGGATTCTGGATGAACCCTTTGTCGCGCTGGATGTTGCGGGTGTAGAATTCGTCGCAGAGCTGCTGGCCCGACAGACCGATGAGGGCGGCATGGTGATTCTGACGACCCATCAGGACACTCCGCTGAAAAACAAGCTCATCAAGGAACTCAGCCTTAACTCAGACAATTCATGACCCCAATAGCACTTCAACCCAAACCCACCCATACCGCAGGAAACCCCCAGGCGGATGAATAAGCACGCATCTCAGGAACCCGGACTGATCGAGGTCTTTGTTGCCGTACTGCGGCGGGAAATGACGCTTGCGTTTCGCCATCGTGGCGAACTAATCAATCCGCTGATGTTCTTTGTCATCGTTATCACCCTGTTCCCGCTTGGCATCGGCCCGGAGCTGAACATCCTGCAGCGGATTGCCCCCGGCATTATCTGGGTAGCGGCCTTGCTGGCCACACTGCTGTCACTCGATACCGTATTTCGCTCGGACTTCGAGGATGGTTCGCTAGAGCAGATGGTGCTCAGCCCGCAACCGCTGGCCCTGATTGTGATCGCCAAGCTGACGGCACACTGGATGCTGGCCGGTCTACCACTGCTGCTGCTGGCTCCATTGCTGGGCTACATGCTGGCCATGCCTGCCGAGGCATTGCTTCCACTGATGTTCACGCTGGCACTGGGCACCCCGGTACTGACCCTGATTGGCGCCATTGGCGTAGCCCTTACTGTCGGTCTCAACCGGGGCAGTGCGCTACTGTCATTGCTGGTATTGCCACTCTACATTCCCCTGCTGATCTTTGCCGCCAGCGCGGTAGATACCGCAGCATCGGGCATGTCCATCTCCGGTCACCTGCTGTTCCTTGGCGCGCTATTGGTCTTTACACTGACACTGGCGCCTCTGGCAATTTCGGCCGCGCTGCGCATCAGTACCACCTGAACCTGACCCCATTCACGATGTCTCAACAAAATCATTTACTCACCAGGAGGCTGTCCGAGAATAGGGAGCCTCCTGGGAAACGGAAAATGCTCCGCAATCGTTCAGACAACCACCTGCATTTACCGCTGCCGAACAAGATCCCGGAAATTGCAAGTGAACTTTTTTTAACTCACCAACAGCACATTCCGGGGGTAAGCTGAGTGGTCCATGAAAAACATCTCCCGATTTCAACCTGCTACTGGATAACCTGATGTGGAAATTCATTCATAGATTCGCCTCCCCCAAGTATTTCTATACGATCTCGGGAAAGATACTGCCTTGGCTGGGATGGATCACGCTGCTGCTGTTCGGTATCGGCCTGGCGGGTGGACTGTTCCTGTCGCCACCCGATTACCAGCAGGGCGAAAGCGTCCGGATCATCTACATACATGTACCTGCCGCCATGCTCTCCATGTCCTGCTATGTCGCCATGGCAGTCTCCGCCGCCATCGGCCTGATATGGAGAATCAAGCTGGCCGACATCGTCGCCTGGGCCATTGCTCCCATCGGCATGACCATGACCATTATCGCGCTGATCACCGGCTCGGTCTGGGGCAAGCCAATGTGGGGAACCTACTGGGTATGGGATGCCCGACTGACATCGGAGTTGATCCTGATGTTTCTCTATCTCGGTTTCATTGCCCTGCAAACCGCCATCGAAGACACCCGCAGTGCGGCACGCGCCAGCGCCATTCTCGCGCTGGTGGGGCTGGTGAACATTCCCATCATCAAGTACTCGGTCAACTGGTGGAACACATTGCACCAACCGGCCACCATCAGCAAGATGGGCAAACCTTCCATTGATTCAAGCATGTTATGGCCATTGTTAATTATGATTGCAGCCTATATGTGCTACTTTGCCTGGCTGACACTCAAGCGATCACGCTGTGAACTGGTCTACCGCGAACGCAACAGTTCCTGGGTCAAGAAGATGATCAGGGGAGAAGCATGAAGGAATTTCTGGCAATGGGCGGCTACGGCTTTTATGTCTGGCTGTCGTATGGCGTCGCCCTGGGTGGGCTGTTCGCCCTCTATCTGTACACCAACGGCTGCGAACGCCGCCTGAAAAAGCAGCTCGAAAAACGTCTGCGCCTTGAAGAGAGGAGGAAATCCCGTGAAACCACGTCGTAAGAGAATGATTACCGTCGCCGCCCTGGTGATCGGTATGGGTATTACCGCCGTTCTGCTGGTCACCGCATTCAAGCAGAACCTCATGTATTTCTATACTCCAACCCAAATTGCCAATGGCGAAGCCGCCATCGACAAGAGCATCCGCATTGGCGGGCTGGTCATGGATGGCTCTTTGAAACGCACCAATGGCACACTGGACATCAATTTTGAAGTGACCGACAAGGCAAATCAGGTCCCGGTGAAATACACCGGCATCCTGCCTGACCTGTTTCGTGAAGGCCAGGGCATCGTGGCACGCGGCAAGATGAATGCCGAGGGATTTTTCGTCGCTGACGAGATTCTCGCCAAACATGATGAAAACTACATGCCACCCGAAGCACAAGATGCCCTGGATGCAGCCAAGACCCTGAAACCATAAAGCCTCCAGGCATGACATACCCACCACGCGCAGGAGTTGAGGATAAAAAATGATACCCGAGCTAGGACTGTTTTCGATGATACTCGCGCTGTCGGTCGCGCTGATACAGGCAACACTGCCTCTGCTGGGAGCCGCCAACGGTAACCGCAGCTGGATTGCGGTCGCCAGACCTGCCGCACTCGCCCAGGCGCTCTTCCTGTTTTTCTCGTTTGGCTGTCTTACCTGGTCATTCATCACGTCTGATTTCTCGGTTCTGTACGTTGCCTCCAACTCCAATACGCAGATGCCGACCATCTACAAGGTATCCGCGGTCTGGGGCGCCCATGAAGGCTCACTACTGTTATGGTCCTGCATCCTGTCAGGCTGGGGACTGGCCGTTGCGCTACTGAGCCGCGACCTTCCCGATGCCTTCGTCGCCCGGGTGCTGGCCGTGCTGGCCATGATCGGCGTGGGCTTCCTGCTGTTCATGCTGCTGACCTCCAATCCCTTCGATCGCCTGCCCAACCCGCCACCGGAGGGACGCACGCTCAACCCGCTACTACAGGATTTTGGCCTGGCCATTCATCCTCCCATGCTCTATTTCGGCTATGTCGGCTTTGCCGTCGCCTTCGCCTTCGCCATCGCTGCCCTGCTGGGCAAGCAGATGGACAGCCAGTGGGCACGCTGGGCACGCCCCTGGACCAATGTTGCCTGGATGTTCCTGACGCTGGGCATCGCCCTTGGCAGCTGGTGGGCCTATTACGAGCTTGGCTGGGGCGGCTGGTGGTTCTGGGATCCGGTTGAGAATGCTTCCTTCATGCCATGGCTGACCGGTACGGCATTGATCCACTCCCTGGCGGCAACCGAGAAACGTGACACACTCAAGGCCTGGACCGTACTACTGGCCATTTTTGCCTTCTCCCTGAGCCTGCTCGGTACCTTCCTGGTGCGTTCGGGTGTACTGACATCGGTTCATGCCTTTGCCACCGATCCAGCGCGGGGTGTCTTCATCCTGATCTTCCTGCTGGTGGTGATTGGTGGCTCGCTGATTCTCTACGCAATCCGCGCACCCGACATTCGCTCCCATGCCCGCTTCGACCTGGTTTCGCGTGAAGTCGGCATCCTGATCAACAATGTCCTGCTGCTGGTGGCAACACTGACGGTTTTGCTTGGCACACTGTTTCCACTCATAACCGACGCATTGGGCATCGGCAAATACTCCGTCGGCCCCCCGTACTTCAATGCCGTCTTTCTGCCGGTGACCGCCCCGCTCGCAATGCTTGTCGGGATAGGCGCCCTGGTTCGCTGGAAGTCCGACAGCTTCGGCCGCGTAATCAAGCCGTTGCTAATCCCGCTGGTCATCTGCATCATCGCCGGCTTCGCCTTCCCGCCGCTGGTCATGGGCAAGAGCTCCCTCGCAGCATCCATCGGCATGACATTGGCATTCTGGGTCGCCTTCACGACGCTATATGGTGTCTGGGCCAGGGTTTCCACCCGCCAGAACCGGCTGCAGGCATTGCTGCGCATACCACGCGGTTTCTGGGGCATGACGCTGGCGCATTTCGGTATTGCAGTGTTCATCGTCGGCATTACACTGACCAGTATCTACAGTCATGAAAAGGATGTCGGCATCAAGGCCGGTGACAGCTATGTGCTGGGTGAATACGAATTCGTTTTCGATGGCATCAAGTCAACCCAGGGCCCCAACTATTCCGCCATGACCGGCACCGTCCGCGTACTCTCCGCCGGCAAGCTGCTGGCGACGTTGCACCCGGAAAAACGTGACTACGGCCCCGGCGCCATGCCGATGACCGAAGCCGCCATCGACCCCGGCCTGTTCCGCGACCTCTATGTCGCCATAGGCGAGCCGATTGGCGAGGATGCCTGGGCACTACGAATCTACAACAAGGTCTATATCCGCTGGATCTGGCTGGCTGCCATCTTCATGGCCCTGGGTGGGCTGATCGCCGCCACTGACCGGCGCTATCGCAGCGCTCCGGTTCGTCAGACTGCTTCCGGCAAGGACAATACGGTAACCGCATGAAAGCCAAGTTTCTGATTCCACTACTTCTGTTTCTGGTCATTGCCGCATTTCTCGGCATTGGGCTCGGGCTGGATCCCAAGGAAGTGCCTTCACCACTAGTCGGCAAACCTACACCTACGCTTTCCCTGCCATCCCTGCACGACCCGGCAAGGATCGTGACAACTGAGGATTTCAAGGGCAAACCCTGGATGCTCAACGTCTGGGCAACCTGGTGTGTCTCCTGTCGCGCCGAGCACCGCCTGCTGGTCGCATTGAGCAAGCACAACGACATCCCCATCGTCGGGCTCGACTACAAGGACGAAGCCGATGCAGCCAAGGCTTGGCTGGAACAGCTGGGTAATCCCTATGTCGTGACCGCCTTCGACGAGAAAGGTCGGGTTGCCATCGACTGGGGCGTTTACGGCACGCCCGAAACCTATGTGATCGACAAGGATGGCATCATCCGCTACAAGCAGATCGGGCCAATCAATGGCGAAGTCATGCAGAACAAGATATTACCGCTGATTGAAAAGCTGCAGGGTGAAACATGAAGAACCTTCTCCGTACCGCGATCCTTGGTCTGGCCATCCTTTCCACCGGCATCATGGCCGGGATAGAAACCCGCCAGTTCAATTCCCCCGAGCAGGAACAGGCGTACAAGGATCTGGTCTTCGAGCTGCGCTGTCTGGTCTGCCAGAACCAGAACCTGGCCGATTCCAACGCCGAACTGGCGGTGGATCTGCGCAACGAAGTCTACAAGATGCTGCAGGACGGCAAATCCAAGCAGGATGTGCTGGATTTCATGGTTGCCCGCTATGGTGATTTTGTGCTCTACAAGCCCCCCGTGGAAAAAGCTACCGCCCTGCTCTGGTTCGGCCCTGCGGTCATGCTCGCCATTGGCCTGCTGATTGCCATCCTGTTCATTCGCCGGCACCGTAACCAGCCTGGCGAAGACCACCCTGACGAAGTCATGCCCGAGGACGATTATTGATGATCCTTTTTTCCATTCTGACCGCGGCGCTGGTATTCATTGCGCTGATGTTCCTGCTGCCCCCGTTGATGGGGAAAAACCGCAACAAGCAAATCGAGAAGGAAGCGCTCCAGGCCCGCAAGGCGCTGAAGGATGCCGATGACGCCGAGCGCAAACGCATCGCCGAGGAATTGCTCACCTCACTGGAGGACGACAAATCCGACATGCCTTCTTCCAGCTCCCGGATTGCAACCCTGGTCGTGGCCTTGCTGGTTCCACTGCTGGCGCTGGGTATGTACATGCGCCTGGGCACTCCTGCACTGATCAGCGGCAAAGCCGTTGCCACGGCACCTACCGCCAGCCACGGCGGCTCGGCTGCCACCATGGCGCAAATGATCGTCAAGCTGGAAGAGAAACTGCAGCAGGATCCGGGCAACTCGGAAGGCTGGTATATGCTGGCACGCTCCTATGTCTCACAAAAACAGTTTGCCAAGGCGGCCGAAGCCATGGGCAAGGTGATTGCCATAGAGGGTGAAAACGATCCGCAACTGCTGCTGCAATATGCCGACTCATTGGCCATGGCAAACCAGGGCAGGGTTGCCGGCAAGCCAGAGGCCATGATCCAGAAGGCACTGGCACTCAAGCCCGACTATCCCGAGGCCCTGTGGCTGGCGGGGATTGCCCAGAGCCAGAACAATCAGCATGCGGAAGCGATCAAGTACTGGAGAAAGGCAGCAGCACTGTTGAGCGACCAACCCGAATCCCTGGCCGAACTGCAAAACCAGATAGCCCAGGCGGAGAAAAAGCTGGAAGCCATGGGTGCAGCCATCCCCGCGGCTCCCACCACAACAACATTGGCAGCAGCGCCCGGCAACGCCAGGGAAAAACCCGGCAGCAACGCAGCGGCAGGCAGCATCAGTGTCACCGTCTCACTGTCACCCGAGATGCGCAGCAAGGTCGAACCGGGCGATTCAGTATTCATCTACGCCAGAGCTGCCAGCGGACCACCCATGCCACTGGCCGCAACCCGCACCTCCATTGGGGATTTGCCGGTAACGGTCACTCTCGACGATAGTCAGGCAATGACCCCGCAAATGCGACTCTCCTCTTTCGACCAGATCATCGTGGGCGCAAGAGTCTCAAAATCCGGACAGGCGCTGCCCCAACCCGGAGACCTTGAAGGTATCTCCACACCCATCAGCATCACCAACCAGCCCAGTATCGCGGTGACCATCGACAGGGTACGCTAACCCCATCGTAACTATTCAGCGAATAGTTCACACAACCAGTAGCTGCTCGGATTGCCTTTGAGATCCGTCAGGTCAAGGAGAAAAATGTGAGTTTACAAGCGTAAATGACCCATTTTTTTTAACGCAAAGGTGGGCTGAGTGGTTACCCTCCATCAAACCTGATTTGATGGAGCACCAGGAGGCGCCCATACGCCTCGAATCAACAGGGCAGCAAACATTCGGTAGTTGCGCATTACCCAACTCCCCAGACACATATGAAGATCGTCACGCCCGGTAGACGCTCCTCTTCTTTCCAAACCGCCTACCCCACAACGACTGCCGTATTACAAAATGTTAAAATCTGTCGCCAATTCAGGAATTTAACCGTATACTCTTTACCGTTTGGTGGTTTTTGGAGCCAGCAGTTTATGACTCCCAGATCGCCAGTAACCAACAACGAGAGTTGGAGCTAAACGGACCATCCCTGGCATTGGAGCATGCCTTCAGTCAAATAGATTTGAAAGGGCTTTGAGTAAATGATGAACAAGTCGGATTCAGGGGATAGAGATGTTAATACTGACGCGCCGTACGGGGGAAACCCTGAGGATTGGCGACGAGATCACACTAACGATACTGGGTGTCAAAGGTAATACCGTGAGAATCGGGATCGACGCACCCAGAGATGTTTCAGTACACCGGGAAGAGGTATATCTGCGGATTCAGGATGAAAACACCGCATCCGAAGAAAACGGGCAGGATCAGGATTGAGCCGGTAAAACCTGGCCTTTGCCGGATTCGGCCTCCAGCTCGATCATTGGCAGTGGGACATGCAGGCAGGCGCAGATTGCGCGTAGCAATTCCGCCTCCTCGGCCAATAGTTGCCGATCGTGTATTGCCGTCTCGATTAGTGCGCCAACCAGCTTTTCCTTCTCCTTCAGCTTGAGCCTGTCGAGCGGCTTCAGAACCATGTCCAGCACGGCCTTCCAGTCATCCGGATAATCCGGTATTGCGGTATCGCTCAGACCCACTTTTTTCATCCCCGCCTGGATGGCAGGTTTTGCCTGAGAAAAATCCGCATAGCCGTGGCGTGCCAGCACACCAATCAATGCTGCCACCTCGGATTTCAGCCCCTTGATGGTTTTATTGTTGCCATAGGCCGCTCCGGGAGGATCGACCAGATCATCGACCATGACCTGCAACAACCTGGCCACCGTATACTCGAAGACATCAACATGACCATCCACCAGAATAATTTCTTCTATCAGGGATTGCAGGCGACGCAGATCTTCGATCGGCCTGCGCTTGAGCGCAGGGAATGTCATTTCGATCAGCGGTAACTTCTGTGCCTGCTCCAGATCGGCCATATCCTGGACGATATATCTGAGCTGCTGCTCCGAATCAGCACCAAGACGACGGGTAATGATCAGCAGCTGCTCCTCACGTAACGACTGGTTTTTCTCCAGCAACAGGCCCAACACAACCTCCGGTGCCCATTCCACCGAATGCGCTGCTGCCTGAATGGATTCATTCAGCGAAGCAGCCACCATCCCCGCATAAGCCAACTGCTCCTGCCCCGGATTGCCAATATGCTCGATCCATTCTGCAGGATTGAAGATCGCTCCCCCGCTCCCAGTCTCTGCCCTGGCGCGTTCCTCTTCAGCAATGGCGCGACGATTCCGGCGTTCGATCTGGCGGCCGAAAACCGCAAGCGCCTCGGCCGTGAAGTCAGGCTCTATGCGCTGGATCCGTTCCATGATCGGAGGATGAGAGGCAAACAGACGCGCCACCGAACCCTCGCCAAACATCATGTGATTGACCTCCTCGGTATCGACATCGAGCAGGCTGCCCTGGGAATCCACAGCGATACGCTTGAGTGCACCGGCAATGCCCTGTGGGTTACGGGTAAACTGCACCGCCGATGCATCGGCCAGAAACTCTCGCCGGCGCGCTACCGACGCCTTGATCCAGCGAGCCATGAACAACCCAAGGTAGCCAATCATCGTAATCGCCAGCGCGACCACCATGATCCCCGCACGGTTATTGTCCCGACTATAGGAACGGTGGCTGTAACGCCCGGCATAGAGCATCTTGCGACCGATGACCGAGACGACCAGGATGCCAAACAGTATCCCGATCATGCGAATATTCAGGCGCATGTCACCATTGAGGATATGACTGAATTCGTGGGCGATTACACCCTGAAGCTGCTCGCGGTTGAGCTTTTCCAGCGTCCCGCGCGTCACCGCTACAGCGGCATCGGCTGTTGTGTAGCCTGCGGCAAAGGCGTTGATACCGGACTCACGCTCCAGCACGTAGACATCAGGTACCGGCACACCCGACGCCAGCGCAATCTCTTCCACGACATTCCGCAGACGACGGCGTAGCGGGTCATTGGTATCCGCATCCACACGAACACCGCCCAGCTCCGCCGCAACCGCCGCCCCACCCGAGCGCAATGACAGGGTACGAAACAGGCTGGCCAGGAGGATGAAGCCAATAACGACCACACTGGTTATCCCCAGCGATGCAGCATGCTCGGACAGGGAAAAGTCGCCCCCCGATGCATTGAATTCACCCATGGCCGCCATCAGCACCAGATCGATACTGAGCACGAAAAGCAGCATGGCAATGATGAATACCGCAATCAGCCAGCGGGTCTGCCGCCGCGCTCTTGCCTGATGCTCGAAGAAATTCATCGCAGGTGCCTAATTGAAGCTCACCTTGGGCACTTCACGTTTGGCGACATCCTCGATTTCCAGCAGTTGCGCAGGCTGAAAATTGAAGCGGTCGGCAATCTGGTTGGCGGGGAATGTCTCACGCCGGTTGTTGTATTCCATGACGGCATCATTGTAGGCCTGACGTGCAAAGGCAACCTTGTTTTCGGTAGAGGTCAACTCCTCCGAGAGCTGCATCATGTTCTCGCTGGCCTTCAGATCAGGGTAGGACTCGGCCAGGGCAAAAAGCCTGCCCAGCGCACCGGACAGCCCCTGCTCAGCCTGGGAAAGCTGTTTCATGGCCTGGGGATCTCCCGGATTGGCCATGGCGGATTTCAAACCGCTGACCGCCGAGTTGCGTGCATTGATTACCGCCTCGAGCGTCTCCTTCTCATGCTTCATGTACCCCTTGGCGGTCTCGACCAGATTGGGAATCAGGTCATGCCGCCGGGTCAGCTGCACATCGATTTGTGCAAATGCATTCTTGTAGCGGTTGCGCCCCGATACCAGGCCGTTATAGACCGCGATGCCGTACAGCACGATGACAACGATAATGGCGAGAATTGCCCACCCCATGATCTTTCTCCTTGCCGCAACCCGGCAACTTGTGAAATCCGTGGAATCGATTGTAACCCAATCGACCGGAGCCCACCTCTCGGGCCGGTTACCAGCCGATCAAATCCCGGAATTTGTATCACAGACTGCAGAAAACACTCTATAATTATCGGATATGGATTTTTTTTGCCTTTAACATCAAGTTAATTGACTGGCGGACGCTGGAATGGATGCACCAACCTGTATTATTCACCTCCCTGAGCTGGAACCTGATTCCAGCATCATCTGGTTGCATGGGCTGGGTGCCGATGCCCATGATATCGAACCATTGACGGCACGGCTCGGGTTACCCTCTACCCGATTCGTATTCCCGAATGCCCCTCGCAGGGCCATCACGATCAACAACGATGTCGAAATGCGCGCCTGGTTCGACTTCAGCTCACTGGAGTTTTCCTCCGGGGAGAACACCAAACATATCGCCGAAGCCATCGAGGTCGCCCAGCATCTGATCACGACCCAGATCGCTCAGGGCATCGACTCCAGCCGCATCGTTCTGGCCGGATTCTCCCAGGGGGGCGTCATCGCGCTGCTGGCCGGGCTTGGCTTCTCGCAGCCATTGGGGGGCATTATTGCGCTCTCCACCTACATCCCTGCGCAATACCAACTGCAGATCAGGCAAAAACCGCCGGTCATACAGTGTCACGGGCTGGAGGATCCGGTCATTCCCTATGAAGTAGGCCTGGAGACCAGCCAGCGATTGGCCAGGCTACTGGGCAACCGCTATGCATGGCATACCTATCCCATGGAGCATGGCGTCTGCGATGACGAGATCCACGATCTCACAACCTGGACACACCAGAGACTGGACAGCAGGGTACCCGTGGCGTCGTGACCCCGCTTTGGCAGGAGATCACATCACAAATCAGCAGCGCCTCCGGTGAACCCTTTGACATCAGGGCAAGGCACTCACAGGGTGGTGGCTGTATCAACCAGGCGTTTGTCCTGCAGGGGAAAAGCAGTCACTGGTTCGTGAAACTGAACAGCAGCGATCGCCTCGACATGTTCACCGCCGAGGCGGAGGGCCTGAAGGCATTGGACAAACCAGGTGCTATCCGGGTACCTCGACCACTGGTCTGGGGCGCCAGCCATGGCTATAGCTATCTGGTGATGGAGCATGTACCAATGGTGGGCCACCTGAACCCCGAGCAGTTTGGTCGCCAGCTCGCCACACTGCATCAGTGCTGGCAGCCATATTTCGGTTGGCAGCGTGACAATACCATCGGCGCAACACCACAGGAAAATACGCCGGGTGACAAATGGGCGGAGTTCTGGCGTGTTCACCGACTGGAATTTCAACTCGAGCTGGCGCGCAGCAATGGCGCCCCTCCCTCACTGCTCGACAAGGGCATGAAACTCGCCAGCCAGACTGCTCGATTCTTTATCAGCCACAGCCCACGCGCTTCAGTACTGCACGGAGACCTCTGGTCCGGTAACTGGGGAGCCGATACACACGACAACCCGGTCATCTTCGATCCCGCTGTCTATTTTGGAGATCATGAAACCGACTTGGCCATGATGCTGCTGTTCGGCAATCCCGGAGAAGCCTTCTTTGCCGGCTATCGGGAGGTCTATCCCATCGACAGCGGCTTTGCGATACGCAAAACCTTTTATAACCTCTACCATATTCTCAATCACTTCAATCTGTTCGGCGGTGGCTATGCCCATCAGGCAGAAGGAATGATCGATCGATTGCTCAGTGAACTGTAGCCTGTGCAGATTCAGGGGCAGTTCATCTGTCCGGGCTTACTCTTTCTCCAGATCACAGAAACCTACCGAGTGGAGATAACTACAATGAACGCAAGACACCTGCTGATCATCGGTGGCATGGTTGCCGCAATACTACCTGGCAGTAGTGCATGGGCCGACAGGCTTCACCATGCCGAGGTGGAGAGTTTTACTGACACTGCCCGCGTGACGCACGTGGATCCTGTCTACCGGACCGTTACCACGACTTATCCGGAGCGTGAGTGCTGGGAAGAAGAGGTCTATTATTCCGCTGATGACAATCACCGTGACAATACGGCCAGAAACATGATCATCGGTGGTGTACTCGGCGGCGCACTCGGCCATAATATCGGCAGACACTCTGACAGCGCCAAGATTGCCGGTGCAGTCATAGGCTCTGCCATAGGGTACGATGCGAGCCAGCGGCACCATGGCAAGCGCAAGTTCCGCCGCGGCGCCGAAGAGCGTTGCCATACGGTTTACGAGAACAGCTCGCGGGAAAGGCTGGATGGTTATCGTGTGACCTATCGCTATCACGGGCAAACCTTTACCACCCGCATGGACCACGACCCCGGTGACCGCATCCGGCTTCGCGTCAGGCTCACACCTCTGGATTAACTGTTTCAATGCAATGAAGATACTATCCATCACCCTGATAATGCTGCTGGCAGCCACCGCACTGGAGGCTGCTCCCAAACACGTTCGAGGGAAGCTCAGCCGCGAGGAAGCCGTCAGCATGGCACAACGCAACTACGGTGGAAAGGTGCTGGATATTCGCCGCCAGGACAATGGCCGCTACCAGATCAAGATGCTCAAGAATGGCCGCATCCGGGTAATCCACATCGACCAGGAATCCGGCAGGACGAGAGACTGATGCGCATTCTGATCATCGAGGACGAACCACAACTTCAAGCTCAATTGAGGGAATCACTGGAAGCCCAGGGCTTTGTCGTGGACAGCTGCGGCGATGGTATCGATGGCGAATGGATGGCCAGGGAGTTCCCGCTGGATGCAGCCATTATCGATCTGGGCCTGCCGGGAAAGGATGGCATCGAAGTCATTGAATCACTACGCCAGGCGGGTCGTGATTATCCAGTGCTGATTCTCACTGCCCGTGATCACTGGCAGGACAAGGTAACAGGACTTGAAGCAGGTGCCGACGACTATCTCGCCAAGCCTTTCCACATGGAAGAACTGCTTGCCCGCATCCGCGCCCTGATCCGCCGCAGCGGCCGCTGGACACAATCGGAGCTTGAAAGCGGACCGGTCACATTGAACACGCAGGATCAGATCGTGCAGCTCGATGGCCAGCCACTCAACCTCACCGCCTATGAATATCGCCTGCTCGAATACCTGATACTCCACGCAGGCGAGGTACTGTCCAAGTCCCGCCTGACCGACCATATCTACGCCGAGGGAGATGAACGCGACAGTAATGTGATCGAGGTTTTCATTCGCCGGCTGCGCAAGAAACTCGATCCTGACAGCAACCTGAATCCCATAGAGACACTGCGTGGACGCGGCTACCGCTGGAGCCTGCAGCGTACCACCCACTGACCAGCCTTCTGGTATTACTGCATGACGGACACTCATCATCGCCAGACCAAACGCGGGTCGATCTTCAATTCACTGCGCTGGCGACTGCTCATCAGCGCCGGTGCGATTCTGCTCTGTTTCATCCTGTTGACCGGTCTCGCGCTGGATGATGCGCTGAAACGCTATACCCGTCATGCCGAATTCGACCGCCTGCAAGGCATGGCCTACAGCCTGCTGGGGGCCGCCGATATCGCACCAGCCGGAGAGGTCACGCTACCCCTTGGAAGGGTACCCGCTCCCCGACTGCAACAACCGGGTTCAGGGCTGAGCGCCAGCATCCATCGCGACGACGGGAAGCTGTTGTGGCAATCCCCCTCGACACTCGGCACGCCTGCCACCCCACCTTTTCCCGGTGTCGATCAGTGGCAGTTCATCGATCACCCCGGTTTTTCCCTCCACTATGGGTTGGAGTGGATCTTTGGTGACGAGGATTCCGACGTGCAGCGCTTTTCGATCACGGTGTCGGATACAGCCAGTCCACTCCAGTCGGAACGTGCCCGACTGAGCTACCGACTCTGGCTCTGGCTGCTGCTGATCTCTGCTGCGCTGCTGGCAATGCTGGGCGGCTTGATGTACTGGGGACTGAAACCTCTGCAAGCCATTCGTCACGATCTGGATGCCATACGCAATGGCACAGCGGACCGTATATCTACCAGCGTCCCGGACGAAATCCAGCCGCTCACCCAGAGTCTCGACATGCTGCTCGAACACCAGCACAATCAACAGCTCCGGTTTCGCCACGCGCTCTCGGATCTGGCCCACAGCCTGAAGACGCCACTGGCGGTTATCAGGAACTCACCCGCTCCGGCACAAGATCCCGTGTTACGTCAGCAATTGCAACGTATCGACGAAATCGTCGGCTACCAGCTCAAGCGTGCCGCCTCGGCAGGCGTCAAGGCCATTACCTCACCACTACCAGTCAAGCCAGTACTCCTGCGTTTGCAGAACGCGCTGGGCAAGGTCTACGCCGACAAGGGAATTCACTTCAAACTCATGGTACCCGAGGATTTTTCGCTGCGAATCGAAGCCAACGACCTGATGGAGCTGTGTGGCAACCTACTCGACAATGCTGCAAAATACGGACGCTCGGAGGTCACCATTCATGTCCGTGAGGGCTGCCTGATCATTGATGACGATGGCCCCGGCTTTCCTGACAACACCCAACGGCTGCTGCAACGCGGTCAACGTGCCGATAATCGCGCAGCCGGCCAGGGTATCGGCCTTGCAGTGGCGGATGATATCGCCCATGCCTATGGCTTCAAGCTGACACTGGCCAAGGCCCCGGGTGGCGGCGGCCGGATCATTATCACACCCGGAGAGCACGATGACCGCCACCGTCAACATTGAACCCATCGGTATTGTCCACTCCCCCTTCCGGGAGAAATTCGGCATTCCTCGCCAACCCGGTCTGGTACCCGAGATCAAGTGTCGGATCGAATTGCTGCCACCCTACAATCGCGCCGACTGTGTGCGTGGTCTGGATGTCTTCTCCCATATATGGGTACTGTTCCTGTTCCACCAGACGGCAGCCGCAGGCTGGAAGCCCACCGTACGACCACCGCGTCTGGGCGGCAAGACACGGGTCGGCGTATTTGCCAGCCGCTCCAACTTTCGCCCCAACCCGATTGGCCAGTCAGTCGTTTCGCTGGAGCAAATCGACCTGACGGACAATGGCATCATCCTGCATATTGCCGGACATGACCTGCTGCACGAGACCCCGGTGATCGATATCAAACCCTATCTGGGATATTCCGATGCCATTCCCGAATCATGCGACGGCTATGCCCAGAGCACACCAGCAGCCCTGAACATCACCTTTACACCGGAAGCCCAGGCACAGTGCCATACCCTGTCATCCCTGCAATCCGGAGATCTGGCCACGCTGATCAAGGCGTTGTTGCAGCAGGACCCCAGACCTGCCTTTCACCGGCGCACCCCGGAAAACCGACGTTATGGCATGCGATTACATGATTTTGATATCCAGTTCCAGGTTTCTGGATCCAGTCTGTGTGTAACAGGAGTCAGACATACCGCCGAGCACGATAAAAGGTAGTTTTTTTGCGATAGAATTCTCCTTTTTGACATAAAGGGAGAGTACGATTCAATCTGCATCTCCCGAAAAGGTCGCTGCAAATCAATAATTATTTACAATACAAACTACCAAAGGTGATCTTTTGTCAGCAAAGGATTGTAAGGCTTTAAACTTCCTCCTCTCACTGCTGTACAAGTCCGCGGCGTTGGCTGGACTGGTGACTATCGTGACCACGCTGGATGTGACACTATCGGTTCTGGTGATTATCGGTGCCTTTGCACTCTATTACGTATCGCGCGAAATCGTATCCCGCCTGTGTCCTTACCAGAAGGCTGAAGAGCATCGGCAGATCACACGAACCATACACCACAGCGAAACCCAGTTGTCCGCCATTGATCGCTCCCACATGGATCGCGAGATGAACCAGTACAGTGGCAATGTGACGCCTTTCAGGAAAGCTCCCAGCAGCGCACGATCAGCGGAAGAGACCTCCACCGCAAAGGTTCGCATCAATTAGAATCGGACCCAAAAAGCGTATTGACCGACGGTAAACACCGCTTTCGCTCGTGGCACCCAGCGTCCGTGCAGCTGATACGCGCCTTATCTGCGATCTACGCCGGCAAAGCTGCGCCACGGACTCATGACGCCTTCAGGAGCGTTCTGATTCGAAAGCTGCTGCTGTTTCTCTCATCGGCAGCAACCGATACTTCAGCAACCTGCTTCCATTCCTCCTCGGCATACTCGGGAAACCAGGCGTCCGCCCCCTCCACCACGGTATCGACCTGCGTCAGATAGAGCTGATCTGCCTTTGGCAGGAACAACGCATAGATCTCGGCACCCCCGATAATCATGACTTCTCCGGCATCTTCAGCCACCTGCAGCGCTGCATCCGGCGTATGCACAATCGTGGCACCATCCGCCATGTAATCGGTCGAGCGGGTAATCACAATATTCAGCCTGCCCGGTAGTGGCCGCCCCAGCGACTCCCAGGTCTTGCGGCCCATAATCACCGGCTTGCCCATTGTGGTTGTCTTGAAGAATTTCATATCGCTGGATAACCGCCAGGGGATCTTCCCCTCGCGGCCTATGGCCCGCTGCCGATCCATCGCGACAATCAGCGAGATCTTCATACCGCTACCGGCGCCTTGATATGCGGATGGGACTCATACCCCTGCAGTACGAAATCTTCATAGCGAAATGCAAAAAGATCGGTGACATCGGGGTTGATCTTCATACTGGGCAACGCCAGAGGCTCGCGACTCAATTGCAGGTCCGTCTGCTCCAGGTGATTGAGGTAGAGATGGGCATCTCCCAGGGTATGGACAAACTCCCCCGGCTGCAGCCCGGTAACCTGCGCCATCATCAGGGTCAGCAGCGCATAGGAGGCGATATTGAAAGGTACGCCAAGAAAGATATCCGCACTGCGCTGGTAGAGCTGACAGCTCAACTTCCCATCCGCCACATAGAACTGGAAGAACGCATGACAGGGGGGCAGCGCCATATTGTCGATCTCACCCACATTCCAGGCGCTAACAATGATCCGACGCGAATCCGGGTTGTTTTTCAGCTGCGCCAGCACCATACCGATCTGGTCGATATGGCGTCCATCGGCCGTCGGCCACGAGCGCCACTGCGAACCATAGACGGGTCCCAGATCCCCCTGCGAATCCGCCCACTCATCCCAGATGGAAACACCATTTTCCTTGAGATAGGCGATATTGGTATCACCCCTGAGAAACCACAGCAGCTCATGGATGATCGACCGTAGATGAAGCTTCTTGGTGGTAACGGCCGGAAATCCCTCCGCCAGATCAAAGCGCATCTGGTATCCAAAGACCGATAGCGTGCCCGTACCGGTGCGATCTTCCTTCTTCGTGCCGTTTTCGCGCACATGGCGCATCAGTTCAAGATACTGTTTCATGCCTTTGCTCTCCAATAGGCCCACCCCATCAGGGCGAGGCCACCCACAATCATCGGCAGCGACAGCAGCTGCCCCTGTGACATCCAGCCAAAGGCCACATATCCCAGCTGGGCATCCGGCTGACGAAAGAACTCGACAATAAACCGGAATACCCCATAGCCAACCAGAAACAACCCCGATACCGCAGCCGCCGGTCGCGGCTTCGCCGAATAGGCCCACAGAATCACGAACAGCAGCAAGCCTTCCAGCGCGGCCTGATAGAGTTGCGATGGATGACGTGGCAGAAGATCGACATGAGGAAACACCATCCCCCAGGGTACCTCCGTGGGCCTGCCCCAAAGCTCACCATTGATGAAATTGCCAATCCTGCCGGCAAACAATCCCAGTGGCACCATAGGCGCCACGAAATCCGCCATATTGAAGAAGCCGGTATGGAGCTTACGCGCATACAGCGCGATAGCGACGATCACACCAATCAGCCCGCCATGAAAGCTCATGCCACCTTCCCAAACCCGAAAGATGGAGAGCGGATCGGCCAGCAGATCCTCGAAGCCGTAAAACAGCACGTAGCCGATCCGCCCGCCCAGCACCACCCCCACCGCCCCGTAAAACAGGAAATCGCTGACTTCCTCGGGCTTGATGGCAAATTCCTCGCGCCTGGCGCGCAGTGAACCCAGCGCCCAGAAACAGGCAAAACCCACCAGATACATCAGGCCGTACCAGTGAATCTTGATCGGCCCCAGACTTAGCGCAACAGGATCGATGTGTGGATAGGTCAACATGGCTGCTGTTCTCGCTTGCTAACGGACAACGCGGCTGAAAACCGCCTTGAGATATTCGGTTTCCGGGATGGCCGGGTGAATCGGGTGATCAGCCGCCTGGAAGCCCTGTGCGACAATCTGCAGCTCACGCCCACCGATATGTCGCACCGCCCGGTTCAGCGCCTGAATGAGATCGGCACGTCCGAGATGGTGGGAGCAGGAACAGCTGATCAGGAGACCATCGCGACTCAACAGCCGCATGGCCAACCCGTTGATGCGCTGGTAGGCCTCCAGCCCCTTCTTGTAGTCCTTCCTGCGCTTGATGAACGCCGGTGGATCGACAACGATGACATCATAGGTTTCACCCGCCTCCTTCAGGGACTTGAGCGCTGCAAACGCCTCGCCCTGCAGGCCGCTGACAATATCATCGACCTCGTTGAGTTCCGCATTCTTTTGCAGATACTCCATTGCAAGCGGTGATTCATCGACGCACAGTACCGAGGCAGCACCGTTCTTCGCAGCCTGTATGCCCCAGCCTCCGATATAGCTGAAGACATCGAGCACCCTGGCTCCATTCACCCAGCGCCCCAGATCACGGCGATTGTCATGCTGATCGAAGAACCAGCCCGTCTTCTGTCCACCAGCCAGTGGTGCTACAAAAGGGTTGCCATGCTCATACAGTTCGACAGACTCCGGCATCTTGCCCTGAGCCACCTCGACATAGCGTTCCAGCCCTTCCAGATCACGAATGGCATTGTCATTGCGCAACATAATGACATCGGGCGACAACACCTTGTTCAACGCATCGATGATCGCCTGGCGTTGCCGCTCCATGCCGGCCGTGGTGATCTGCACTACCAGCACATCATCGAAACGGTCGACCACCAGCCCCGGCAGGCCATCACTCTCACCAAAGAGGAGCCGATAATAGGGTGCGGGAAACAGCTTTTCGCGCATGGCCAGCGCAACCTTGATGCGGTGCACGATCAGTGACGCATTGAATGGATAGTGCGGATCGCGGCTGACCAAGCGTGCAGCAATCAGTGAGTTGGGGTTGACATAGCCGGTGCCCAGCACCTTGCCCTTGATATCGCGTATCGCCACGATATCTCCCGGTGAAAAGGCCTTCAATGGTGTATTGGTGGTATCGACCTCATTGCTGAACACCCAGCAATGTCCCTGACGAATGCGACGGTCTTCGTTCCTCTTCAATTGCAGGACGGGTAGGGATTGGAGTTGGGCTGTCATAGTTTTTCCTGTTTGGTAACGACTCAGCGAGTAGTTCACATATGCAGTAACTGCTCAGATTGCCTCTGAAATCCATCAGATCAAGGCAGAAAACGGGAGTTTACAAGGGTTTGGCAAAATGACCATTTCCCATCGGCTCAAGAAATATCCGCTTGACCGGTGGTAGCGCCGGAATTTCCCGAAACCACCGAGAAACCCGTATCGCGCAATATTCATCCCCGTTTAAACCTCAGACTCAGGTGAGTCATTACCCTGCTTATAGATATCACTTCCATCCGGTTGCGCCAGAAACCGCTTGTAATTCCAGTTGTACTGATCGATGCGTAGCCTGATCAGCGTCTCGACGCTCCGATTCAGCGCAGCACAAGCCGTTGCGGGATCGGCACTATAGAGCGCCTCCTCTGCCCGCAGGCTGTGCAATCGAAAGCGCCCACCCGCAAGCCGTTCACTGAATACAAAGAATACCGGTGGCCGACGCTTTTGCACCAGTCGTGGCAGCAGGAACATTGTATACGCAGGACGACCAAAAAAATCCGCATAGACGCCGTTGCCACGCGAAGGTTCCTGATCAGGCAGCATCCCCATGCAATCACCCCTTATCAACGCACGACTCAAGGCCCGGATACCGCTGCCATCTGTTGGCACCAACACACCCCCGGTGCGCTGGCGGGCCTTTTTGATGTAGTCTCCGGCGCGCTCGTGCTTGGGAGGGCGAAACAGGCTGATCATTGCCGTATGGGCTGCGAACAACAGACCGGCATACTCCCAACTCCCGAGATGGGGAGACGCAATGACCAACCCCTTGCCTTGCCGATAAACGGCGAGGATTTCCTCCAGCACGTCCGGGTTCTCCAGCCGCCGCATCAGCTGTTCGCTGCTGAGATGCCACAGTCGGGGCGCCTCCAGCATCGCTTCCCCCATGGACATGATCGACTGCCGGGCGATCCGCTGCCGCCATTCCCTGTCACTGTCAGGAAAACAGAACTGCAGATTGGCCAGCGCCACCTGCCGCTCCCGCTTGCCAAAGCGCCAGACCAGGGCGCCCAGGCAACGCCCGACCCAGTGATTGAACGACAGTGGCAGCCGACTGAACAGCCGCAACAACAAGACAGCCGTGGAGCCCATTGCGTTACTCGGGCAACCCTTGTCGGATCAGTGGCATCATGGTTGTCTTCAAAGTCTTGAACAAGGTTGGATTCTGCTGCTCCTCGATATGGAGCAGTTGCTTCATGTGCTCGCGCTGGGTCGGCATGGCGAAGCAGGCCGGACAATTCTCCTCGATCACCGGCAGCCCCGCCTCGCTGGCAAAATCCCGCAGCTGCCTCTCCCGCGCATAGATCAATGGTCTGATCACCCGCAGATCCCCCTCATCGATCACGTAGTTACCCTTCATCGTTTTCAGCTGGCCACCATGAAATGCCGACATCAGAAAGCTCTCCGCCAGATCATCGAGATGCTGCGCCTGCGCCAGCACATTGTAGCCGTGTTCGCGGCAGGTCTTGTACATCAGGCCACGCTTCATGCGCGCACAAAAGGCGCAATAGGAATTGTTCGTCAACCTGCTCTCCGCCATCGATACGATCGGCTCCTCGACAAAGAAATACTCGATACCCAGGTCAGCCAGATAGGGCTTGAGGGCTGCCG
>CAYTPO010000076.1:0-21027 GCA_964439815.1 uncultured Thiotrichales bacterium
GCCGAGAGCAGCCATATACCGGCGGAGCAGGGGGGGCGTACAATCAATGTATTGCCCGGAAAGGCGGCGAGCACGGATACATCCTTCCCGTTATTTCCGTCCCTGGATCCCGAATTTTTCCGGCTGGGCGTTGTGCATATCCTGCAGGGTTATGATCATGTGCTGTTTGTTGCTGCGCTACTGCTGATTCCTGCCGCACTTTCACGTCTGGCCGGATTGATCACCTCCTTTACCGTGGCCCACTCGATTACACTGGGGCTGTCTGTCTTCGATATCGTCACATTGCCTCCAACTGTCACTGAACCACTGATTGCCCTGTCGATCCTCTATGTGGCATGGACGGCATTTCTTGTCTTGTCACCCGCCCGTTGTGGCACAGATTGGGTGATGACGTTGCGTGCCCGCAAGAGCCATCGCTGGATGGCAACCTTTGCTTTTGGGCTGGTGCACGGTTTTGGATTTTCCTACATCCTGAAGGAAATGGGGCTGGGTGCCGACCGTGCCAGTGCGCTACTGATGTTCAATCTGGGGGTGGAAGCAGGGCAGTTGCTGATTATCCTGCTGCTGTTTCCACTCCTCCATTTTTTCGTTCTCAGGCAACCCTGGGGGCGATCGGCACTCAGAGTCATGGCGTTGGCCGTTGGCTTGCTGGCGGCATTCTGGTTTCTGCAGAGAGTATCTGTTTGACTGCTGCTCCCTTTGTCATACCGGAAAGATTGGCATCCAGGCCATAGTGACAGGGGTATCACGGTTTGAATGAGGAGCCGTTTTCAGGATTTGATGTAAAGCCATGGGCAATCAGGTACTACCCAAACTTCGGAATTCGAATCAATAAACGCTGTAGCTGCCTTCTGCCAGTTTTTCCATCAGGTCATCGGCGCTATGAATCTCCACCCTGTAGTCGCCCGGAGGCCAGCCGTCGGGCCTGGTATGCCTGACATAGTTGATCGTGGTAGCGGTCTTTATCGGCAGTATTTTCATTGTGATCATTTGGGCTGGATTAACCCGATACCATTTGACCAGCACCTGATAGCGATCGTAACCATCAGTTGAAAAGATTGCGTAAATACTCTGGTTGGCCTGCTCAAAGAAGTCCTGGCTGGGCAGAATTCGGCTACCGGGCTCGTATTGCGTGCTGAAGGTGACCGGCCGTACTCCTGGTGGAGGCTCTTTTTCAATGGTGCCAGAATCCTGCTTGTCAACCAACCCGTCCAGTGCAATTTCCGTCAGGCGATAAATGGCATCACGCGGGCTTTCAAAGCTGTCCAGCTGTGGTTTGCTGATAAACCCCATGCTGGTTGCAAGATGATAGAGCGTGGCATCATCAAGCGGATTCAGCGCATTTCTGACCGCCTTTCGTAGCGTTGTTCCGGGCTGCTCGAGATTGCTCTGCAATGACTCGGAAAGCGCAAATATCCTGAATTCGTCAGCAGCCTGCCTCAGTGGTGAAGTGGCTGCCGTGGCAGGTACAGGTACGGAATCGACGGCCCGCCGGGCTTCCACCGGACCGCAATCAGCGTGTACATATGGCAAGGTTGGAACAGCTACCGGTGTTGTTGGAGTAGGGTTAAACCAGAATCCAAGCAACACACCAGCAGCGAACAATGCCAGATATTTCAAGTGCTGCTGCATCTGTGCTCGAATAATCAGTCAAAGGCGTTGTTCAACCAGCTGTCCCTGGCGGAAATGCAGCGGTAGCTGGTATCGTACTGTGAAAGAAAATTGAGTTGGCTGTTGCCACAGGAACTGCCTGTTGTTGGTCCATAGCAACTTCCCTGTGCCTTGTAGCCATTGTTGATATAGCCTACACACAGGTTGAAATGTTCTTCAGGCTCACGAGTATCCAGTGAAGGTGATCGCCCCGAACTCGATGACGATGCCCCACACCCCAGTTTGCCGACAACATCCAGAGCGTACCGGGCGGTCTTGGCGTAAATCTCGTAGGTGTCACGATAGGTTGTGGTTGCACCCGTGTCGGGATTGGTGCCGGTTTCTCCGGTTTTACAGGCTTTTACCGCTGCATAATAATAGGTGTCCGCGTTTGCAATTTGCGAGGAGGCCTGGATACCGCAACTATTGGCCGCCTGGCGGTCGGATTCCGAAATGAGTTCCTGCAAGTTACAGTCATTACCGCTCGAAGATGTGTAGCTGCCAGAGCGGCTTTCATCTCCCACTCCCGTTTCTTCGATACATCCCGTTGCAAGTGCCGACACGAACAGGATGAGCATTAGCATATGAGGTGATTTCATTTTCATGGTTTTTCCACCTTTCTGAAGTTTATGCGAGGCCAGATAAGTCTGCCGCCGGTACACCATCAAACCTGATTTGATGGTGTACCAGGTCGATGAGTAAAGTCCGCGTAACGACTCAGCAAGTAGTTTGCATAGGCAGTTGCTGAGTAGATACAAGTCTACTTTTGCTGGTGTCATACCGGAGTACCGGGATCGTATTTTTGTTGAGGCTCAGGTCGTTGGTGGTTGACGTTCTTACAAACGGTCAACTCCAGTAGCTGGGCGGCAAGGGCTTGGGGGGTGGGAGGAAAAATTCCCGATACGGCTACGCGGCAGGGCGTTGGGCTCCTGCCTGTGTCAGGCTATGAACTTTTGAAAATGACAAAATCAGGAGCATACATGAAAACCCGTAGAGACTTTCTCAAGATATCACTGGCACTTGGCGCAGGTCTTGGCGCCATCAATCTCACTCCTGCCGTGGCGGGTAATACCTCATTTGCTGGCATTATCTATACCAGGGAAAATCCAGGGAAATGGGCCAAGAAGGTAGGCAGCCATCTCCCGGTTGTAACCCTCAATGGCAACAAGGTAACGGTCGAAACCAAACATGGCATGTCGGAAAAGCATTATATCGTGAGACATACACTCGTTTCCGCGGACGGTGAAGTACTTGGTGAAAACACCTTCCGCCCGAGCGATGAAGCAGCCATATCAGTTTTCGAAGTATCGGGAAAACACCCCGTGATCTACGCTACCAGCTTCTGCAACAAACATGATCTGTGGCTGGCAGAATTCAGCGTGTAGCCACTGGCTGACATTCGGAAAGCATTTCGCAACTACTCAGCGAGTAGTTCCAGTGTTTCAATGCTGGCAATGTCCTGGTACTGATGATGAAGCCGACCTCCCACAGGCCATGGATATTGATCGTTGCATTGGTAAACGCATTCCCCGTTGGGCAAAAGGAGGGTCGACGTGCCCAACGCAAAGGCGGAAATGTTGGGCACGTCGCAAACCCCTTTGGCCAACCTATAGAGCGTTGCACAGGTTTTTGCCACAACAGTCCCTCGCCTTTCCAGGGAGAGGGTGAAATGACTCGCGAAAACCTGTGCAACGATCAATACCATATGCGTACCAATAATTGTGCAACGATAAATGCCATCCCCAAGCGTGAGGATGCCATCAAATATGCAAGACTGATTGCCGGTGTGAAGATGCTGTTGTCATCATCGCAAGCCACCAACCATCAAGAGTAGACCACAACACCCGGCAAAACGGGCCAATTGCTGCTCGTCAGGGAAAGCCGGCACCTGATCTGCCCGCCTTCCTTGCAAGCTATGCTTTTCTAAAGTTTCAGCTTCCACTACCGATATGAAAGGCACCTGAAACCTGACTGTGGAATGCAAGAATGCGCCTGTCGAAAATCCTGATGTTGTCCATACTTTCCATGGTGTTCGGGATTGCCTGTGCCGATGACCTGGAAGTGTATGCAAATACCTCAAGGGTAGATCAGGCTCCAAATCTCCTGTTCATCTTCGACAGCTCGTCATCCATGAACAAGACCCCATTGGGCAGCAGCCCGGGTAGATCCGACCCTTCCCGGTTAACCATCCTGAAGAATGCCATCGGCGAAATTCTCTCTCAGGACTTCGGTTCCGATATCAATATCGGCTACATGGACTTCCGCAACAGCCGCGGCAACGGAATCAAGTTCCCGGTGTCGGGAATAGACAACGACGCCCATGATATCGATCCAGACATTCCTGCAGGCACGACTGTCCGGCAGGTCATCCAGAACCTGGTCACGGCAAACCAGGCCAGTGGCCAGACACCTACCGTCGAGGCATTGTACGAAGCAGCCCGCTATTTCCGCGGTAGCAATGTGCATCTGGGAAAATCTGGCACCTTTGGACGCTGGGATAATTCCAGAAATCCGCCACACTATCGCGGTGGTAGCTGGAGAGCCGCCAATCCGGCAAGCTATACCGGTAGCAGACAGGTCACAAAAGACTACGTTGCCCCCGATACACCCAAGGGAAAGGGTGTGTACGAAAGAAAATGCAGGGACTATTCGGCTCGCCCCAACAGCAATAGAAACGATTGCGCAAAAATTCCCGACGACAGCCTCTTCGAATGCCAGTTCTATGGTAAGAAAAAGTGTACCCCAACAACGAAAGATGTCTGTATCAGCAAGAGTTACCCGGTTCACAACAGCTGCATTACAGGGCCAGGCAACAACGCCAACGCCTGGTTGAATGGAAACCAGAGAAAATGCTGTACCAGTGCCGATATCACCAATGCCGAATGCCTGAAATGGAAGAATCTGGAGCAATGCGACCAATGGGAAGAGCGCGATGTCTGTGTAGGTGGACGCAATGAGAACCAGGTCTATCGGGAATGCCGATACCGTTACCGCCAGACGATCAGCGATACTCGAAAGTATAAAAGCCCGATTGGTATGCAGTGTCAGAAAAATGCGATCGTTCTGCTTTCCGATGGCGCACCCTCCAAAAACAGTGTCGATAGAGGTGATGTACGAAACGGGCGAGTCAAAAGCCCTTATCATATTCGTAACCTGATCTACTACGGCACCAATGCGGTAGTTCCAAATGAGGAACGTATCAGCTCCGTACACGATGTCACGTGTACAGACCTGAGCAACAGCGTTTTCAATCAGCCAGGCGGAAAATACCGCTGGGGCAACTGCGGTCCAGAGATTGTCGAGTTCTTGCACGAATATGACCAGATTCCTGCGCTGGAGCAATCTTCGGTGGAAACCTATACGATTGGTTTTGGTATCAATGGTACGGGCGCAACAGAGGCTCAGGAATACCTTCGCCTGCTTGCGGCAAAGGGCGGTGGGCAATTCTACGAGGCCGATAATGTCAATAGCCTGGTTGCATCCATCACTTCCATCATTTCGAGCATTACCAGCAAGAATCAGAGTCTGACCGGCATCTCGCTCAGCATTGACAACAACCGCATGTCCACTGCCCGAAAGACCTATATCGGACAGTTCGTACCCAGTAACGAACGGAGTTGGGAGGGCAATATCAAGGGCTATTTCCTCGGACCCAAAGGTATTCTCGATGTGAACGGAAAACTGGCTGTCAGCGATGGTGGCAATGGAGCGGAATACGAGAGTGGCACCCGGAGTTTCTGGAGTGAGGATGCAGACGGCTCCAACGTTACTGCCGGTGGCCTGCGGAATCGACTGGACCCTGACAGCCGTACTCTCTATGTGAACACCAGGGACGGTGCTCCCGCTAGTCTCAAGCTGAGTGAAGATGAAGCGCTGTTGCTGACCGCTACCAACACTGCGCTGACGAGCACCATGCTCGGGCTTCCACCCACTGCCGATGCAGCAACCCGCGAGGCGCTCATCGATTGGGCACGCTCCGCACAGATGAAGGCACCGTTGCATGCGGTTCCAACCGTGGTCCATTATGGTGGAGACCGTGGCGATATCCTGTTTACAATGAACAATCTCGGGTATTTGCACGCGTTCGATGTGACCCATCCGACAACCACGAATGATACGAGTGGTGGAGATGAGTTATTTGCCTTCATGCCCCACGAACTGATCGGCAACCTTGCTGCCATCAAGGCGAATGGCACCAGCGGCCAGCATATCTATGGTCTTGATGGGCCGATGACCCTATTGGCGGAGGATATCAATGGCGATGGCAAGCTCGTTGCCGGAGCAGATCATGTCATTCTCTATTTCGGTATGCGCCGTGGTGGCAAGGCCTATTACGCAATGGACGTGACTGATCCGCAGAATCCGATACTGTTGTGGCGCATTGATCCTGAGCGGGACGGTTTTTCCGGTTTGGGCCAAAGCTGGTCGAGAATGGTACTGACGACAATCCGGGATGGCGGCGACCAGCGAAAGGTTCTGGTATTCGGCGCCGGCTACGATACAGACCAGGATGGCTACGCCCAGCGTCACGCGGATGACCAGGGGGCCGGGCTATATATCGTCGACGCCTATAGCGGAGATGTGCTGATGTCCCTGGGTGCCAATGGGGATCATTTCAGCAGGCAGGTTGTGGACATGAAGTACAGCATCCCTGCTGAGCCCAGGGTGGTCGATCTCGATGACGACAACCTCGCCGACCGTATCTATGTGGGTGACATGGGGGGGCAGCTCTGGAGCATAGATCTGCCAGATGGCGACAGCATCACCGAAGGCAGCAATTATGTTGTCCACCGGGTAGCGGTGCTTGCCGGCGATGGGGTTGCCGACAATCGACGCTTCTACTATCCACCAGCCATCTCTCGAGTCATCCGCAACGGGAATGAGAAACTTGCGCTTGCCATTGGCTCGGGTTATCGCGCTCATCCTTTGAACAAGAACATCACCGACCGTTTCTATGTGGTATTCGATGAATCGGAAAAGAATGGTGAAGAGTTGCCAACAACCATTGAGCACGATGTATTGTTCGATCTCACCAACGACCTTGTGGGTCCCGGCTCCGACCCTGATGACGCAGCTGTTGTGAAATCCCGTCTGGCGCTGAAGAAAGGCTGGTACATTACCCTTCCTGCGGGGCGCAAGGTGATTTCCGAGGCAAGAATTCTTGCCGGCAGTGTAATGTTCAATGCCTTTTCCGCCAATGGCTCCGTATGTGAAGGGGTTACCACACGCAACGAGTTCTACCTGGTATCACTACTCGATGCCCGTGCCCTGATCGATCTGGATGAAGTTGATGAAGTCATCAAGCCGGACCGCTGGATTACGCTTGATTACAGTGGCATCGCAACCGCGCCAAGCCTGGTCTTCATGGATCCCGCCGACAACCCGGAGCACAAACCGACGATGGATATCTATGTAGGGCAGGAAAAGGTCTGGAGCCAGGCAGAACGTATTTACAAGATAGTAAGAAAAACGTTGAATTAAACCCTGTTGGAAACGCCTTTTTCCAAAGGGCGTTCCTGGGATGAAAAAGGGCAGCCTTTGCGTTGGGCACGTCGTTCCTCCTTTGCCCAACCTACGGGGGGAATGCATTTTCTATTGCAACGATTAGTATAAGCAGTAGCTGAGTAGTTATAAATTATCAAGACAGCCAATCTGTCATCCCGATTCGAAAAATAAAAAAAGGGAAAACATAAAATGAAGAACAAGGGCTTTACACTTACCGAGGTCATGATTGTCATGGCTGTCGTTACCATTCTCGGCACTGTTGCCATTCCCAGCTATACGGGCCACCTGAAGAAATCGGCACGTCAGGAAGCCAAACAGCTTCTGCTTCAGTCTGCCGTTCGACAGGAAACCCATCTGATTCGCAATGGACAATATGCGAACAACATGACGTCTCTGGGATATGGCGGCAACAGCGTTGCAACCGATTCGGGACGCTACAATGTTTCAGTCAGCGCAAGTTCCACCTCCAGTTACACGCTTTCAGCGACGCCAACGAGTACCGGCAGCCAGAACAGTGATCCATGCGGCACATTCACGCTCAAGCATACGGGCGAGCGCGGCATTTCCACATCAGCTGATCCTGCGCCGACTGCGAAGGCATGTTGGAACTGAACCATGAAAAGCCGAATCCGAGGTTTCACTATGGTGGAGCTGTTGATCGTCATTGTCGTGGTGGCAGTGCTGACATCCATTGCCCTGCCAAGCCTGACGCAGTTGCAAACCAGTAACCGTATGGTAGCGCGTATCAACAAATTATCCGTTGCCATGCATGTGGCCCGCAATGAGGCGCTGAAGCGTGGTGCCGATGTGGCCATATGCACGGCCAGTGCCGATAGCGATGGCACCGTTAACTGTGATGGAGATGCCGCGTGGTCAGAAGGCTGGCTCGTTTATCCTGCTGCGGCACCGGCAGAAAAAATCCTCGTTTTCAATGGGTTTTCCGGACACGACCACATACGCAGTCTGAATGGCAACGCCGTCTTTACCTTCAACCGCTACGGTTTCTCCAACCGCACCGATACGCTCGTGCTCTGCCCGAAAGATCGCAACCGGCATCAGGCCAGGGCGTTGTGGCTGGAACGATCCGGCCGGGTCCGGCTCGCCGAGGATAATGACGATGATGGTGTTGTCGAAGACATCGATAATGACAACATAACCTGCCCCGAAGAGGAGTAAGCCATGAAACATCGATCTTCCATAAAAGGTGTTTGCGCTCCTTACCGTGGCAAGCAGCAGGGTTCGACGCTGATCGAAGTGTTGATTGCCCTGATGATTCTCTCGTTCATGATGCTCGGTGTTGCCAGCGCGCAGCTTGTTTCCATCTCGAGCACGCGGGACGCCAATATGCGCTCACTCGCGGCATTGAGTGCGGACAGCCTCGCAGCACTGATCCACAGCAACAAGGTTTTCTGGGAGAACCTCGACACCGACTTCGATCTGACCATCTCCGTGGCTGATGATGAGGATGGCGGCATCGTGCCCGATTATTCCTCTACTGTGGATCTGGGTGATTATGGCCTCGTATTCTCCGAAAGCGGATGCGACTTCGATGCAGGTGGCTGTGCCCCGGGAGATATCGCCTTGACGGATCTCAGGCACTGGGCGGAAGGCTGGGTCACCACCGTCTTCAAGGCAAATGCCGTCATCGAAAATGTTGCGGCTGCGGGTGAGACTCCGGAATTCAGGATTACCTTGGGCTGGCGCCAGAAGCAGTTTGCGGAAACCGGAGATGTGGCTGATGCCGCGGTACTCACCAATGTCTACGCTGCGCTGGTCAAGCTGTAAGGAGAAAGCCAATGAGCTTCGATACCAATTGCACGGATCAGATCAGACGAAGGTGCGGCCCTGCCGTTCGCACCGGTGGATTTTCACTCGTGGAAATGATGATCAGCATGACCCTTGGTCTGGTGATTATTGCGGGTGCGGGCCAGCTGTTCATTTCCGGGAAACGTATCTTCAATCTGCAACAGGTCCAGGCATCGTACCAGGAGCAGACGACACTACTGGGAACGATGATTGCCGGATTGCTGCGCCAGACCGGTAATGTCGAAATTACCGGCATGAGTATCGACCGGGAACGGATTTTCCTTGCCGATACGGAATTTCCGTCGAGTGGCCAGGTCATCAAGGGCAATTCAGCGTCGGCCAGTCGCAAGGTTCTGAACGAGCACGGCAGTACAACCGGGAGCTTTCCCAATGACTCGATCACATTTCGTTTTGTCGGTGGTACCGGCATATTCGACTGCGAGGGCAATGCGACAGCCAACAACACCCAGTATGAACACACGCTGAGTATTCGCAATGATCATCTCGTTTGCCAACCCTCAGCCGGGGTGGCCCCGGTGGAACTCATCGGTACGCGCAGTGGACCGGAGAGCCGGCGTGTAAGAGTACTTGGTCTCAGGGTGCTCTACGGAATCGATTCAAATGATGATGGCAGTATCGATGACTACAACAAGGCAGACGAGATGTCGTCCGGCGACTGGTTGGCAGTCGTTAACAGCTGGCTGGAAGTGACCATCCAGCCAGGCGACCTGCCGCCATCGACGATCCGCTTTCTCATCCACTATTCCAACTTGAGTTAGGTTATGCGCTTTGCCAAACAACAGCACGGGAACGCACTGGTCACCATTATGCTGCTGATGCCGGTCACGGTCATTTTTTCCCTTGCAATGCTCGGAGGCGTTGCCTCACAGAAAAAGATGGCAGGTAACCTGCAGCAGAAGAAGGTATCGGCCATTACTGCGGAATCGGCAATCTACTGGAAATGGAATATGGCTGGCCTGCTCGGTACCTCCAGTGAGAAGGTGCAGGATGTCCGTACCGCCGATCTGAGCGATGACTTTAATATGACCGGCAGCAATATCAAGGCGGAGGTCACCGTCTGCTATCAGGGCGAGATCCGCGTGCCAATGAATATCGAGCTCAATGCCGACCAGTCATCGAATGCCTATCGGTTGGCACAGCAGATCTTTATTGTTACCGGAGAGGCCACCGAAACGGTTAGTGGTGCCTATTCTCGGGTGATCCAGGGCGGCTACGTGATTCGGCCGGCTACAGGTGTAGCGGGAAACACCTGTAGTTAGAAAATGGCGGTGGTTTTCGGCGGCCTAAAACTCCAGGGATACCAGTGCCATCGCTGACTGGCGTGATTCCAGGTCATTGTCATCATCGTCTGTCGCAAAACCGGTTTTATAGCGCCCGTACAGATACTCGATGCTCATGTATAGATGCTTTCCCAGCAACCAGGATGAGGAGAGGCCGTATTGCGATTCGGGCTTGTCTTCCAGCTCGCGACTGCCTTCGACTCGAAAGGCCAGTTGCCAGCGTGATACCGGCATCCAGGCCAATTCCAGATTCCAGGCGACAGGTTTGTCGATGTCTGCTTCCAGCTCAGCGAAAGCGTCCAGTGCCATAATGAGTTCTGCGGTAATTTCATGATGCGGCATGGTGAAAAGCAGATAGGCATTCAGTGCAGCGACCTGCCTGTCATGCTGATGACCGGATTCGAGCAGAAAGGCTTCATCGGATTCTGCCAGATCGGACAGATAGCCCAGACCAAGGGCCAGTGCCTCTTCATCACTTGTCACTTCCAGGCCCACGCCATAGTCCCGGCTGGAATGGGCGTTACCGGGTGAGGTTGCATCGCCGTCGAAAACAAATCCGCTGACTTCGAGATGGGAAGAAACCTGGTAGCCTACCGTCAACGCATCGGCTCTGGTTTCACCGAATTGCAGTAGCGGGTCTATCGCAAAATGGCTGAAGTATTCACCAAAATTCAGGTATTCCCGGCCAAGCGACAGGCTCCAGGATTCCTTTTCATATTCCAGCAGGACTTCATCTGCGCGGCCATGATTCTGGTCGAATTCATATTCGTAAACGGCTTTGGCGGTCAGATACTCCGAGATTTCCGCTTCCAGCCCCAGCTGTATCACTTGCGATGCCTCACTGTGTCCCCTGAGCTGGTGGCCGTCAGTCAGCGTATTCCCGGAATAGTCGTGTTCTACCTCGGCCAGGCCGGAGAGGGTCAGCCAGTCCGTAAGCGCATGCCCGACACCGGCTTCGCGGCGTTCCTCCGGTGAATGGTAGGCGCGGGCGGTTGGGCCGTCTGCGGCAATGGCGCAGGGCAGCAAGGCCAGCAACAGCAAACTGGTGGCTACCAGACAGCGGTAGCCGGATACCGGAATTCGTTTGTCCAGGTTCGACTCCATGATCCAGGTAAATGAGATGATCGAAGATTTCATTTTGAGCCTGTAGCACCTTTTATCCCGCCTTATTCATTGTGGATCGCGGATACTGGCGCTGGACTGGTGCGTCTGGGCGCCGCGCTGGAGCGAAATTTGTAGCAATAGCTACAACTTGAGTGAAGCGCAAGCGCAGGCGTGCCAGAACAAGCCAGGGCTGTGATAGGCTGAAGCCTCTCACCATTCGGGTGAAACGGGACTGCCAAGGGTTTGTCATTGTTTTCATTTACTTATCATAGGCTTTAGCCGCCACCTTGAATAAGACGGGTTTATACCCAGGAGTCTGGTAACAACCAATTGTTAATCGTTCCAATAGTAAGCGCATTCTCCCGTAGGTTGGCAGGCATGCCAATCATTATGCGACGATTAATATGGCACCGGATATTCAGTGAATTTCTACTCGGAATGATAGTGAAGTTCCCCCTTGAACGGGCCAAGGTGAGATGGCAGATGGTGAAAGTGCGGCGCGTCTGGCCTCCGGTCCGGTAGGCCATGGTTACCAGATGCAGGTGGGTGAATCATTGGAAGGCAAGGACGATTTCATGAATGTGCTGGTCAGCATTTTTGGTGGTGCCTTCCTGTTGTCGATTGTGCTGGGCACACTGGCCGGCTGGTTCATGGCACGACAGGCGCTGCGTGGCGTGGAGGAGGTTAGCCGCGCGGCCATTGATGTCGTGCACGGCAAGCTGGGTCGACGGGTCGAGGTGACGACAAAGGGGGAGGAGATCGAGCGCCTCGTCGATACCTTCAATACCATGGTCGAACGGCTGCGTGGGCTGATCTCCGGCATGCGGGAGATGACCGACAATATTGCCCATGATCTGCGCAGCCCGCTGGCACGCATCAGAATCGGTGCCGAGCAGGCGCTCTCTTCGGCAGTAACCATCGAGGACCATGAAAAGGCCCAGGTCAGCACGCTGGAGGAGTGTGACCGCCTGCTGCACATGATCAATACGACGCTGGATGTGGTGGAGCCCGAGGTTGGGGCTGCCGAGCTGGAGCGGCAGGAGCCCGATCTTTCACGAATCGTGCTCGATGCCTGTGAGCTGTACGAACCACTGGCCGAAGACAAGGGCATCTCGATCGACCACGAAGTCGAACCGGGTTGCCGTATCGAAGGCAATATCCCCTATCTGCAACGGATGCTCGGCAACCTGCTGGACAATGCACTCAAGTACACCCGTCCCAGGGGCAGGGTGGGTGTCAAACTGAAAAAGAACGGCAAGGACATCCAAATCAAGGTATCGGATACCGGCGTAGGCATCGAGCCGGAGGCGCAGCAGCGGGTCTTCGACCGATTCTATCGATGTGATCAGAGCCGTTCCGAACCCGGTTGTGGATTGGGGCTGAGCCTGGCGCGCGCCATTGCCCGGGCACATGGCGGCGATATTACCCTGCGCAGTGAAACGGAAAAGGGAACAGTATTTGTTGTGGTTCTGCCCTATCGCTCGATGACCTCCTGAGCAATTCCTGTCGATCCGGATACACTCCTCCGCCAGCGGGTAGCGGAACAGCACCACCGCACCCATTTCGGCATGACGGCTTTCACAGAAACGACATGCGTTTCTGTTTATGGTTTACTGGCTTACCCACCCGGAAACCGAGGCTGATATGGATCAGGTTTTACTGGTCAGCATTCTGCTGATCTTTCTGACGGCATTGTTCTCCAATGTATTGCGCCAGCGCAAGAAAGATCGGGTTTTGAAGGATCTGCAGGGCTTCCATGTCACCATGCATCTGCTGAACGACAAGCAGGTGTGGGGAAAGATGCGGGTTTTCTCCAATGGCCTTGAGCTGCTGTATTCCGATCCTCACCGTAACTCCAATGGGGAGATGACCAGCAGTTACATCCTCTATCAGGAGGAGATCGAAGACATATGGTTGTTCTATCGCTACCACAGCGAACTGTCCGATGAAAACCGGATTCGCCGCCAGCTGGAAGTGCAGAACACCATCTATCCCGGTTTCTTCAGCCGTTTCAAACGTGCCTCCCGGAACTTTCTCAATGCCTTCAATGACGCCATCAACGAAGCGCTGGGCGTGTTTCTCAATCGGCTCAAGGGCGCAGGCGCTTCCACGCTGATTGCCTCCCAGGATCAATACCTGAAAAAGGTGGGGGCCTCGGCGCTGGGAATGGTGGGGAGCATCTTCAATCCGATTCTGGAGCGCTATATCAATCGCCGGGTGGTCGTTGTGGTGACCCACGACAAGCGGACGGATGAATATTGCGGTTTTCTCAAGGAGTATTCGCCCAACTGGATATCCCTGCTGGATTGTCGGGTCAGGAGAAAGCACAAACTGAAAATACAGGATATCGAGCGCATGAGCATGCAGCGCGATATCGACATGGAAATCCTGATCTCCGAGGACGATGGCCGTATCGTGTTGGATGTGCTGATCAGTTATTTCGGCGCCCATACACTGAAGCTGATCGGTATCAAGGGGCTGCTGAAAAGTGAGGGATATTATCGCAAGATCGGCAAGGTACTCGGCCGCAAGGGATCGCTGTCATTGCGCCTTGGCGATTTGCCGGCGGTCTATACCCAACGGATCAGCTCGAAACATCTGCCATTGCAGTTTTCAATGATTGCTCCTGAACGACGGGAGGGTGATATGCCGGTGGAAAACGAAGTCTACCAGGAATTATTGCCCGAACTGGAAATGATCTTTTATACAGAGCGCATTGCAGATGTCTATATTCCAAGATCCATTGGTACACTGAGAAATGGTGCCGAATCGATGGATGAATGAGATGGGGCAGTACCCATGAGGGCTTTACTGGTGTGCCAGGCATAGAATTCCTGGCGATAGACTGTTCCCACCTGGGGATCGGCAAACATCTGGATGCCGGGCAGGGCGCCGTCGATTCCCCACTCGAATGAGCCGCCATCATCGGTACCGAGCAGATTATCGTCATCATCGTAATTGTAGTTCACGACTTTTTCACCGAAGTACCAGACATTGCTCTCATCATCCTGGGCAAACCAGTCCAGCGTATCCTCGATAATCAGGCCATCCTCATCACGAACGCGGTCCCGCTGTACCACGACAGGAATGCCATTGACTGTCTTGTTGCCATCGGGGTCGGTAACAGGGAGCACTTCGATCTCGATGGTTTCTACGAGTTCTGTACCTTCAAAGACTTCGTAGCTGCGCTTGTCGCCAACACTCAGTGGAAAATAGGGGTTGGTGATCAGGGTGGGATGGGTGAAATCCTCCGGGTCGACATCCGGTTTTTTCTGATCCACGGTCTCTACCAGTTCCAGACGATCGCTACCATCAGCATTTTCATCGACGACCAGGCCGATATTTGCTGCAAAATAGCTGAATTCATCCAGTGCATTGGGTTCCAGTGGTGTGAAGTTGTGGATTTTCAGCGCATTGTAACTTGAGCCGTTCAACAGGGTGATGGGCATATCCAGCGCCAGGATTTCCGCCTGATCTTCGACAACCCCCTTGTAGCTTTGCTGCGCATAGCGGTCACCCACCTGCAGATTCTTTTTCATGAATATTCCGGCAATTGCATTGCTACCACTCCCGGCAATATCCAGGCCGCTTTGCCAGGAATCCTCGCTGGGGATGCGTTTATCCTCATCGATCTCAACGCTGGTTTCCCCCAGTTGCCAGACGTTGCCCTGTGTATCCTGTGCAAACCAGGCCACGGTCTCTTCTGCCAGCTCGTCATCGGTAAATCCACGCGTGATGACGGCAGCGCTTTGAATACCATCGACAACTCTTGTCTTGTGCGAAACGGTTACCTCGATACGCTCGGATTCCCCCTCGCTATTGGTTCCCTGATATATCTGCGTAACACCGGGCAGCAGCGGGAAATAGGCATGATTGACGTTGGTGGAACCCACATCAAACAGGGTAGCGCTAAATGCCGGTTCTGCAGGATCATTGCTCCCCGCAGGTGGAGGAGGATTGCTGTTATTGGAACTGCTGCTGTTGCAGCCCGCCAGTGTGGTTAGCAAAGAGGCGGTAATCAGCCCACCGATTGCCTGCCTGGGAATAGTCGGATTCTTCATCGAATTCTCCGGTTGATTCAGGGTTGTTGGTTACGTGGTAAAGATTACGGGACCGGGTTAACCGGAAGCTGACGGCAGGATTATCAACTCGTCATGTTGGCCAATGCAGGAATATGGGCTACCATCGGAGTTGCCTCCGAGGGTGAATACATGGTGAATCGAATGATAAAGAGAATTGCGGGTCTGACAGCCTTGTTGCTGCTGGCGACTGCTGCTGCGAATGCGAAGGAGTTTACGGTGGAAATGCGTAACAGCGGGGAGAGCGGCTCAATGGTTTTCGAGCCACCCTTTCTGCAGGTGGCGGTTGGCGATACCGTCAGATTTGTTCCGGTTGATCAGGGGCACAACAGTGTTTCCGAGTTCACGCCCGACGGTGCAAAAGGCTGGCAGGGCGTCCGCAATGAAGCGGTTACCGCGACCATCGACAAGGAAGGCATTTACATTTATCGGTGCGAACCTCATACCTTTATGGGAATGGTTGGCGTCATCCAGGCTGGCAAGGCAGTTAACAAGAAAGCAGCGATCGAAGCCGCCAGGGTTCTGAGTGAACAGATTGCGGTCAACAAGGAGAGGCTCGACAAGTATTTGTCATTGAGTAACTGACTACCCGGATCGCCCCGAAATCCATCAATCCCCCTGTGGAGTGAACCCCATGAAAAAACGCCGTTTGGCGCTGATTTCCGCCCTTGTCTTACTGCTGGTTCTGAATGGATGCGCCACAATGTCGGCGCCGCCAAAACTGGAAAATGGTGCATGGATACTGCATACCATCAATGATGAGCTGCCCTATGGCAATGATGCCATTACCCTGTCATTCAATTCGGACAGTCAGCTGAGTGGCAACGCCGGCTGCAATGACTATCACGCCAACTACAGCCATGATGAGACCACGCTCAATATCGATACGATCTCGACCACCAGAAAAATGTGTACTCCCGAGGCCATGCAACAGGAGCGTCGCTACCTGCAATTACTGGGGGAAGCCGCCACCTTCCAGGATAAATGCAACTGGCTGAGAATCCATACGCAAGGTAACGATCTGCTGATGTTCAAAAGGAAATAGTCAGCGGTTTGCCGAGCGATTGGATCATCGTCTCCTCAGCAACCGATCCAGCTCGTCGGCAAACGCCTTTCTGTCCCCATGATTCATCGCCGCTGGCCCACCGGTATCGACACCACTGGAGCGTAGCGACTCCATGAAGTCGCGCATATTCAGCCGGGCCCTGATGTTGTTTTTGGTATAGAGTTCGCCACGTGGGTTGAGCGCCAGTGCACCTTTTTCGATAACCTCGGCGGCCAGCGGAATGTCAGCGGTAATGACCAGATCACCGGTTTCCACGCGGCGCACGATTTCGTTATCGGCCACATCAAAACCCGAACCCACCTGCAGAAAGCGGATATGGGATGATGGAGGAACCCTGATGGGTTGGTTGGCGACCAGCGTCGTGGTAATTTCGGTGCGCTTCGCTGCACGAAACAGGATCTCCTTGATAACGACAGGGCAGGCGTCTGCATCGACCCAGATTTTCATCACTGTTTCCTCGGGTGTTTGTGGTAGTTGTCTGTTGGCTTGCCGACTTCATGCGTACAGATGTCAGAGGTACATTCCCCAATAATTGCCTGTCGTTGGCAGAACCCAGGAGCCTGCTGGCAGGGCATCACCCATCCGGACCGTTACGCTGAGCCCGACACCATAGAGGATGTCTCCAACTGGGGGATTCCAGGATCATGGATGAATTCCGCTTGCTTTGGGGGTGCCTATTCTGCGGCTTGCGCCCGGTGGGGACAAGTCGGATGGTGTTTGCCACCGCTATCCTGTAAGCTGCACGCCCTTCCGCTTGACCATAGACAAATTCCTACATGAGTTATCCAATTGAGAACGGCCCTGTGAGCGCCTTTGATGCACTGGGCCTGTCCCCCGAAATCCTTGCTGCAGTATCAGAGCAGGGCTACAAAACCCCTTCCGCCATCCAGGAAAAAGCCATACCTGCCGTATTGAAAGGGCATGATCTGATGGCTGCAGCAGCCACGGGTACCGGCAAGACAGCCGGTTTTACGCTGCCGATTCTGCAGCGGCTGGCACAGGGTGAGCTGGCACGAGCAAATGAAGTACGTGCGCTGGTTCTGACACCAACTCGCGAGCTGGCCGCCCAGGTGAGTGAAAGTGTCGCAACCTACGGCAAGCATCTATCGCTGCGGTCCGCCGTGGTTTTTGGCGGAGTGAAGATCAATCCGCAGATGATGAAGTTGCGCAAGGGTGTTGATGTGCTGGTGGCAACACCAGGCCGCCTGCTCGATTTGTACAATCAGAATGCCATCAAGTTCAACCGGCTTGAGGTGCTGGTACTCGACGAAGCCGACCGGATGCTGGATATGGGATTCATTCATGACATCCGCAAGATACTGAAAGCATTGCCAAAACAGCGTCAGAATCTGATGTTTTCGGCCACCTTCTCCGATGATATCCGCAAGCTGGCGAAAACGATCGTCAACAATCCGGTCGAAATATCGGTGACGCCGCGCAATGCTGCCGCAACGTCGGTGGAGCAGTGGCTCTGCCCGGTGGACAAGAAGCAGAAATCCGCATTGCTCAGCCGACTGATCCATGACAACCAGTGGGATCAGGTGCTGGTGTTCACTCGCACCAAGCATGGTGCCAACCGACTGACCCGCTTTCTGGAGAATGAAAACATCAAGGCGGCGGCAATTCACGGCAACAAGAGCCAGGGTGCCAGAACCCGGGCGTTGGCGGAGTTCAAGTCCGGCGCCATTCGTACCCTGGTGGCCACCGATATCGCCGCACGGGGACTGGATATCGAGCAGTTGCCGCAGGTGGTCAACTTTGATCTGCCCAATGTTCCCGAGGACTACGTGCATCGTATTGGCCGCACTGGCCGCGCAGGTGCAACTGGCCAGGCGGTCTCACTGGTCAGCGCCGATGAATTCAAGCAGCTTGCCGACATAGAACGGCTCACCAACAAACTGTTGACGCGCAAGATCGTCGATGGCTTCGAGCCGGTGCACGACCTGCCGGAATCCAGCCTGACCCGCAAGCCGCCCAGACGCCCGAAGAAGGCAAAGCCCGGACATCGTGACGGGCAACGGTCCGGCGATACCGCACGCGGCCATAAGCCGAATGGCGGGGGAAACCACAAGTCCCGCAATGCCCAGCGGTCCAGACGGGCTCGGTAGGGCAAGTCTCGGAGTTCACCGGTTCAACGGTTACGAAGTCGCTCGGTTTCGGAGCGCCGACTTGCAGTCGGTCGGGCCGAGTACAACTTGGCAATCCGAACGCAGTTAGCTATTTATTTCCTTTACCTGTCTATCAAACCCGACACGCATCCTGATCCAACATTGTGCATGCCGATACCTGTCCGTCATGCCGGATGGACCGGTATCCAGACCCCATGGATGTGAGCACTGCGGTTTGGGTAAGGCATCCTGTTTCGCATTCCCCCTGAAGTCTCTGCCTGCCGGGTCCCCCTTTCTTTCTTCAAGCCCCTATTGCTCAAACCAATACTCAGCATTGCCCCGCACACCATATTGTTGACAAAACCCCCAGATTGGGCGACATTTCTCCAATCGTCTCCCAATTTGAGTGGGGTATTGTCAACAATGGATGGCTCCGGTAAGCAGAATACCATCGCAGACCAGATTTCCGCACGGCTGACCCGGCAGATTATCGAGGGAGAGCTGGCACAGGGTGCCAAGATCATCGAGGAGGAGTTGGCACAGGCCTGGGGCGTCAGTCGTGGGCCTTTGCGCGAGGCGATTCGCCGGCTGGAAGGGCGGCGGCTGCTGACGCGGATTCCCCATGCGGGCGTTCGTGTGGTGAAGCTCGATGCCAGAATGCTGTCCGAGTTGTATGTGGTGCGGGAAGCGCTGGAGGGCATGTCGGCGCGGATGGCGGCGCAGATGATGTCTCGGGCCGAAATCGACGATCTGTGGCGACTGCTGGCGCAGCATGAAGAGAGTGTCACCAACGCCGAGGGCAAGGTTTACTTCCAGAAGGCAGGTGATCTCGATTTCCACTACCGTATCGCCAGCGCCAGCAAGAACCAGTGGCTGCTGCAGCTGCTGGGTGAGGATCTCTACCAGTTACTGCGCATGTGCCGACAGCGCAGTGGTCAGCACCCCTCTCGCCCGTTGAAGGCGCTCGCACAGCATCGTGCCATTACCGAGGCCATCGGGCAGCGGGATGGCGAGCTGGCGGAAATCCTGATGCGACGCCATATCAGCGGTGCGTGGCAATTTCTCAAGGCAATGATTCCTGAAGATGAGGCTGACTCATGACCCATACTCCATCACCCGGCACCCGATTTCGTCAGGCTGTCGCCGACAATAACCCCTTGCAGGTGGTGGGTGCCGTCAATGCCTACACTGCAATTCTGGCAGAAAAGAGCGGCCACAAAGCCTTGTACCTCTCTGGTGGCGGCGTGGCGGCCAGCTCGCTGGGTGTTCCCGACCTTGGTATCACAACGCTGAAGGATGTGCTCGAAGACGCCTGCCGCATCACGGCAGCATCGGAACTGCCGTTGCTGGTGGATATTGATACCGGCTGGGGCGGCAGCTTCAATATTGCACGCTGTGTGCGGGAGATGATCCGGGCTGATGTAGCGGCAGTGCATATCGAAGACCAGGTCATGCAGAAGCGCTGCGGCCATCGCCCCAACAAGGCGATTGTCAGTCAGGAAGAAATGGTGGACCGGATTCGTGCTGCAGTGGATGCCCGCACCGATGCGGAATTTGTCATCATGGCACGTACCGATGCGCTGGCGGTCGAAGGGATGGCCGCCGCCATCGACCGTGCGGTGGCCTGCGTCGAGGCGGGTGCAGACATGATCTTTCCGGAAGCAATGACGACGCTGGCGCAATATCAGCAGTTTGTCGAGGCGGTCGATGTGCCGGTGCTGGCCAATATTACCGAGTTTGGTGCAACACCTCTGTTTACTGCCGAGGAGCTGGCTGCGGTTGGCGTCAAGCTGCAACTTTTTCCACTGTCGGCATTCCGCGCCATGAGCGCCGCGGCACTACAGGTTTACCGACATATTCTCGATGACGGTACACAGGCTGCGGTGGTCGATACCATGCAGACGAGAATGTCACTCTACGATTTTCTGGATTACCATGCTTTTGAAGAAAAGCTGGATACGCTTTTTCTGGAGGAGAAATCATGACGGAGAAAAAGGCGGTCGCTGGCCCCGGTTTGCGAGGGCAGAGCGCAGGAGAAACAGCGATTTGCACGGTAGGTCATACCGGTGCAGGACTGACCTACCGTGGCTACGATCTGGTTGAATTGGCGGAAAAAGCCATTTTCGAAGAAGTCGCCTATTTATTGCTGTATGGAAAGCTACCCAATCAGCAGGAACTCGATGCCTATATTGAAAAACTGAAAGGGTTACGCAAATTGCCGGCAGCCCTTAAAACCGTACTGGAGCAGATACCCGCCGATGCCCATCCGATGGATGTCATGCGCAGCGGCTGTTCACTGCTGGGCAATCTGGAAACTGAAAACACCTTTTCCGAACAATATGACAAGGCTGACCGCATGCTCGCGGTCTTTCCATCCATCATCAACTACTGGCATCATTTTTCGCAGC
>CAYTPO010000077.1:0-10177 GCA_964439815.1 uncultured Thiotrichales bacterium
CGTCCAGATTGCGATACCGCTTTTCCCGCGACAACCGGCTCAATACCCACCAGGCCGACAACCAGCCCAGACGCGGGTAACTATTGATTTTCTGATATTTCGCAAAATACTTGTTGTCGGCATCTTCATAGAACTTGTACATGTTCTGCAGATCACCTTCACGTTTGGCACCATGAGAAATCATGGCTTTTCGCTTGTAGCAGCTACCCAGCAGGCAGAGGCGCTCCACGGTATTGTCCAGCAGCGCATCGCCAATACCCGACTCGTAGGTACACAGTTCATTGATCAGTTCCAGCCGGTTGATCGATGCCTTGATCAACACCAATGCTTCCTTGTCATCCGATTGCAGTGATTTCTGCAGCGACAACCGCGCTTCAAAATTGGCCAGCTGTTCGACGGAACTGATCGAGACTTCGGTTTTTTCGCTGCGCAATGCCTTGCGATAATAATTCACGCCTTCGGCAAACATTTCCAGTTCACCATAGGCTTCACCCAATGCACTCAGCAGCTCGGCGTCATCCATCCACGCATCGGGTATCGACTTGCGCAGCGATTCCAGCTCTTCGAGAATACTGGCATTCTGAACCTGGTTGGCGACCCGGGCTCGGGCAATAATGTTTTTCAACTTGACGACGGCTTCCCGACGAGAGACGAAACTCTGTTGATGTAGCTCTGATAACGGCCCACTGACACCGGAACAGAGTCGATAGTTCGGATCGCCATAACACTGATAGGCCCCCCAGGTGTTGGAGTGGGGATATCTCGACTTGCATACCCGCCGTGCCTCCTGCACCGCATCCCCGAAATTCCTGCCATTGAGCATGGCATCGTAGAATACATCGGCAAACAGCGAGGCGGCATCATCATCCACTGCCCATCCCGCAGCCACCACGGCAATGACGCCATTTCTGATCAGCTGGGTCGCTACATTGGCGGCCAGCCGATGTCTCGCACCGGAGAGCAGATCACGATAATCATCCGCCTTTCCCAGAAAGCAGCAGTTGATAAAGACCAGCTCGGGCGTGGTGGGCATCTGCGCAATCTCTGCAGGAGTCAGAAACATGCCATCCCCCAGAATCATGCCGGTCACTGGCTCCGGCCGCTTTTCGCACTGTTGCACGCATTCCGATCTCGTGCGTGGTGGACGCTGCCTGGTATCGGGAACAAAATTGAAGACACCATGCCCGGCCAGATGCAAGATCTGGTAATCATCGCTCATCAACGCGGCAATGATTTCCAACCCGGATTTTCTGATCAGCGCAGTCGTATTGAATTTGTTGTCGGACAGTTTCTTCTGTACCAAGGTGGCTTCCTGCTGTGCACCAGGCAATTCGGGGGCAAAGGAGGGTGGATCACCGACCACCAGTGCCTTGTTGTTGCGATTGACAGCGGGATGCTGCAGATATTGCTCGGTAATCAACTGGCGAATCATGCCCGCCTCGGCCGCGGGTGCCAGCGAATGAGCATCGTCCCGGTATTCGAGCAACTCCCAGGGATAAATGGCCGACTGCTCATCGAGTATCAGCAGCATATTGCGATTGTCGAGTGCATGACTCTTGAATTCATGTGGCACCAACAACTCGTACAGCGCTTGCGCCGTCTTGATATCACTACCGGTCTGCCGGGTTGCCTGCTCGATGAATCCGTCCACGATCCGGCGCTGTGTGGCGATCAGTTCCGACTCTGCGCGCGCCCGCTTGCTGAGGAAGTTGAAGACCAGTGCGCCGTCCTCATCCGCGCGGATGCTGAGCCTTTCCCACCAACTGGTATCATCGGCGGCAAGGCGACTGAATCCCCCCTCCTTTTCACAAAGGAAGGGCTCGACATCTATGGCGCTACCCAGCTGGCGATTTTTCTCCATCCGCAACAGGATCTTTTGCGCCAGTGACGCCTCTTCCTCGTAGATTTCGATGAACTCCAGCGATTCCAGCACTTTCCCGGAACCACCAGTCTGCCGGCGGATCGTCTCATTGGCCTCCATCGCGCCCAATACCATGGCGCGAATGGCGTCTTCCAGCGGTATTCCACTGTCACTGCTGCCAACCAGCAATGAAGAAAGCTGCACCGGCTTGTCCGCAAGCCGCGGCAATTCCGCACAGGTCAGCGTGTATTTGAGAACGCCATCCCGGAAACTGGTACGCAGCCCTCCCGGCGTGAGACTGCCGATCTGCCCCAGCCCGATCACCACCGCGCCCTTGAGCTGTCGATAACTCTCGTTGAGGAGCACTTCATTGCTGCCCGGAAGGCCGGGATACAGTCCCAGCGAAAATCGCGACGACAGTCTGCCATTGAGCTGACGATCCAGTGCTGCCTCGGCATTGACAATGGCATCGTCCTTGTAGTGGCCGACAATGACGGGGCCGGTGGCAAAGGCCAGATCGCCATGCGAGACCGACAAATGGATGCTGGGTACTGGCTGCACCACCTTGCGCCGATGAGAACTCACCCCCATCAGGGCATCACCAATTTCTTCCTCGCTGGGTAAATGGGAGAGCTGCGCCCGGGTCATGACAAATTGTTCGCCCAACGACCGTGACAGCCAGCCCGGCTCACTGCGGGACAATTTATCGGTGGTACCAGTTTCAATCAGCTCTCTGATGGCAGGAAATGCCTCATGGGTATTTGCCAGTGCGCCATGCTCGGCATTCATGTACCAATGCGAAATACCCTCGGGAATGCCGAATTTCCAGGGCACCCGTCCATCCCCGCGCTGGGTGCCAATAAACTCGATCTTGCCGCTGCTGATTTCGACCCCAATGGGAGTTTCCCTGGCATGACCGGCCACATACTGGACGAAGCGGCTGTCCAGCACGGCGCCATCAATAATTCCCCAGGTCTCATCCGCCTCCTTCAGCGCCTTCTGCAGCGGTGGCTTCCATGATTCGACCGGTCCAAGCAGACCGGAAAAGAAATTGTCATCCTTTTTCCGGTTCAGAAACGGCAAAAATATTTCCCAGGTTTTCTTTTCGTAAAAATTCATCTCCCCATGGCGCGGCAGCAACTCCAGCACACCGGGAAACTTGCGCAGAATATCCAGCCACTGCGATTCATCATGCGCAAGATCCAGTAGCGACAGCATCCCGGTCAGCGACTCCTCGCCCGTGAGCAGCCGGGTAATGGAATACGACCCCTGCAACGGTGTCCCCAGCATCAACAGGTGCGAGCCATTTCGCTGCGTCATCCGTTGCCATAGCGCTGGATGACGCGTCATCATTGCGCGTGACACCAACCCACCCATGGAATGAGCCACGATTCGCACCGGATGCGGGCTATTGTCCAGCGCCTTTTCCATCTCCTGCGCCAAACCATCGGCAGCCTCGATAATGGATTTGCGCCAGTCGTAATCGAAACAGACGACGTTATGGCTGCGCGCCAGATATTCGGCCAGATCATCGTAATAGCGCCCGATCACGCCATCGGGTTTGACGCGATCATCATTGCGACCCTGATAACGGAGTTTTTCAAAACCGCCAAACACCAGTCGCAGCGACAACCAGATGCGGTCATCTTCCGCCGCCAGATTACTGCCGCTGATACCGGGAACAATAATGACAGTAGGCAATTCCCGAGGTGTGGCTGAGCGGGTGATATAGCGGGGTACCGGCTTATCCGGCAGCCGCAGCTCGAATTCACCCGGCAGTGTTGGCTCCACCAGCGCAGCCGTCAACGCCTTGCGTGAACGGCTGTTCCTGAAATAGCTGAAGTGATTGACCTTGTCTCCCTGCTCCGACATCACCGCTGAATGGGCACGCAGTGTGCCTCCTTCCATCGCCTCGGTATCCACGACCAGATCGTGCTCTCCCTGATAGAAGCGATCCATCAGAAATATGGCCAATTTACGAAAAATACCCCTGGCCTCGATATCCCCTGCTATAACCGCCAGATGGGAAGCCGTTTTCTGCTGGCTGCTGTTGAGCATGTGAATGGTCGTCGAAAGCGGCATCATCGCTTCCAGGCCGGGCAGCGAAGCCGGATCGGCCCGCTCTCTGGCCAGCGCTATGACAACCGTCTGCAGGAAATGATAGACCGGATTGGCTCTCATGCCGCTGACCAGTCCAAACAGATTGAGCAATCCGGAAAGATAGACATCGAGCCTGGCGCTGGCCAACGTGGTGCCACGCACCGGACAGGCCACACGCAAAAAGCGCTCGATACGAAAACGTTTGGCCGCGAGTAGCGCATCGAGCTTTTTCAGCTGCTCGACCTGACGGGCATTGGCGGCCTTTGCCTCGGCCTGGTTATTGGTATTCTCCAGCTGGCGTTTCAGGCGGGCATTCTTTGCCGGATCAAACAGCGCATAATCCTGCTCATCGAATGGCGAGGCGCCCAACCGCTCACCACGACACAGCAGCTCACCGACCAGCCCGCCGCGAGAATGGCTGACCATATGCAGCGCCGAACCTTCGGGGAGATTCTGTAGCGAATGCATCAATTGCACGGCATTTTCAATTGGGCTTTCGCTGAGGGTACGATGCTCGAAGGCAAAGATATTGCTGCCATAGTGATCGAGCAACTGCTGCCACTCAACACTCCCCTGTTGTGACCACAGCGCGGAAAAGCTGCCCTCGGTCGTCGATGCCGTACCATGAATGAATATCAGTATCGGGCCATTTTCGAACCGTGTTTCACCATCCACCGGTGTTTCCGACCAACTCCCCTGTTCCCTATCCCAGCGATAGAGCCCGCCACCACCAATCAGCTTGTCTTCCAGCTTGGCGGCAATGGCGCTGGCTGACTTGTCTGCAATCTTCGAGTCCACATCGAGCAGATGCAGTGCCTTGAAGATCAGCTTGCCCAGACCACGATCCCGTGGACCTTCAATCGGCCAGTCACCCGTAATCCGAAAGGTATTGCCATCCTCGATCGACCGGGCGATGCCAAGAGATTCGAGCCGTTGCACCGACAGATACAGCTTCAGCCCATCCTCGAGTTCGACCTCGACAACATCATTGGCGGCCACTTCCAGCCTGGCAGCCTCAGCGACACCTCCTCGCCCGAGAGAAAAGTCCACACTGCCCCCCGGCCGACGAGCCACCTGCAAAAACTCTTCAAACCCTGAATTGTCAATCGGGGTGGGTCTGTTGCCTTCCTCGACCTGGGCATTCACAACCCAGGTTCTTGTCTCTGTTTTCTTGTCCATCAGGCAGCTCCGTTTTGCTTCTGTGCGAGTAGGTATTCCAACTGTAGCCTGTCACCAGGCTGATCGGCAGGATAACGGGATTTTTTCCTCTTCCGGAATCCCTCAGATCAGCGTCCTGAACTCATTGAACCAGCGTTGCAGAGAGGCATGGTAATCGTGTTTTTCATAGCCCGGACCGTTGTAGAATCTCGCAATCGCACGGAAATCACGTTCCCCAGGCTCGGCATTTGCAGCGCTTTCATGACCGGACAGATACCGCGCTACAAAATAGACCTGCTCGGCCATGGAACTGTAATACATCGCTTCGGGACTAGTGGCTCCGACCCTGGCATGGTTGAGTCCCAGTATCTGCCCCAATCCCAGGCTCATCGCGCTGAAGCGGTGGTGTGTAAAACTGTCATCGGGTGTCTTTCTGATCAGTCGGGAAAAAATATGCTGCTCGAATCGGGGGCGGATGATGCCTCCCGTCTCCTGTTTGATAATGGCCAGTATCCAGCGCGGGTGAACAGCACCGGAATCCTCCGCTACCAGCCCGGCTGCATTTCTGGCCGCATCGCCATAGAGATAGCGGATTTCCCTGCAGGTATGGTAGCGGCGGGTATGCAGCATATCGAGATGCTCGAGCGCAATACCGAAATCCCCGCACATCACCTGCTGCTGCTTGATATTTCTTCGCGCCGTGGTCAGCAATGACCTGATGGTGACCAGATCGATCTTTGGCAGCGGCTGTTCGAGTAGTCGGGTATGGGCGTTTTGCCATGAGCAGTCATAACTCAGCACCTCCAGATCCAGCGCACTGCGCAAGCCGCGCTCAAACTGGTACTGGGCAATACCCCGGTTGGTGCCACGGCCAAAATCACCATCGATGGCAAACGATCCGCGACGGGTTGTGGAATAACCCAGAAAGATCAGCAAACGCTGGATCGCTTCAACGGCCGCTTCTCCCAGATTATCCCGCGTTAACTTTCTGTCTCCCTTGAGGAAACGCTCCAGATCTTCATGCCATTGCGGCTCCCGATCCGGCGGTGTCAGGACGCGCAGTACATCCTTGTTGATGAGGTTCATTAAACTGGACACCGGTTACTCTCCTTGGTTGGCGTGGCCAAACCTCTTTAACGATCTTGACTGATACTCCACCAAACCTGACTCGATAGAGTATCGGGTTATTTGCAGCCTGAATCCGGGGCTCGAACAAGGCGACTGGCGGAAACCCCGATTCCACAGCAATTCAGAGAATACCCGCTCAAGCTGCGGGTGAAGACAGGATTTTCTGCAACCACCATGAAACCCGTATCCTGCACCCTTGAACCCCGTTTAAACTCCCGTTCCAGGTAAAATATAGTCCAGTTTATGCAGTAAAGATGTGATTTAATACCCTAAAAGAGGCTACTTTCAGCCTGAAAAGATTATTTCCCACTGGCTTCTGACAACAATTTTCTCCTCAGGCACCCATGACGATTATGGACAATCTGATACAACAACTGACCCCCATTCTTGCAATGATCTCAGAACAGCCCTACTGGCAGGCGCTGACCGTGGTCGTCACCACACTGCTGCTTGCCCGCTTGCTGACGGTGATTGTGCTGGGATCACTCAGATATCTGGTTGGCCGTACGCGCTCTCGCCTCGATGACGATATTCTCGATGCGTTGAGCACACCCATGGTCTACACGCTGGTCATGGTCGGCCTGCTGGTTGCTGTGCAGATCATGCCACTGGAGGAAAGCCCGCGCACGATTCTCAACGCCCTGCTTCGCAGTCTGGGCATTCTGGTGTGGGCACGCTTTTTCATCCGTCTGACCAAACTGCTGATGCACCGGGCAGCCTCCACCAGCAACACCAGCAGACTGCTGCAAACCGCCACTCTGCCGCTATTCGAAAATATCGCCTTTATTGTCATTATTGCCCTGGCCGTCTATCTGATCTTCGATATCTGGGGAATCGATATGACCGCCTGGCTGGCATCCGCCGGGATAATCGGTATTGCGGTGGGTTTTGCTGCCAAGGACACGCTGGCCAATCTGTTTTCCGGTGTATTCATTCTGGCCGACATGCCCTATAAAATTGGCGACTATGTGGTCATGGACAGTGGCGAACGTGGCTGTGTGACGGATATCGGCATTCGCAGCACCCGCCTGCTGACCCGCGATGATGTGGAGCTGACGATACCCAATTCGATCATGGGCAACTCGAAAATCATCAATCAGTCGGGTGGTCCGCACAAGAAATTCCGCATCAGAATACCGGTGGGGGCAGCTTACGGGTCGGATGTGGATCAGGTTCGCGCAGTATTGCTGGATATCGGCAAGCGCAATGCAATGACCTGTGCAATACCGGAGCCTCGGGTACGCTTTCGGGCACTGGGTGCTTCCAGTCTGGATTTCGAACTCTTGTGCTGGGTGGACGAGCCTGCCTTGCGCGGCCGGGCCACCGATGCGCTGCTGACGGAAATCTACAAGCGATTCAATGCCGAGAATATCGAAATTCCCTATAGCAAACAGGATATCTATATCAAGGAAATGCCCGGCACCTGAACACTATCCGGAAATGGCTTCCCGCGAGGTCGCTGTCATCTCCAGCATTTCGGGATGTCCGATATGAAAGCCCTGCAGATAATCGACGCCGATCTCCCGGAGCTTTGCCTCGATCGCATTGGACTCCACATATTCGGCAATGGTCTTGATATTCATCATGCCTGCAATATTCTGAATCGACTTGACCAGCCCGTAGTCGACCGGGTCATCGGTAATTCCGCGAACAAACAGACCATCAAGCTTGACGTAATCGACCGGCAGATTTTTCAGATGCGCCAGTGAGGAAAACCCGGTGCCGAAATCATCCAGTGCGAAGCGGCATCCGAGTCGACGCATATCCTCGATGAATTTCATCGCATTGTCGAGATTCTCCATCGCCGTGGATTCGGTGATCTCGAAGCAGATGCGACGGGCTATTTCCGACTGGTTCAGCAACCGATTGTATACATGGGTCTTGAAATCGGTATCACACAGGGAGTCGGCCGAAATATTGACCGAATAGAATTCGCCGGGGATACCCTGATCGACAATGCTGCCAAGCCATTCGATCATACGATTGACGACCCACATATCCAGGATATTCGCCAGCTGGTAGCGGTAGACAACGGAAAGAAACTTCTCCGGCGCAATGAGCTTCTCACCAGTACGCATTCTCACCAGCACCTCAAAGGCATTGGGTGACCCCTCGCGGCTCAGGGGCTTGATGGGTTGGGCAAACAGGCAGAGCCCATCCTCATTGATCGCGTTGTGGAAGCGTTCCAGCCACAAGGCATCTCCCGCCAGCTTGCCGGAAATATCCTCGTCACCAAATACATGGATCTGGTTGCGGCCACTGCGCTTGGCGGCATAGCAGGCCTGATCGGCAAAATCGAGTACCTCCTCCACCGTCAGCGAGGAGTGGCCGACTTCCACCAGACCGATGCTGAGACCGAGTTCGAACGTCTTGTTCTCCCAGAAAAAGCGGAAGGTCTTAATCGAATTGTGCAGCTCCTGTACCAGTCTGCGCGCCTGATCCATGCCACAGTGACGCAGCAATATCGCAAATTCATCACCCCCGATACGTGCCAGTACATCATTGGCGCGTACCTTCTTGCGAAACAGGTCTGCCAACTGCATCAGCAGCTCATCGCCCGCCCGGTGCCCGGCCGTATCATTGACCTCCTTGAAGAAATCCAGATCCAGATAGCAGAGGACATGCTGCTCGTTTTCCTGCAGGGCCTGCATCGAGTTTTTCAGCGTCGACTCGAAGGCACGCACATTCAGCAGGCCAGTCAGGGAATCATGGTGTGCAGCGAAATAGAGTTTTTCCGAATTCAGCTGGGCATCGGTAATATCGGCGATGGTGCCACGAAAACCGGCAAATCCGCCCGCAGCCAGAAAATAGGGCTGACCAATGACGCGCACGATTCTCAGGTCCTTGTCCTGATTCAGTTCACAGGTCATATTGAACGCCGCACCACGGGCAAAGTGCGCTTCCAGCTCCTTCAATCCATCTACGCTAAAGTAATTCTCGAAAAACTCCGGAAAGGATTTGTTCTCATAGTTACCCGTTGGCAGAAACAGGCGGTTGTCGGGACCGGAGCTGACAAATTGCAGGCAGGCATCAAAATCGGTTTCCCAGAAGAAGTCGGCGCCACATTCGGCAAAATCCTTGAATCGGTTGAGCGCGGTGCTCAATGCCTGCTGCTCCTTTTTCAACTGACTGATCGTGTCGCCGAGTTGCTTGGTCAGGTAATCGGCATAGCCGCCATCACTACGTACCGGAGCCTCGACGATTTCTGCCGAACCAACAGAGTTGTGGCTGCTGACCAATTTGTGGACCTGGCTGGTGGCAAAGGCATCCTCGATCAGCTGAATCACCTCCTTTACCGTGGAGGGCTTGCAGACGATTCGCTCGGCACCACTGCGCGTCCCCAGGCGCTTGTCCTCCAGCGTCAGATAACCGGATTTGTAGAGGACAACCGGGGTATTTCGAAAGGTGGAGTGCTGCTTGAGTTCCTGGCAAAACGTCACGCCATCCATTTCCGGCAGATCGACATCCGACAGCACGATATCCGGATGCTTGCGATGCAGCACCTCCAGCGCCTCATAGGCATGGCCGGCGTGGTAGACACGCTTGAAGTTGGGCTCCAGTTGCGCAACCCAGTATTGCATCAGGTCGGAATCATCATCGACCAGGAGCACGGAAATATTTTTTGTCTGATGCATAGAGCGAAGGATATAACGTAAAAATTAAACGTAACTACGCGAGTGAACTACTCGCTGAGTAGTTACCCCGTCTTATTCATGGTGGCGGTTAAAGCCTATGATAAGTAAATGAAAACAATGATAAACCCTTGACAGTCCCGTTTCCCCCAAATGATGAGAGGCTTCAGCCTATCACGGCCCTGGCTTGTTCTGGCACGCCTGCGCTTGCGCTTCACTCAAGTTGTAGCTATTGCTACAAATTTCGCTCCAGAGCGGCGCCCAGACGCACCAGTCCAGCGCCAGGATCCGCGATCCA
>CAYTPO010000078.1:0-19181 GCA_964439815.1 uncultured Thiotrichales bacterium
CGTTTTCTTCAATCAGCTTTGGCAGATCGGGCAGCTCGACCGCCTTGGCATTGAATGATGCAGCCATCAGTGCGAGCAGAAATACGGTAAAGACGCCCTTGCGTTCCCTACGTTGCTCACGTGTCGATAACTTCCGGGGATTCATTTTCTCAACATCTCCAAACTGTGATTCGATGGAGACATCATGGCATTGGCTACCTTACCGCAGGCTTACCAAAACATTAATTAATGTTCATGTTGCTTTATTCAAATCCGCATCCCCCCTATTATTTCGCCATGCATGCACTCCTTATAGAAGATGACCTCGACACCGCCACGTTTATCCGCAAGGGTTTGACGGAAAGCGGTTATATCGTGGACCACGCCGACAACGGTACCGATGGTCTCCACCTGGCATTGACCGGCCAGTACGACGTACAGATCGTCGATCGCATGATGCCGGGGATGGACGGCCTCTCGGTGATCGAGGAGATGCGCAAACAGAATATCCACACGCCGGTGCTGATTCTGAGCGCGCTGGGCGAAGTGGACGACCGCGTCGATGGGCTGCGCGCCGGGGGTGATGACTATCTGGTCAAGCCCTACGCCTTCAGCGAACTGCTGGCCCGGCTGCAGGCTCTGACCCGACGCAGCCAGAACGAGCAGCAGGATACGGTATTGCAGGTAGCCGATCTCAAACTGGACCAGATCAAGCGACAGGTCACCCGTGGCGATACCGAGATTCAGCTCCAGCCGCGGGAATTCACGCTTCTGGAATACCTGATGCGTCACGCCGGACAGGTCGTCACCCGCACCATGCTGCTGGAGAATGTCTGGGACTACCATTTCGATCCGCAGACCAACGTCATCGACGTGCATATCAGTCGCCTGCGCCGCAAGATCGACCGCGACTTCAACCCGCCGCTGCTGCATACCATCCGCGGCGCCGGGTACAGCCTGCATGAATCTTAAGCTCTTTCGCACCACCGCCTTCCGGCTCTCACTGATCTATGCCCTCACCTTCAGCCTGATCGCCGCCACTGCCATGGGGTTCATCTACCTGACGGCCAAGAAGGAACTGATGAACCAGACCGATGCCCGCTTGAAGCTGGAGGCCAATATCCTCATCGCGCAGTATCGCGCCAACGATATCGACTCGCTGTTCAAGTCCCTGCAGCAGAAGCAGGAGGACAGCCGCACCAGCTTCTTCATCTATGTACTGGTGCATCACGACCAGAAGGACATCACCACCGGATTCATCCCCGAATACACCACACTCGATGGCAGCCAGAGCTTTGCCACCCTGCCCATGGGCATGTTGCTGAAGGGGGATGCCAAGCACGACAATGACCCGGTACGCGTCTTGTTGACCCAGTTGCCGGATGGCTACCAACTGCTGGTCGCCCGCGACCTCAACGATCAGCAGAAGGTGCTGAAGAAGATCTTCAGCGCCGTTATCCTGACCATTCTGATCACCCTGGCGCTGGCACTGATCGTTGGCATGTTCTTTGGCCAGCAGGTATTGCGACGGATCGAGAAAGTCCGCCTCGCCGCCGGGGAAATCATCGATGGCGACCTCTCGCGGCGCATGCCGGTCAACCGCCGCAACAACGAATTCGACCAGCTGAGCCGCACCATCAACTCCATGCTGCAACGCCTGGAACAACTCATGCACGGCATGCACAACGTCACTGACAACCTCGCCCATGACCTGCGCAAACCTTTGAACCGCATGCGCAACCGGCTGGAAGTCACACTGCTGGAAAACCGCGACGACGAGACCTACCGTGAAACCATTGCCGAGACAGTAGAAGACACCGAGGAGCTGATCAAGACCTTCAATGCCCTGCTGAGCATCACCCGCGCAGAATCCGGCGAACGCCGTCAGGACTGGACCGAAGTGGATCTGACACAACTGGTCGAACAGATGGGGGAACTGTACGAAGCCGCTGCCGAAGAGGCCGACATCACCTTTGATGCCACCGCAGAACCCGGACTACAGCTCTGCGGCAACAAGCAACTGCTCGCCCAGGCCATCACCAATCTGCTCGACAACGCCATGAAGTTCACCCCTGCCGGAGGCAACGTCTCACTCAACGCCCGAAAAAGGAACGGGACTATCGAAGTAACCGTCAGCGACACCGGCCCCGGAATTCCCACCAATGAAAGAGAGCGGATCTTCGAACGCTTCGTCCGCCTCGACAGCGCCCGCAGTACCCCTGGCAGCGGCCTGGGACTCAGCCTGGTCAAGGCCGTTGCACAACTGCATCAGGCACGAATCACCGTAACTGCACGGCATCCGGGCGCAGCGATTGCACTGGTGTTCGAAACCGACAAATAGGCCCGTCCTCCAGGCAATGCAAAACGTAACCCCGTCATATTCATGGTGGATCACGGGTCCTGGCGCTGGACTGGTGCGTCTGGGCGCCGCTCTGGAGCGAAAAATGTGAGTTTACAAGCGTAAATGACTATTTTTAACGCGGAGATGATGGGTTTCAGACGGTTGGGCAAAGGAGGGACGACATGCCCAACAATTCCGCTGCCTGATTCGCCGAAGGAGGAATCTGCTGATCCACCCGGCATGACAGAGGGATCGGCTTGCATTCCCGCCCCGACTTCCCGGTTATCGACCCCGACTTCCGTCTGTAGCGCTTGAGCTGCAACCTACTGGAACTGCAGCTGGTAAAGGTGGGCATAGGTACCCTCCCTTGCAATCAACGCATCATGGCTGCCGGTTTCGATAATGCGCCCCTGCTCCATGACCAGAATACGGTCGGCATTCCTGATGGTAGACAATCGGTGCGCTATGACCAGCGTGGTGCGCCCCACCAGCAGCTTGTCGAGCGCTGCCTGAATCGCACGCTCGGATTCGGTATCCAGAGAGGCAGTGGCCTCATCCAGTATCAATACCGGCGCATCCTTGAGCAGTGCGCGCGCAATCGACAGGCGTTGACGCTGGCCACCGGAGAGCAGCATGCCCTTCTCTCCCACCTGCGTCTGCAATCCCTGCGGCAGCTTCTTCACAAACTCCCAGGCGTTGGCCGCCTGCAGCGCTTCGATAACCTGCGCGTCAGATGCCTGTTGCAGGCGACCATAGGCGATATTGGCGCGCACCGTGTCGTTGAATAGCGTGACGTGTTGGCCAACATAGGCAATCTGATCGCGCAGCTCGACCAGACCAACCTCCTCGATCGGGATGTCGTCGAGAAAGATCCGTCCTGCCGTGACGTTGTAGAGACGCGGAATCAGATTGACCAGTGTGGTCTTGCCACTACCGGAACGCCCGACCAGGGCCCAGGTTTCCCCGGCAGGAATCTCGAAGCTGATGTCATCCAGAATCAGCGGGCTGTCACCATTGGTGTAGCGAAAGCTCACCCGCTCAAACCTCACACGCCCCTCGACGCGGCCCAGCCGCTCATCACCCTCATCCCGCTCCGACGGGATATCGAGCACCGCGAACAGGCTCTCTCCGGCCGCAATACCCTTCTGGATTGCCGCATTGACATTGGCGAGCCGCCGAATCGGTTGCAGCAGCAGCATCATGGCCGTCATGAACGACATGAAGGTACCCACGGAAATATCATCGCGGAACGATTCACGGGTCGCTGCATAGATAATTCCGGCCAGCACCATGGCCACCAGGAATTGCAGAATCGGCACCGAGGCCGCCCGCGTCATGGCCAGTTTGAGGTTGAGTCGACGATTCTCTTCATTGGAGTCCTCGAAACGCGCATTTTCATACGCCTGCCCACCAAACACCTTGACCACCCGCTGCCCCTCGATCACCTCCTGTGCCACATGGGTCACATCCCCCATCGACGCCTGGATGCGCTTGCTGATGCGGCGAAACCGGCTGGTCACGTAGTTGGCGATAAGGGCCACGAACGGGGCCACCAGAAAGAATCCCAGCGTCAGCTGCCAGCTCAGATAGAGCATCCAGCCGATCAGGCCGATAATCGTCAGGGTGTCGCGAATCAGGATGGTGATGCTGGTGGTGGCCGCTTCGGCAACCTGCTCCACGTCGTAGGTGAGCTTGGAGATCAGGCTGCCACTGGTAGCAGTGTCGAAGAACTCCGTGGGCAGGGTCAGGTACTTGGCAAAGATCTCGGCGCGCAGCGCCTTGATGACCAGCCGACCCACGGCAGCCATCACATAGCCGGTCACAAAGGTGGAGACACTGGCGGCCAGAAACACGCCCACCAGTAATATCGGCACCCAGGTGAGCGCCTGTGGATCCCGCTCGACGAAACTGCCATCGAGCATCGGCTTCATCAGGGCTGCAAAGGCCGGTTCGGTCAATGCAGTGATGACCATCCCGGTAACGGCAACCAGCAACAGCGGCCAGTACTTGAAGCTGTAGCCCGCGAGGCGGCGGTAGACGCCCCGGGTTGCTGTCGGGGTAGTCACTACTGCGCGATATTCGTCGCGATAGAGAGGCGTGTCAGCCCCAGCCGTCCTATGGTATCCATGGCGGTCACCACAAACTGGTGTGGCGTCTTGCCGTCCGCCTTGAGAATGACCGGCATGTCCTTGTTGTTGCCAACCACCTTGCTGATGGCCAGATACAGCGCCTTGGGCGTGCTGCTGATCACCCGCACCTGGTTGACAAAGAACTGCCCCTTGGCATCGATGGCAATCTCCAGCATATCCTGGCTGCCAGGCTTCTCCTTTGCAGTGGCTTCCGGCAGATCGATGCGCAGTTCCGAGTTACGGTCGAAGGTGGTGGTGACCATGAAGAAGATCAGCAGAATGAAGACCACATCGATCAGCGGTGTCAGGCTGACCTGCAGCTCTTCCTGCGGGCGGATGCGAAATTTCATAGGGCTATTTCTTCTTCTTGAGTTCGGTGTTCGAGCTGCCGTGAAATGCATCGACCAGCTTCAGCGCTTCCTGCTCCATGTCGATCACCAGTTCGTTCACCCGACCCTGGAAGTAGCGATAGAAGAAGAGACTGGGAATTGCCACGGTGATGCCCGCGGCCGTGGTAATCAACGCCTTGGAGATACCACCGGCCAGTTGACCGGGATCGCCGACACCGACGCTGGTCATGACGCTGAATACCTGAATCATGCCGACAACGGTACCCAGCAGGCCCAGCAACGGCGAGATGGCGGCGATGGTGCCCAGCGTATTGAGGAATCGCTCCAGACCGATCACGACATGACGGCCGGTATCCTCAATGCTGTCCTTCATGATGGCGCGGTCCTGATTGGCATTGACGATGCCGACCGCCAGAATTTCCCCCAGGGGCGAGCCTTCACGCAGATCCCGCAGCCGCTCGGCGGTCATCTGGTTCTGCTGTACCCAGTGCCAGACCTTGGTAACGAGCTGATCGGGAATGATCTTGTCCTTTTTCAGGCTCCAGAACCGCTCGATGATGATGGCCAGCGCAACTACCGATGACGCAATGATCGGCAACATAAGCCAGCCGCCTGCTTTAACCAGTTCAAACATGGGACTTCACTGTCTCTCCTAGGGATAACGGCGCGTATGATACCGGAAACACCAACACTATAAAAACGATGGCTCGGCCGAAGTGTCGACCAGTTCATTGTATCTTCCGGACGGCAGTTTTCTGCCACCAATGCAGGTTTTCTCCACGCCAGGTCTGTACGACAACATCATCTTCATGGTCGCCAAAGCGGAACGATACCATGCCCGACTGATCCGTTCGCAGGGTTTTGCCACCCCGTGCATGGTATCGGGCGACAACCTCCTCCCTGGGAAATCCGAAGCGATTGCGGTATCCCACCGAGAATACCGTCCATCGCGGTTCGACACCGGCAATGAAGTCTGTCGATGAAGAAGTCAGGCTGCCATGATGCGGAGCCACCAGCAAGGTACTGGGCAATCTGTCACGCTGCTGGCCGAGCAGGAAGGCCTCGACCGGCCGCTCGATATCCCCCGGCAACAGTGTACTGAAAACGCCATTGCCGATCTTCAGCACACAGCTGCGATTGTTATCGGTCACCGGCCATGCCCGCGGCGGGTGCAGAAACTCGAAATCAACGCCATCCCACTGCCAGCGGACACCCGCCACACAGTCACGGGTCGCCACAGCGTCCCTGCTTTCCCGCCTTGCACCGGACTTGAAGCGTTGTCCGACAGGCATTGCATCGAGCAGATCGTTTTCACCACCGGCATGGTCATTGTCGTCATGACTCAGCACCAGGGTATCGATCCGGCTGGCGCCCAGGTAGCGGAGATAGGGGATCACAACGGACCGGGCCGCTGTCGAACGCCGGCTGAACCGTGCCCCGGTATCGTAGACCAGCAGATGATCGGCCGTGGCCACCACCACCGCCAAACCCTGCCCCACATCGAGCACGCTGACACGATAACTGCCGGGTGACAGCTGCTGAGCATTGCCCGCCATGGCAGGCAACAGGAACACCGGCAGCAACCAGCGCCCGGGAATACCCCGCGGCAGCAGCATGAGCATGACCGCCAGCATCAGGCACAACAGGACGACGCTGCCGGCAACCGGTATGGCAAAAGCCGCCCACGGCAACGCCGCGAGGTAGTCGAGCAGCAGCATCAACCAGGACAGCACCCTGTCGGCCACCCCCAGAAGCCAATCACCCACAGTCGCATTGAGTTCCCCCAGCAAGACGCCGGACAGAACCAACGGAACGGCAACAAGGCTCACGACAGGAACAGCCAGCAGATTGGCCAGCGGGGAGATCAATGATGCCCGCCCAAAGTAGCTGGCGGTCACCGGCAGCAGCGCCAGCATCAGAACCAGCTGCAACACCAGCAACAGTCTCCAGCCACGAAAACGGTGCCACTGACTCAGCGCCAAAATAGCCGCCACGGCCAGAAACGATAACCAGAACCCCGCTGCCATGACCGCGCCGGTATCCCGCAGCAACACCATCAGTAGCGCGACAGCCAGCACCGACCAGGGCCGTAATTGACGCCAGAACAGCAGCCCGGCCGACACCACTGCCAGCATGATGAGCGCGCGCTGGGTGGGAATCGCAAAACCTGCCAGCGCCGCATAAAGCGAGGCCGGCACCAGTGCAAACAGCGCTCCGGCACGCTGCATCGGCAACCACAGACAGAGACGGGGAAACAGTCGCCATAACCCTCTCGCCAGCAGGAACCCGATAGCGGCCACCAGCCCGATGTGCAGGCCGGAGATGGCGAGCAAATGATTGGTTCCGGTACGAATCAGCGTTTGCCACTGCTGCTGATCGACATCCTGCCGAATCCCCAGCGCCAACGCCTTGATCAGACCCGCTTGCGACAAATGCTCCGCCTGGCTGTCGATGCGCGCTGCCAGATGCATCCGCCACTGGTCGATCGAAGGCGCGGCCTCCCGCAGCTTCCGATTGGCTGGGGACTTTCTCACATAGCCGGAAGCATCGACGCCCTGCTGGTACAGCCATCCGGCATAGTCGAAACTGCCGGGATTGGCAAAACTGCGTGGGCGCTTGAGCCGCACTTGCAACTGCCACAACTCACCGGGTTCAAGATGCGGACAGGGCCGGTACCAGCTGAGCAGCAGCCGACGTGGCATCCTTGTCGAGGCAGCAGCAGATGATGTCACCGTCTCTGCGGTAAAGCGGACTTTTCTGCCCTCTGTCCGTGGCAGCCCAACCACACGCACCACCAGCGTTTGATCAACACCCGCCAGATCCTCCGGCAATTGATGCGCCATATTCCACTGCGCCTGAATCAGCGCCCAGCAGAATCCGGCAGCAATACCGGCCGGCAGCCACCAGCGATGTCGGAACAAAAACCCGGTTATCACCGCAATAGGTAGCACAAAAAACGCCGTTGGCAGCGAAGTCAGCTGGAAAACCAGCACAACCCCAAAGAGAAAACCCGCGGCAAAGCTCAGCATTGACAAAAGGAATCCGGCATTCCGGCCTTTAGTGCTGTATTCTGTTCACACAATATGGCTGCCCTGGTTGAGTTTTGGCAGCAAATATCACAAAGTAGCAGTTCCAGAACCCCCCAATACTCGTCTCACCCGAATGCCAAAAAGATTTATCAAACGCTTTATCCCTGAACCTCATGTCGTTAGACAGGAAAAGTGTTTTCAGTTTCTGGGCAGCAGACTACACGATCCCAATCTCTGGCACCTGAACCGGCATTCGGTTTCCGGCGCTGTCGCGGTGGGATTGTTCATCGCCTTCATCCTGGTGCCCTTCCAGTCCGTACTGGCTGCGCTGCTGGCCATCTACTTCAGGGTCAACCTGCCCGTTTCCGTCATCCTGGTCTGGGTATCCAATCCTCTGACCATCGCACCCATCTTTCTCGCCACGGTGAAACTCGGCGAGGCGATACTGGGCCTGCCCCATGATGCGGCGGCCATACACCTGAACTGGGAGTGGGTATCGACGGGGCTGCTGCACATCTGGAAACCGCTGATCGTCGGCTGTCTGGTGCTGGCGACGTTCTTTTCAATGGCGGGTTATATTGCCACGCAGTATTTCTGGCGGCGCCTGGTGCTGCGGCGCTACAGAAATCGCCACAAACGTCGCGAAGCCGGCAAACACAGTACCGTTTCAGGCTCCTGACAGAGTATGAAAAGCTCGACTGCGGGGATGCAGGTGCTGCTACGCCTGCGCTTGCTCTTGACCTGAATCCAGTCTCGCCGAAACCTGGGTGCTCACATCCCTGTGGCCTGGATGCCGGTCCCTCCGGCATGACGGGAGAAGATGGTGGGATGGCACTTATGCTCCAAAGCGCCCCGGCGGGTGAAAAGCGGGGCACGTATTACTGGTATTCAAAATAGCGCCTTTACCAAGCAGCGGTGTTCACAGCCCTGTGGTCGGATGCCGGTCCCTCCGGCATGACGGGGTAAGTGGCGGCGGGTGATTTCCCTGTTGATCAGCTTCGGGTGAACTTGAAAACCTGGGGTCTGGTCGAATTCCAGCACCGGAACACATCGCCTGATGCCTGTTGCAGCAATCTGTCAGTCGACAATATTGCCGTCTTCCAGATGGCAGACACGATCCATCTTTTCGGCCAACCCCTGGTCATGCGTAACAATCACGAACGCGGTATTGAACTCGGCATTCAGCTCCAGCATCAGGTTATAGATATGGTTGGCGGTCTTCTGATCCAGGTTGCCGGTTGGCTCGTCGGCCAGCACCACATCGGGGTTGTTGGCCAGCGCCCGGGCAATGGCGGTACGCTGGCGCTCCCCCCCGGACAATTCTCCGGGCTTGTGGCTGGTGCGCTCCCCCAGCCCCACACGCTGCAGCAGATCGACCGCATGTGCGCTCGACTCCTCGACTGACTTGCCGGACAGCAGCAACGGCAGTGCCACATTCTCCAGCGCTGTGAATTCCGGCAGCAGGTGATGGAACTGATAGACGAATCCAACCGATTCGTTCCGCAGATAGCCGCGCGCTGTATCGGACAACCCCGCGATATTGCGACCACAGATCTCCACCGAGCCATCGGTAGGCAGATCAAGCCCGCCCAGCAACTGCAGCAACGTGCTCTTGCCACTGCCCGAAGCGCCGACAATGGCGACCTTCTCACCGGGTGCAACGCTGAAATCGACGCCATGCAGCACTTCGACCTTGAGCTTGCCTTCCTGGAAGGTTCTTTTCAGCCCGCGGGCCAGAAGTACGGGAGTCGCTGCCGAATCATTCATAGCGCAAAGCCTCTGCCGGAGATGTCCTGGCCGCCTGCCATGCAGGATAGATGGTCATCAGTACTGATGCGAGAAACGAAACCACTGCAATGATCACGACATCGGGGATCCGCAAATCGGACGGCAGCTCGGTGATGTAATAGACATCGGCCGCCAGGAACTTGGTGTGGAACAGCGATTCCAGCGCAGGCACAATGGTATCGACGTTGCTGGCCAGCAGCACCCCGCAGACCACGCCCAGCAGCGTACCTACGGTGCCGATCAGCATCCCCTGCACCATGAACACTCCCATAACCTGCAGTGGTGACATGCCCAGCGTGCGCATGATGGCAATATCCGGACGCTTGTCGTTGACCAGCATAACCAGCGTGGAGACGATATTGAATGCAGCCACCGTCACGATCAGCAGCAGAATGAAGAACATCACCCGCTTTTCGGTCTTGATGGCACGGAAGAAATTCTCGTGTTGCACCGTCCAGTCGGCCACGAAATAGTCCGGACCCAGCGCCTTGTCCAGGGAGGCCGAAACCTCCTTGGCCTTGAACATGTCCTCCAGCTTCAGGCGGATTCCGCCCACGGCCTCACCGTACTTCATCAGCCGGGCCGCATCCTGAATATGCACAAAGGCCGTGGCGCGATCATATTCATACATCCCCACGGAAAAGATCCCCACCACGGTAAAACGGCGAAAGCGCGGCATAAACCCTGCCGGCGTGACGTTCGCCTGCGGCGTTACCACGGTGACCTTGCTCTGCAGATTCACATTCAGCGCGATGGCCAGTTCCTTGCCCAGCACGATACCAAATTCACCCGGCTTGAGATGCTCCATCGAGCCAGCCACCATATGCTCATGGACATCGGAGACGTTACGCTCTTCCTGCGGCTCGACACCACGAATCAACCCGCCACTCACCTTGTCGCCATAATTGAGCATGGCTTCGAATTCGATCTGCGGCGCAGTACCGATCACCCGGGGATCGGCCTCGATCTTCTGCCGAACCTCCTGCCAGTTGTACAGCTTGCTCTCGAAACTGGTGACATGAGCATGAGAAGCCATTCCCAGAATACGCTCACGCAGCTCCTTCTCGAACCCATTCATCACCGACAGCACCGTAATCAGCGCCATCACACCGAGCGCAATACCAAGAATGGAGATCAGCGAAATAAACGAGATAAAGTGGTTGCGGCGCTTGGCGCGGGTATAGCGCAGGCCAATAAACAGTGGGATGGGTTTAAACATGTGCGGATTAAACCACAACACCTGTAGCATTCATACACTACACAATCCCTTGCTCCAATTAACAGCCAACCCGGCCATAATTTGTTACATTGGGTTCCTGATAACCCACATGAATTTTCTCCGGATCCAACCATGAAACCAGCTGCAACCCTATCACTGACCTGCCTGCTCGCCACACTCACGGCATTCCCGTCACTGGCTGTCAGCGAAGTCCTCAAGCTTGATGGCGGCCCGGTGGAAGTCCTCAAGCCCGTGGATGCCCCCACCCGCGGCATGACAAAACTCCAGGTGGAAAAACGCTATGGCAAACCACTGAAAAAGCACCCCGCCGTCGGCAAACCGCCCATCTCCAGCTGGGACTATCCCGGCTACACCGTCTACTTCGAAAACCAGTTTGTGCTGCACAGCGTCGCTCACCAGAAATAACCAATCCGAATCCGGGGTACGACCGGTTGCTGCAAAGCGCGCGGTAAAACACCCGAATCTGCAAAAGGCGCCTCGGCAAAACCACGGCGCTCACCTCCCCGGGAGCCTGGATGCCGGTCCGTCCGGCATGACGGGGGAACCTCGAATCGCAAACATCTGAATCCCATCATCATTCCGGGATAGAATCTGCCCTGTTTCCTTAAACAGCAGCCCCGATGAGCAACTCCCCCGATTGGGTCGACTTCGACCACCAGCATATCTGGCATCCCTATGCCGCAGTTCCCGGCAACGCCCCAATCTACCCGGTCATCGAAGCCAGCGGTGCTGAGATCCGGCTGGCAGATGGTCGCTGGCTGGTCGATGGCATGGCTTCATGGTGGTCGGTGATTCACGGCTACAGACACCCGGTACTCGACGCTGCATTGAAGTCCCAGGTCGATCGCTTCTCCCATGTCATGTTCGGCGGCCTGACGCATGAACCGGCTGCCAGACTTGCCCGCAAACTGGTAGAGATCACGCCTGAAGGGCTGGATAAGGTCTTCCTTGCCGATTCCGGCTCGGTTTCCGTCGAGGTGGCGCTAAAGATGGCAATCCAGTGCTGGGACGGGCGTGGCCAGCCGCAAAAGAAGAAGTTCCTGACTGTTCGCCATGGCTACCACGGCGATACCTTCGGTGCGATGTCAGTCTGTGATCCCGCCAACGGGATGCACAGCCTGTTCAGCGGGTTTCTGTCCGAGCAATACTTTGCCCCCGCACCCACGCTGTGCAGCCACCCCGATGATGGCAGCGATCTGGAATTATTCCGTCAACGCCTCCGTACCCACCACAACGAGATTGCTGCGGTCATTCTGGAGCCGATCGTGCAGGGTGCAGGCGGGATGCGAATCTATCGGCCAACCTACCTGCAGGGTGTTGCCCGGCTATGCCGCGAATTCGATGTGCTGCTGATCCTCGACGAAATCGCCACCGGCTTCGGCCGCACCGGGGAGCTGTTCGCCTGTCATCATGCCGGCGTCACACCCGATATCCTGTGCCTCGGCAAGGCGCTGACCGGAGGGTACATGACGCTGGCCGCCACACTGGTCAGCGACGCGATCGCTACCGATATCTGCCGCAGTGAGGCCGGCGCACTGATGCATGGCCCTACCTTCATGGCCAATCCACTGGCCTGCACCACGGCGCTGGCCAGCATCGAGCTGTTGCTGTCGCAGGACTGGAAGCTGCGAGTACAGCAGATGGAAGCCCGGCTGAAAGCGGAGCTGGCCCGCTGCCGTACACTGGCAATTGTTGCCGATGTCCGCGTCATTGGCTCCATTGGCGTGGTCGAACTGAGGGGCACCGAGCTGCCGCCCGGGATTCAGCAGGCACTGGTCGATCAGGGGGTCTGGATACGTCCGTTCCGCAATCTTGTCTATATCATGCCGCCTTATGTGATCCGGAATGAGCAACTATCCGTATTGACTGAGGCCATCCATCAGGTACTCAGTCAATACGGATGAGCAGGCCTGTGGGCATTCCCGAGTTCAGCCACCCTACAACCACCTATCCAGGAGCCACCATCCATGCACAACGCCCTATTCCTCATTCTTGCCGCCCTCTTCATTCCAGCCCTCTCGGCCAATGCAGCGCCCACTGTCGGCATTACCGCCGAGCTGGGTAGCGTGGAGATCAAACAGGGTGACAAGACGTTCGTCATCCAGCGGAACCAGGACACCGATGCCACCGTCGATCCGCGCTTTGCAAAGACCTCCCGCCCCTGCCCGCCCTTTTGCATCCAGCCCATGCAACTGGCACCCGGCGTCGAGACGATTGCCGAGCTGGAGATGATCGATTACCTGAAGAGAATGAGTAATGGAGAGCCGATTCTGGTCATCGACTCCCGCACACCGGACTGGGTGTCCCACGGCACGATCCCCGGCGCAAAAAACCTGCCCTGGACCGGCATCAATCCCAAGAAGGGCGCCACCACCGAAAGCATCATGAAAATCCTGATCAATGAGTTTGGCGTCAGACTGGCCAAGGGTGCCGACACCTTCAGCGTGGACGAAGCGGTGGTCGAGGGTGATACCAGCAAAGTGTTCGACTTCAGTGCCGCCAAAACCCTGGTGCTGTTCTGCAATGGCATGTGGTGTGGGCAGTCACCCAACAATATTCTCAATCTGCTGAAATTCGGTTACCCGGCAGACAAGCTCAAGTGGTATCGCGGTGGTATGCAGAACTGGTCCAATCTCGGTTTGACCACCGTAACCAGGTAGATCAGAAAACGCCTCCCCGTTTTTTAATCAGGCATTTTATGTAAGACTTGGCGCCCTTTTCACGGCTTCCCGAGCGCTGCACCCCATGTCTGATTCCTATTCGAGCCTGCTGCACGGCAATCTGGCGAAACTGGCGGAAACGCATCCCCACTGGGGAAGGCTTTACGGGGCAAGTCTGGGGCTGGCGGTTGCCGAGCTGACACGGAAGCGGCGTGGCCTGGTGGTCTTGCTGACGCCGGACAGCCACACCGCCGATCTGCTGGAGCTGGAGATCCGCTTTTTCCTCGCCCAAAAGGGGGATCAACTCTACCACCTGCCAGATTGGGAAACCCTGCCCTACGACCTCTTCTCGCCACATGAGGACATCATCTCCTCCCGGCTGGAAATTCTGCACCAGCTGCCCTCGCTGAAAAGCGGCCTGCTGATCCTGCCGGTCAGCACTTTGCTGCAGCGATTGGCGCCAGTAGCCTATATCCAGGGTACGGGTTTCGACCTCAAGGCCGGCGACCTGATGGATCTGCCCGAATTCCGGCGCCAGCTGGAAAGTGCCGGCTATCATTGCGTCAGCCAGGTGGTTTCACATGGCGAGTTTGCGCTGCGGGGCTCTCTGGTGGATGTCTTCCCGATGGGTAGCGAACTGCCCTTTCGCGTCGATCTGTTCGATGACGAGATCGAGTCGATTCGCCGATTCGATCCCGAAACCCAGAAATCCACCGCAAAGCTCGACGCCATCAACCTGCTGCCGGCACATGAATTCCCCCTCGATGCCGAAGGGATCAAGGCATTTCGTCGCCGCTATCGCGAGCGTTTCGAGGGCGACCCCAAACTCAGCCGGATCTACAACAGTGTTTCCGACGGCGTGCCGGTTGGGGGGATCGAATACTACCTGCCGCTGTTCCACGACCAGGTTGCCACGCTGTTCGACTACCTGCCACAGAACACGCTGATCTGCCAGCTCGGTGATACCGATGCCGAAGCACAGGCATTCTTCACCGAACTGGGCAGCCGCTACGAACAGCGCTGCCACGACATCGAACGCCCGCTCCTGAAGCCCGATGAGATCTTTCTGACACCGGAAGAAGCCGCAGCCAGAATGGCAGGCTTTCCGCAGCTCACGCTGCAGAGCAGCGAGCGCATCGACGATGGCGAAACCATCAACTTTGCCACCAATACGCTACCCGACCTGAGCTTCAAGGTGCGGCAGGAGAAGCCGCTGGAGGCACTGCAACAATTCCTCGAAAGGCGCAGCGCGGATCGCGTCCTGTTTCTGGCCGATTCTCCCGGACGACGTGAGTTCATTCTCGACACGCTGCAGCCGTTTGGCATCAAGCCACGTCCGGTCACCGACTGGCACGGCTTCACCTCCAGCAAGGCAAAACTGACAATTTCGGTCGCGCCACTGGAAAAAGGTGTGATCCTGCCGGAAGACGGCGTCTGCATCATCTCCGAGAACCACCTGTTTGCCGACCGGGTCAACCGCACTCGCACCCGACGCAAACCGACCCGCGATGCCGATGCCATCGTCCGCAATCTGACCGATCTGCACATCGGCTCCCCGGTAGTGCATGAAGAACATGGTGTGGGCCGTTATCGCGGGCTGCAGATTCTGGATGTCGGTGGTGTCGAAGCCGAATACCTGATGCTGGAGTACACCAATAACGACAAGCTCTATGTGCCGGTTTCATCGCTGCACCTGATAAGCCGCTATACCGGCGCCGATGCCGATTCGGCACCAACTCACAAACTGGGTGGTGAGCAGTGGCAGAAGGCCAAGCGCAAGGCGGCCGAGAAGGCACGAGACGTGGCAGCCGAGCTGCTGGAAATCCATGCCCGCCGGGCTGCCCGCAAGGGTCATGCCTTTGTCATCGATGATCCCGACTACCAGGCATTTGCCGCGGCCTTCCCGTTCGAGGAGACCGAGGATCAGGAGAACGCCATCGAAGCGGTGCTCAAGGATCTGGAATCACCACAGCCGATGGATCGTGTGGTCTGCGGCGATGTCGGCTTCGGCAAGACCGAAGTGGCGCTGCGTGCCGCGTTCATCGTAGCCAATTCCGGTCGGCAGGTTGCGGTGCTCGTCCCCACGACGCTGCTGGCACAGCAGCACGGCACCAATTTCGCCGACCGATTTTCCGAGTGGCCATTCCGCATCGAGACCCTGTCACGCTTTCAGACGCCGAAAACGCAAAAAGCCATTCTCGCCGACCTGGCTGCCGGCAAGGTGGATATCGTGATCGGCACCCACAAGCTGCTGCAAAAGGACATTCGCTTCAAGAACCTGGGGCTTGCCGTCATCGACGAGGAGCAGCGCTTTGGGGTACGCCACAAGGAGCGGCTGAAATCACTACGCGCCGAAGTCGATATCCTGACGCTGACCGCAACCCCCATACCGCGCACGCTGAACATGTCGCTGTCCGGGTTGCGGGATCTGTCGATCATCGCCACGCCACCCATCGAACGCCACGCCATCAAGACCTTTGTCACCGAGTGGGACAAGAATCTGATTCAGGAGGCCTGCCAGCGGGAGATCCGTCGTGGTGGTCAGGTCTACTTCCTCCACAACGAGGTGAAATCCATCGAGAAGGCGGCCCGGGAGCTGGAAGCACTGGTGCCCGAGGCCACGGTACACATAGCCCACGGGCAGATGCGCGAGACCGAGCTGGAGCAGATCATGCTCGACTTCGTACACCAGCGCTTCAATATCCTGGTCTGCACCACGATCATCGAAACCGGGATCGACCTGCCCAGCGCCAATACCATCATCATCCAGCGCGCCGACAAATTCGGCCTGTCACAGCTGCACCAGCTGCGCGGCCGCGTCGGACGTTCGCATCACCGCGCCTACGCCTATCTGATCACGCCCGAGCGCCGTGCCATGACGCCCGATGCCATCAAGCGACTGGAAGCCATCGAGTCGCTGGAAGATCTGGGCGTCGGTTTCACGCTCGCCACCCACGACCTGGAAATCCGCGGCGCCGGGGAGCTGCTTGGCGATGGGCAGAGCGGGCAGATTCAGGAAATCGGCTTCTCCATGTACAACGAGCTGCTGGAGCGGGCCGTCAAGGCGCTCAAATCCGGCAAGATTCCGGAGGCACTGGAAGATCCGGTACAGGCCACCGAAGTGGATCTGGGTACACCGGCGCTGCTGCCAGGCGACTATGTCTACGATATTCACGAACGGCTGATACTGTATAAGAGAATCGCCAGTGCCAGGGATAACGATCAGCTGCGGGAGCTGCAGGTCGAGCTGATCGACCGCTTTGGCCTGCTGCCCGATGCCACCAAGACGCTGTTCGAGGCTGCGCGCATCAAGCTTCGCTCGGCACCTCTGGGCATCACCAAGATCGATCTGGGTCCAACCAGCGGGCGCATACTGTTTGGCAAAAACCCGGAGATCGACGTGACCGAACTGCTGCGTCTGATCCAGATGGAGCGCAAGTACTTCACGCTGGATGGCCAGGAGAAGCTGCGCTTCAAGCTCCCTGAAGGTGAGGATATGCAGAAGAATATTGCCTGGGTTGATAGAATCCTCGACAAACTGACGCCAGAGAACTCCGCATGAGCGATTCACATCTCCCCTTTGCCATCGTCATCAACAACGAAAAAGTGGTCGAACACGATCGCAACAAACGTCTGACGGGATTGCAGCGGCGCTTTCTCGATGAGATGGATCAGAAGATGGCAACCGGTATCCAGCTGGGCAGTGAGAAAATCGACGGCCCCGATACACTGCAGAGGGCACAATATGTCGCCAATACGCTGATTACCGCCCTGCTCAGGGAGAACGATTCGCTGGCCGCTGCCTGCTGCTCCTACCTGGCTCGCCGCCTGCCCGACCTGCAACAGGTCAAGGCCCGCACGGAAGAGAATGGCGCCACCATGATCGAACTCGTCTTCGATCGCAGTTTTGAAAAAGCCAGTACCGAAAAGCCTGTCAACTTCATCAAAAAATCGTGAATTAGTGTTGCGCAGCCTCCCTGATGACGGCCTGCTCTATTTATCTTTTTATTCCCGCTGCGACGCGTGTCATAATAACGCCAAAATTTACGTTTGCTCTCTTGAGATCTCCATCAGGATATTGACAACAAGCGTAAGCCCCTGATGGAGATACCGTCAGGAACAACCGCAGCCTGCCCTGAGCCTCACGGTGGACCGCCTGCTTCCTGGCTCTTTTCAAAACGCCAAAACATCCGAGGGATGATCATGTTCAAAAAGAAACTCAGCGCACTCATCGTCACAGTCGGGATACCCGTTTTATTTCCCATCGCAGTACAGGCGGCCGACAATACCGTCCCCCCACCGCCACCACCTGCCATTGCCCCGGTACCCCCACCGCCACCACCGATGATGCAGGTTCCGATGGGCGACATGAACTCCATGCGCCGATCATTCCGCCGCGGTCTGGAAAATGCCCGCAACCTCTATAATGCCAAACCCCCCACCACTTCCCTATCCAATCAGGCCGCCGAAATCGAATGGATGAAGCAGAACCATGAGCAGCTGCGGATTCAGCTGCAGGAAATGGTCAAGCAGCAAAGTCACCTGCTGAAAATGCTGGAGGCCCAGACAGCCCAGCAAAAGTCGGCTGAAGAGCGCTTCCAGTCCTTGCGCGGCGAGCATGATTCCATGCTGCAGGAACGCAGCAAATGGAAGGAAAACACCTTTCGTGCCGACTTCTTCAATCAACAGATCGAAGACCTGAAGGCCGAGATTGAAGCACAAAGAAAGGAAATCGAAGCAGCACAGGCCAGACTGAAAGAGGCAGAAGCCAAATCCCAGAAGATCCCCGAAATCGAGAAGCAGCTCACCGAGGTACTCTCCGAGCGCGACCAGCTGGCCAGGAATCTCAATGAAGTGGCCCAGGAAGGCACTTCCAGCAAGACGCAGGTGGAAAAACTCACCGCCGATCTGGAAGCCGCCAATGCACGAATCGCCGAACTGGAAACCTCGCTGGCAGCGGCCACCGAAGCGGCAGGCAACCAGAAATCCGAACTCGATTCGCTCAGGGCTCAGCTGGAGCAATCCTCCGTCGCTGCACAGCAGTTGACGCAAACCACCGAGAAGATGCAGCAACTGGAGGCCTCACTGGCAGCAGCAACTGAATCCTCCACCCAGCAATCGGCCGAGCTGGAAGCACTCAGGGAACAGCTTGCCAAGGCACAGGAGGAGGCACAGCAGTTGAGCGAGGCCAACACACGGATGCTGGCACTGGAAGGCTCACTGGCCGAAGCGCAACAGGCCTCGACTGGCCAGGCCGCCGAGCTGGAAGCGCTCAAGGCCAAAAACGTGGAACTGGAACAGGCCTTGGCGGATGCACAGGCTGGTGCCCAGAATTCTGCTGCAATGAGCGAGCAAATGACACAATTGCAGCAGCAACTGGAAGCCCTGCAGGCAAAGAATACCGAACTGGAACAGATGCTGGCGGAAGCCCGCTCCAAGGCCGAAGGTTCTGCCACCATGGCGGAACAGGTTGCCCAACTGCAACAGCAACTGGAGGCCATGCAGGCAAAGAACCTCGAACTGGAACAGATGCTGGCGGCAGCCAATACCAAGGTTGAAGAGTCAGCTGCCATGGCCGATAAGGTTGCCCAACTGGAGCAGCAACTGGAGGCCCTGTAGGCCAAGAACCTCGCACTGGAACAGATGCTGGCGGCAGCGCAGACCC
>CAYTPO010000079.1:0-1957 GCA_964439815.1 uncultured Thiotrichales bacterium
AGGATCGCCAGCGCGTATCCCCATTCGTGCAGAAATGGCATCAGCATCGCGGCAAATGGTGTCGGATTTTCAGTCATTCTGTTCTTTGATCATGGGGCCGATAGGGGATTCAGGACAATACCATAACATTCTACCGAAGCTGCAGCCTCCTTGCGTCGTGTTGTGGTTGGCGTGATTGCGCTATGATGGCTGACCTCCAATCACCCCGATCCATGGGGGTTTCTGTGACTCGTCCACCTGTGATTTCCATCACGATCCGGACAGTCGTTGTTTCAATCGGGTGGGAAAATACTTATGGCACTGGTTTATGGCTTGCATTTCAGGAATCTGCGCGGTGACCTCTATGGCGGGCTGACCGCAGCCGTCGTGGCACTGCCACTGGCCCTGGCCATGGGCGTGTCATCGGGAGCGGGGCCGATTGCCGGGATCTACGGAGCGATTTTTGTCGGCTTCTTTGCCGCGCTGTTTGGTGGTACCCCAGCGCAGGTTTCCGGGCCTACCGGGCCAATGACCGTGGTCATGGCCGCCGTGTTCATGCAGTTTACGAGTCTGTTTCCCGAAGATCCTCAGCGTGGAGCATCGCTGGCCTTTACCGTTGTCTTCATGGGTGGCCTGTTTCAGATGCTGTTTGGTTTTCTGCGACTCGGGAAATTCATCAATCTGATTCCCCATCCGGTGGTTTCCGGCTTCATGAGTGGGATCGGCGTTATTATCATTCTGCTGCAGATTGGGCCACTGTTTGGTCATGCGGCCCAACCTGGCCCCATGGCCTCGGCAGTTGCCATTCCCGCAATCGTCACCCACCCGGTCTGGACGGCGGTAATACTGGGTATATTTGCGTTGCTGGTTGTCTATCTGCTGCCGAAAAACATCAATCGAATCATCCCGTCGCCGCTGGTGGCACTGATTGCCGGGACGTTGGGGCTGTATCTCTGGCAGGGTGGCGATATTGCAGCGGTAACGGAAGGTAGTCGTACCGTTTACAAGATGGGTGAGGCTACGGTGTTGGGGAGCATCCCCACCGGCCTGCCTTCGCTGATACTGCCAACCATTGAACTCAACCTGCTACCGGAAATGATCAAGTCGGCGCTGATGCTTGCTGCACTTGGCACCATCGATTCACTGCTGACATCGCTGGTGGCCGACAACATTACCCGCACGCATCACGATTCCAACCGCGAGTTGATCGGGCAGGGGATTGGCAACAGCATTGCCGGGTTGTTTGGTGGTCTGCCTGGAGCGGGTGCAACGATGCGTACCGTGGTCAATGTGCGAGCAGGCGGGCTGACTCCCATTTCCGGTGCGCTGCATGCGCTGGTATTGCTGGCTATCGTGTTAGGCGCAGGTGTGGTTGCACAGTACATCCCCCACGCTGTATTGGCGGGCATTCTGATCAAGGTCGGCACCGATATTATCGACTGGGACTACCTGAAGCGACTGAAAACTGCACCCAAGGCCGGCGTGGCCATCATGCTGACCGTTTTCTTTGTCACCGTGTTCATTGACCTGATCAGTGCGGTGGCGATCGGCATGATCATGGCCTCATTCCTTTTCATGCAGCGTATGGTCGATCTGCAGCTGGAATCCATCACCGCCATTACCGACCCGCACGAAGAGTCTCCGCTGACGCCCGAGGAGTCGCGCATCATGGAGCAAGCGAAGGGCAGAATCCTGCTCTACCATATCGATGGTCCGCTGAGCTTTGGTGCCGCCAAGGGGATGACGCGGCGACTTGCCCAGTTCACCGACTATCAGGCATTGGTGCTGGATATGACCGACGTGCCGCAGATCGACTTCAGTGCCTCGCGCGCGCTCTACGATATCATCCATGATACCTGGGATGCGGGAAGGGAGGCCTACCTGGTGGGATGCCGGCCGCAGGTTGCCGACATGCTGAAGAAACAGGGTGTGATCGACAAGCTCCACGAAGACAATATCAAGGCAACGCGGATCGAAG
>CAYTPO010000080.1:0-12443 GCA_964439815.1 uncultured Thiotrichales bacterium
AGAATGCCGCCAACGTCGTTGATCGTGGCTTTGCGCATCCCCTCGTAGGCTTCGGCCGAGACCAGAATACCGGCACCGTCGCGGGTGAACAGCTCCAGTAGCAGGCCGCCGTCGATGCCCCGGTCGATCACATGGCAGCGCTGTACCTGTGACTCGATGGCGTGCCGGGCGTTGCGCAAATGGGGGGCAAGCGTGGCGGGTATCGCTTCCCCGAGCAGCAGGCTGTCGATCTCGCCGGGGGTTAGCTGCGCCGGAAGCGTGTCGGGTAGTGGAGCATCATTGAGGAAGATCAGCTTGTGTGCTTGCAGTGCGATGGCTGTCTGCGTGGCAACCTCTTCGGCGCTCATGTTGAACACCTCGCCGGTAGGGGAGTAGCCCAGCGGTGACAGCAAGACGCACTGACCATTGTCCAGCTGCTGCTGAATGGCCTCGGCCTGCACCTTGCGAACCTTGCCGGTATGCTGGTAATCGATACCATCACGTACACCCAGTGGCCGGGCGGTAATGAAGTTGCCGCTGCAGACGCGAATGCGACTGCCGGACATCGGCGTGTTGGCCAGACTCAGCGACAGCCGGGCCTCGACGATTACCCGCAACCTGCCAACCGCCTCGATGACGGCATCGAGCGCCTCGGTGGTCGTGATGCGAAGGCCGTCGGCGTATTCCGGCGTGATGTCCTCCAGCGCAGTTCGGGTGTCGATCTGGGGCCGTGCTCCGTAGACCAGTACCAGATGAATGCCGAGCGCCTGCAGGATTGCCAGATCGTGCACCAGGTTATCGAAGCCCTCGCTGGCAATTGCCGCGCCGGAGAAATAGACGACAAACGTCTTCTTGCGATGCTGGTTGATATAAGGTGCTGCATCACGAAACCAGCGTACAGTATTGATTTGATCCTCTTCCATGGCGAAAAGTTATCACCTGAAGCAGGCAGTGGGAAGCGAAAGCTCAGGATGGATATCTGGCCGGGCGGCTGTAAGGCCACTTTGCTGCGAAGGTTGCGGTGCTCACCTCCCTGCGGTCTGGATGCCGGCTTCCCTGCTGGTATGGCGAGCTAGGAGCCTGTCCAAGAATAGGAAGCCTACTGCGGAAAAGCCATTTTGGCCCTTTTCCCCCCTGATTTTCGTCAAATATAGCCAATATTCTCCTCAAATCAGTGAAAAAAATGGCCTAATATGGCTTTCCCTCGCTACGACTACTATTCTCGGACAGGCTCCTAGGAGCCTGTCGGACTTAACGCTGTTTGGCTGCAAATCCCTGGATAGCGATTAACTCGGTTTATCCTGACCGTCAAATAGTCCTGCTATTCTCCTCGCATGATAAGCTGATTTAATTCGCCCCCAGTGATTTTCGCTTCAAACGTTTAGGTCCGACAGGCTTTCCTATGGAGCAATTGACTGCTGTCGCAGCAATGTCTGTATCGAGCCGAACTTGCGTACCCAGGGTTGGTAGTCGGGAAAACGGTTGGCTACTCGGGTCAATGCTGTGCGTGCCGTGTCGATGGTCGCGAAGTCCCCATGGATGACGTTGTACCAGGCATCGCTACTGCGGCCACTGGCGTAGATGGCAGTGGGTGATGGCAGCTTCCCTGCCGTGCTCTCTGCATCACTGCGGTTTCGTGAGGCGTGTATCTGCAGCGTGAAGTGGGTGGGATCGCGTTGCTGAATCCAGTCATGGCCGAAAGGTCGGGATGGGGTTTGCCGAGCTGATGTGGTAGTAGCTGTTTGACCGGCTTGTTGCTGCAGGGCGCGTGCGGTAGTCAGCTCCCGGCTCTGGGGGAAGGCTGACCGCAGTTTCTGCACGTAGCTGTCGATACCGGCGGTATTGCCCAGCGCTGCTTCGATGCGGGCACCCAGAAGCAGCGTCTTGGGCGTGTGTACGGCATGGTTGAGATATTGCGTCAGCCAGGTATTGGCTTCTACCGGGCGCTGTTTTTCCAGGCTGATGAGCGCCAGTTGGTACAGTGCGGTAGGTTGTCCCGGATTATGCTGGATGGCCTGCTGGAAAAACTGACTGGCCTGAGCCATGTCGCCGCTGCGTCTGGCACAGAGTCCGGCATTGGTGTAGGCGATTTCCGGGTGAGGGTTGTTGCTTGCGCGCGCAGCCCGCAAGTATTGCTGCTGTGCGTCGCCGAAGGCGCGTTGACCGCAAAGGAAGGTACCGTAGTTGTTCAGTAGTGCTGGGTCGTCAGGGGTGAGTTTCAGCGCCCGACGAAATGCCGTTGCGGCGGCCTCGTTGCGATCGAGGCGCTGATTGATCAGACCCAGCAGATTATAGGCGCGCGCATTGACCGGGTTTTTCTCGATGCTGCCGGAGGCGGCCTGAAAGGCTTCCATCAGCTGATTGCTCCGATAGGAGGAGAGTGCCTGCAGATACAGCTTGTTGGCGGTAGCCAGTGAATCGGCACTCAGGTTGCCGTTGCCGGGGGTAGTGGCACAGGCGGTGATTAACAGGATAACAGGCAGAATCAGTAGTCGCATAATCATCGGGGTCTGGAGACAGGGGGCAAGATTAGCATGGCAGAATACTTCATACATTACGGTATTTCAGGCAAACTCCGGTAAACTTCGCTGGTTTTCTGGTGGCGACCGGGGATCCTCAATATTCGCTGGGCAAGAGAGAAGGCAAGGGTTTCAATGTTTCAAAATAAGGATGAGCAACTGAGGCAGGAACTTTTTGATCTGCGTCTGGAACATGGTGGCCTCAACGATATGATCGACCGGATGATCAATGATCCTACGGTCGACCAGCTGCAGCTGCGGCGGCTCAAGAAACGCAAGCTTCAGCTCAAGGATGCGATCAAGCGCCTTGAGAGCCAGCTCATTCCTGATATAGACGCCTGATTTGCCTTCCCTGTTCATTGTCATCTCGGCCCACGGTTATGGGCATCTTTCCCAGATATCTCCGGTTATCAATGGTTTGTACGAGCGCATCCCCGCTTTGAGTATAACGGTGCAGGCGGACATGCCGGCAAGCCTGGTTGCCCGGCGAATTACCTGCCCCTTCGAGCTGCTGGAAGCAACGGCCGATCTTGGCATGCTGATGAGTGGGCCGACATCCATTCGCTGGGAGGATAGCCTGATGGCTTATCAGGACTTCCACAGTCGTTGGGATGAGCATCTGGAAACCCAGCGGGCGATCTTCAAACGGTATCGGCCGGATCTTGTTCTGGTGGATATCCCTTACCTGCCGGTGGTGGCAGCAGAGGAGGCGGGAATTCCTGCTGTCGCCTTCAGCTCCCTCAATTGGGTGGATATCATCGAAGCCAATCAGGATATCGCCCGACAGATGCGGCCAGAGCTGGCTGTCATGCGTAAGGCCTATCAGATGGCCGAGTATTTCATTCGGTGCGAGCCGGCCATGCCGATGAGCTGGCTGACCAACCGCCGCCCGGTTGGGCCGGTGATGGTGGTGGGTCGTGATATTCGTCAGCAGCTCACCGCCGACCTGGGGATCGACCCCGGGCAGAAACTGGTGCTGGTGAGCCTGGGGGGCATTCCCCTGCATACCGAGCTGGATCGCTGGCCCGAGATACCCGGTGTTCAGTGGCTGTTGCCGGACAGCCAGGCGGAGACCCGCCCGGATGTGCATGTCTGGCAGGATGACCGCTATTCATTTGTCGATCTGATCGCTTCGGTCGATCTGGTCATTACCAAACCGGGTTATGGCATGTTTACCGAAATTGCCGCCTGTGGCGTGCCGACGCTCAATATTGCGCGCCCTGATTGGGGGGAGACCGAGGTGCTGGAGCAGTGGCTGGAGCAGCAGGTTGCCTTGTTGACCATTCCGCTGCAGCAGTTGTTGCAGGGCGATATCGATGAAGAGATCCGTCGTCTGCTGGTTGCGCCCAGAGGCCGGCCGGTGGCGCCGAGTGGAATCGCCCAGGCTGTTGAGCTGTTGGCGCCCTGGTTGCAGTGAGGCAGATCGCAGTGGTAGCGCAGCTACAACGGTTTCTCATCCTTGAACAGGCTCCTGGACAGCGTTATTTGGCGTAATCAAACGCCTATATCTGGTAGTCGATATCTCATGCACCCGAGTTATCATCGCTGCCAGGCTGTTTATGGCTGGAAACTATATTAACGATCGTAGTCGTGGCATGATCCGCCACAGGATTCGGGGCGTGAATCGTGATGGATATTACAGGTAACTGATCAGCTACTGCTTATGTGAACTACTCGCTGAGTAGTGACTATCACAGATCCCTTGACCCGACGGCACTGACTGCCCTGCTTGAATAATGAGTCTACTTCAGGAGAACCCCATGAAATTGAAATACTGGCTGACTGCATTGACGATCGGCTTTGCATTCCCCATCCAGGCGTCGGAATTCGAGCTGGCGCTGAGCAAGGACAGCGCTGCGATAGATATCCTCAATGACTCCAATGTGATTGGCACGGGTGGTGCGGAGCTGAGTATTGGCGCGCTCTACAATGAAGCCGATGACATTCTTGGACATATCGGTTTACTGGTGCGTGGCGTTCCTGCCGGTGAGCAGCCGTTCAGCTTCGGACTCGGTGGGCGTCTCTATTTTGCTGCGCTGGACAAGCCGGATGCCAGTGTCGGCGCGCTGGCACTGGGTGCCGGTGGGCGTTATCTGATTCCCGGCAATATCCCGATGGCGGTCGGAGGTGATCTCTACTATGCCCCCGGTATAACAACCTTCAGTGATGCCGATGATCTGCTGGATATCAAGATTCGCTTCGAGGCCGATGTGCTCCCCAGCGCCACGGCTTTTATCGGCTACCGAAATGTCGTTACCAGCCTTGAAGATGGCCCCAATTATGATATCGACGAGAATGTTCATCTGGGTATCAGGATTCTTTTCTAGGATAGTGTCATGACTGCAACAGAGCGTCCGCAAGTCGCTATGGGTGAAGTGTTGGTACAGGAGTCGGGGGAGCCTTATCGCAATGAGGTATTCACCCATTCCCATGTGCTGGTGGTTGATGAGCCGGTGCCCATGGGAGGGAATGATGAAGGCCCCAGGCCTACCGAATTGTTATTGTCAGCACTTGGCAGCTGCATCAGCATCACGCTGAGAATGTATGCGCAGCACAAGGGAATGCCAGCGGGGAAAATCTCTGTGCGAGTGAGTCGCGACAAACCGGAAAAGGACAAGACCCCGCAGATCCATGTGGCTGTTGAAGTAGAAGGTGGGCTGGATGAATCACAGCTCAAGAGAATGCGAGCCATTGCAAAAAAATGTCCGGTGCACAAGTTGTTGACCTCGGAACTCGAAATATCTCATTCATTGACGGCAAAATAGTACCCGAATCCGAGGTTTGAGCGAGAGCCGGTATCTTGCGTCAGTCGCCGCGTTTAAACGTCGGATTCAGGTAGTCATTACGCGAAACAATTCGTAATTTGGAGGGTGAATTATCATGGCCAGAACACCATCAACGATGTTGGAACTGGGAACCGCGGCACCGGGTTTCTGTCTGCCGGAACCTGCAACCGGCAGGGAAGTCTGTCTGAATGAATTTGCCGGAAAACCCGTACTGGTTGCCTTCATCTGCAACCATTGCCCCTATGTCATTCATATTCTGGATCAGTTCATCGAATTTGCCCGTGAATACCAGAAGAAGGGGCTGGAAGTCATTGCCATCAACGCCAATGACGTTGCCAACTATCCGGACGACAGCCCGGAGAAAATGGTGGAACTGGTCAAAGAAAAAGATATTTCATTTCACTATCTGTTCGATGAAAGTCAGGAAGTTGCAAAGGCCTATCAGGCAGCCTGCACGCCGGATTTCTTCATGTTCGACAGCAGTGGCCGGTTGGCTTATCGGGGGCAGTTCGACGCCTCACGTCCTGGCAATGATGCGCCGGTTACTGGTGAGGACATGAGGCGTGCTGCCGATGCCCTGCTTGCCGGGGAAAAGCCCGATGCCAACCAGATTGCCAGTCTGGGTTGCAATATCAAGTGGAAAGCAGGTAATGCACCAGAGTATTCGGGTTGAGCATGGTGATCAGTAGCGGTGAATGGCGTAGTTACCGTGCCGGTTGCCAGGACTCCATCAAACCTGACTCGATGGAGTGCCAGATACGGCTCAAATGGCCCAGGTACCTGCAATCCAGCCGCCACGGTTTCCATTGCGCTTGAACTTTCTGCCATTGGAATCCAGCCTGAAATTCCATAAATCCGTTGCCTGCTCATTTCTGGGTTGCGCACGCAGCCTGTAGCAACTTGCAATAGGGCAACCGGCATTGGGGTTCAGGACTCTGATTCTGTAGTAGCCATTCTCCGATTTATTCCAGGCTCTGTTCTGCAAACCGAGATCAGTGAGATCGAAAGTGTATGATCCCGTCTCGGAGAAATACTGCTCTTCCATGGTCGCAATCTGCTGCAGCATGGTTTGCGCCTCAACGCGGCGGGATTTCTTGATATTCCCAATATAAGATGGGTAGGCGATGGAGCCGAGAATGGCGATAATGCCAATGGCAATCATTATCTCGACCAGCGTAAAGCCCCTGTTTTTCTTTTTCATGATAGTTAGTCCTTGATGGTTGAGTAGCTGCTCGCCTATTTCGTTTCCTTCCAGAAAACCTTTCTCGGGCCGGCACAACTCTCGTTGTTGGAACTCAGACCGGCCAGGAATCCTGCACATCCCTGGTTGCCCTTGTCGGTATTTTCGGGATCGATGGGCTTGTCGTAATAGATGATCTGTGGTGTTGGCGCGATCGAATAGGTTTCATCCGAAAGGAGGATGGAACGATTGTGATTGCCGGTTTCCGGATCAGGGAGAGTTTCCAGCGGTGTACCATCGCCCAGATTGATTGCATAGTAGCGGTTGGTTGTTCCATTGAGACCGCACAGAACCGAATTGCCCTGGGAGAAGGTAGTGAACAATAGTTTATTGTTGAAGATGAGCGGGCTGGAGAGCGACTTTTCGCCACTACCCAGATTCAGTCTCCAACCATCAGCGGCATTCAGCGCATCTATTGTTTCCGCGCGGATGTCTGCAGTTTCACCTTCCTGGATCAGGTTGGTGGTGATATCCAGAAGATCTGTTGCGGCAATGACTTCGGGCGTTGTGTCGGGTTTACCCGTTTCGATATTTCCGTCGTAGATGAGATGCATCCTGTCCGCGATGGTACTGTCGAGAGGATGGGCGCGATAGCCGGAACCGATGGCTATCGCCATTTTCTTCGAGCCATTGTGATAGGCGTAGGCCACGGCAGGTGGATAGTACAGGCGTCGATTGGTAGCAGCGGTGTCCCCGCTCAGTGAGGCCAGTTTGTAGCCCGACAGGGCTGAAGCATTGTTGATCGCGAGACGCTCATCGATGTCAACGCGCCATACATTGCCCCCCATATCGCCAAAGTACATTCGGTCGGCGTATCCATCGGCATTGGTATCGATCACCCTGATTTCCGAGGGAACTGCATATTTCATCCCCTCAACCTGAACCCTGAAGCGGGAGCTGTTGCCGATGGAGTTCAACCTTGCCCCGGTCAAGGGGTCAACGATATAGATTCCCATGCCCAGGTTGTCGCCCGCGTTGTTGCGGGCTGCTCCACGTGCATCCTGGCCGGTATCGTAGCCCCCGCCAAACACCAGTACAGTGCGCTCCGAACGCCTGTTCTTTACTTTCACGATGGTCGGGGTCGACCAGGTCTGTCCCAGTTTGCGGAAATGCAGGCTGCCCGCCTTGATTTTCCACATGACCTTGGGGTCAGCGGGATTGGTGACATCCATGCCATAGTAGACACTGCCGCCGCGTCGCATACCAAAATAGAGATAGACTTTGTCATCCCCATCGATAATGCCATTGCTGTCGAGATCCCTGACCCAGAATCGCAGATCACCATCGATGCCATAGACATGTTCATCACTGATCGGATTGGATCTGGCACGATGCTGCTCTGACAGGGATTCATACGGCATGAAGGCAAAGATTTCATCGCCACCACTGGTATCATCGTAGGCTGTCGGGCTATTGATGTTGAAAGCATGCAGCAGGCCCTGGTTGGTTGCCACAAAGAGTACGTCACCGGTGGTGCCACCATAGTTGATGACCTGAGGCCGTGAGTGCAGCGGGTCACCCATGCGGGCGCTGCGTATCCATTCAATGGTGTTGATGACGTCGTTGTGGGAGGCATTGCCGGGTAACCCCAGCAAGCGAGCGGCGCTGCGAGTATATCTCGAACGGAATGCGGTATTGGAGGCATCCAGATCGTGTGCGTCGTCTGCCAGGGTAATATCCTCGTTTTCATCCGGACTGGTAATGACATACATATTGCGTGAATCGGGAACCAGATTGTTTCTGAGCCCACCCGCCAGGAGGTTGGTGCCATCGGCCGCATTGCTCCAGAAGCTCTGTGCGGTATCCTTGAATGTCAGACCGGAAGTGCCGGTCTCGGTGGCAACATTCCCATTGATATCCACCAGTACCCCGGCGTTGAGAAAGTATCCCTTGATGTTCCCCTCCCATGCCGCACGCAGGCTGGGCTCGAACAGGGGGAGAAATGTCTTGTTGCTGGTCTTCAGGGAATTGCGCTGGACATTGGTGCTGACACCGGTAAAGGTCTTGCTGCCCCTGGATATGTCATTGAGAATGCTCTCGATGGCAGCTACCAGGCTGGACGCATTGTCCGCGGAGTAGGCGTCGCCACCCCCATAGGAGGCCAGTGTTCTGAGAAAACGGGTTGCGCTGCTGTCACGAGACAGGTGGAAACCGATACTGTAGGTACGGACGTTGGATCCACTGATATTACTGATCTGGTTATTATCGTAAAGGAACTTTGCGATATCGGGCGCGCATTTTCCCTGGGATGGCAGGCCATCGATGTTTTCGCAGCTGTAGGATTCCGCCCCGGTAGCGCTGGCAATCAGCGCTTCAGCCTCGTCGATGGTCGTGTTCTTGGTCGGTGCACCGTCAGAGAGGAAAATAATGGCATTGGCCTGACATTCACCGATGGGGGAGATGTAGCTGTTGACATCTTCACCGTCGATTTCTTCGGTCGTGTAGGTAATGGGGTTGGCTGCCCTTTGTCCGTCACGACGATTGGGCCAACTGTTGGAAGATCCGCCGGTATACTGGGGCGGGCTGGCGTCATCGTCCCATTCGCCAAAGGTATCCTTGTTGCCTTTGACCGGGGTTTCGCCGCGAAAATAGACTGCTGCTTCAAGCATGGCATCGGTGGAGGGGGTCCAGCCGCCAGACTTCAGGGCATCCGCCATGTTCTTTACGACTTGGCCATTGCTGGTATTGGCAGGAATGAGTGAATCGATGTCATGTGCCTCTCCTTCGATGGCGGATACCGGCCACTTGATACCACTACCTTCGGGGCCGCCAAAATAGGTAAAACCAATATTGGGATTGGTGGTCTGACTATCGATAATCGTGGTGATGGCATCTTGCATCTGCCCGAGTTTGGTAGTTCCCATACTGCCGGAAACATCCAGTACGAACAGAATATTGGCTTCCTTGGGAGCTGATACCAACGCCTCGATGTCATCGGCATGAGCTGCAGATAGAACGGTAAATGCTGCGATGGCACAACTGATGGATACCTGCCTGATGAAAAGTGAGGCTCCGCTGTTTTTATCTGAATTAATTTTTTTCATAATCAAAAGGTGCAATTTGCAGCGTAATTCGCTTTGGGTAGAACAAGGAACCCACCTACCTGAATATTGGTAATGGCGCTATGGCTGGGCAAGGATGCTTCTCCGGCAACCTTGAACTGGTGATAAACGGCGATCTGGTTGTTGGCCGCAATATTGGCATCGAGCCCCAGGCCGGATGCGGAAGTTTCACCGGCGTAGCAGATGGTGATATCGACCGGCATGGTGATATCTGCATCGTCATCTCCATCGAGATCGGAAAAATCGGCTTCATAGGAGCGGGTTCTCGAATCCAGTGCCGTTTCCGATCCGGTAATGTCATTGATGACTCCATCCCAGGTCCATTGGCGCTTGACAGCCGAGTTGGCCACTTCAAAGGTGCGCAATTTTGCCCGCAGATTACCCGAGATCTTTTCCTGCAGCGTGACGTTTCCCATCATGCTGGTCACCAGCAGGGTCATAACCACCAGCATGACCAGTGAGGCCATCAGGACAATGCCGGCCTGTTTTTCGGGGTGCTTGTATTGGTTCATGATTGCAAATGCCATGGCTAGATGAACCCGCTGATATTGGGCAGCTCGGTTGCAAAATGGTTGGTTTGAGGGCGTCGCAGTCCGGACTGGAAAACTATTTCCAGATCGACCGAGCTGACCGACAACCAGTCGGCAACATCGGTTGCTCTCTTGTAAAGATCAATCGAACCATCACCATCGGTATCGATGCCATAGGAAACCTTGAGGCCGAGTACCTTGAGCTGCTGATTGGGTGGTGCATTGACATCCCCGATCAGATTCAGAGTTTGGGTGGTGGTGCCATCACTACTGACACAGCGCAGAACATTATTGTTGAGCTCGAATTTTTCCGTTCTGTTTTCATCGAGCGGTACATCCGCTCCCAGACAACTCTGAATGCCTGTATCGCCGATATAACGAATGGTCAGCGTGTCGTTGGAAAAAGCGTCGGTGACGTCACCCGATTTGATCCTGTAGGTCACGTTATGGTTGCCACTGGTACCCGTAATGGCCTGGCCGTTGCTGGTAAACGGGGAGACGGCCGGCAGTGCAATGTTTTTTCCCGACAACGATTTGAAATTCATTGGAGTATGTCCCGCTTCGCGCAGGACATGGCCAAAAAGAATATTGGCCAGCCGCTCGTGGTCGTGCTGGTTTCCCTGTGACTGCTGGTACTGATAGGCCTGTTTATTGGTGATGAATACGGTGAGCATACCGCTGAGCAGAAAAAGCCCGATCAGCATGGAGATCATCAATTCGACAAGTCCAAAACCCTGCTGTCTGTTGCTCTGTTGCCTCATGGTTGCACCGCAATTCGATAACTCAAGGTACGGACACTGTTGGCCAGGTCGTTATCCTCGTTGCTGCTGTTGTAATAAGAGCCTTTCATTTTCAGATTCTGGGCTGATACCTTTTCCTGCCAGGAAATAGTGATGCTGAACAGCGGAAAACGGACGATATCTGCAGGCCTGATGCGTTTGATGGAGACTTCGGCATTGGGCAGACGTGTATCCAGTTTGGCTTTCCACTGTCTCAGGTTGTAGGCTGCAACCTTGTCCGCTGAATCACAGGCATCATCCGTTGTGCAATTGGCATCCAGGCCATTCAGCATGTACCCGGAATAATCGGTGGTATTGTCGATATCCTCGATACCGATGTTGCCGTCATCATCTGTCTCCAGGGAAATGGCGAATTCATCCCCAACGGATTCCCAATAGGCAGGATTGGCCTTCATGTAGGAGATGAGGTTGGAAGCCTCGATGGCCGCGACAGCGCGGACATTGGAAGCGCTTGTCGTGTTGATGGAAAACATCTGCATGCCGGCAATCCCCAGCAGGCCGAAGGCACTGATGATCAGGGAGATCAGTACTTCGACCAGCGTGAAGCCGGCCGACTGCCTGGTTGGGTTGTAATGATTCATGATGATGGGCATGTCACGTTATCTCCACTGCCTGTTTCCACCACACCATCTTCATCACCGTCATAACCGGCATGGATATGTCCGGTGGTGGTAATGATCACGGCTCTCGCCTTGCTGGCCGTGTTGGTTGGTTCACAGATTCTTATGGTGCGGGCATTGCTGGAAAATCCATTGCGATTGAAATCGATCTTTCCGGCGCGATCGCCGGCGCGCAGATCGGTTTCTCCCATGTCGTCATCACCCTCCAGTGCCGCATGTATTCGCAGTACCTTGGGTCTGATCCGGGGAGTCACCGATGAGTCGCCAAGATCACGAACGATCCAGCCATAACCCCAGTCTCCGGAATTACGGCAATTGCCAAAGCGGGCGTTGGCGATACAAACCCTCACGTTTCTGCCACGCTTGATGGCTTCACTGCGTGCATAGTGAAGATCGGCAACCAGATCATTCAGGCTGCCGACCATCCGGTTCTGGGCGGTCATGCTGTTAAAGCTGGGAATGGCGACAACAGCGAGTACAGCGACGATGGAAATCGTCGTCAATAGTTCGATCAGTGTGAGTCCCTGATGTCTTTTCATTATTATTCTTTGGTTATTATTGTTATGGGAGCAGAGCCAAGCCAAGGGCTATTGCAACCGCTATTGAATAATGACGGTGATAATTAATAAACGGAATGCATCACCACGAAGTGTAGTAGTGGTGGTGGATCGACAGGGAGTTGAATATGGTCCAACCGGATGGTTGAAAAACAGGGGTGAGCGGTGGTGGGAGGTTGGCCCGGAAAGATCCGGGGCTGTGCTAGGAGCCTGTCCGAGAATAGGCAAGATCACTTGCTGACAACGACAATCTTAATGCGGGTAAGCAGCGGGATTCAGAAAAACCATGTGATATTTCCCATTCAATCAATGGCATAGGTTATAATTCTGGCATGAAAGCCCACCCAAAT
>CAYTPO010000081.1:0-7546 GCA_964439815.1 uncultured Thiotrichales bacterium
TGCTGACCAAGGAACTCATGGCGCTGGGGTTGGATGTCACCCTGCTGGAAGATGAAAAATAAGGAGGCGGCTTTTGGAAACCTTGTATGACTTTTTCGCCAAACCAACGGATCCGAGAAAGTATTCCGGAGTCAGAGTGGCGCTGGCGTCCACGGAACAGATTCTGCAGTGGTCCCACGGCGAAATAAAAAAGCCGGAGACCATTAACTACCGGACGTTTAAACCGGAACGCGACGGTCTGTTCTGTGCCAAGATCTTTGGCCCGGTCAAGGATTACGAGTGTCTTTGCGGCAAGTACAAACGACTCAAGCATCGTGGTGTTGTCTGCGAGAAATGTGGCGTCGAGGTTACACAGACCAAGGTGCGAAGGGATCGCATGGGGCACATCGAGCTGGCCAGTCCGGTGGCGCATATCTGGTTTCTGAAATCGCTGCCCTCGCGCATTGGTCTGTTGCTGGACATGACGCTGCGCGATATTGAGCGCATTCTCTATTTTGAAGCATTCATCGTTACCGAACCGGGTTTTACCAGCCTGGAGCGCGGACAGTTGTTGTCTGATGAAGCGTATCTCGAAGCTGTCGAAGAATTTGGTGACGATTTCGAGGCGAAGATGGGCGCCGAAGCGGTGTTGGCGCTGCTGAAGAATATCGATCTGCGGATGGAAGCCGAAGATTTGCGTGTGGCGATGGGTGAGACCAAGTCCGAAACCAAGCTCAAGCGAATTTCCAAGCGGCTGAAACTTGTCGAGTCCTTTCTGGAGTCGGGCAACAAGCCAGAATGGATGATCATGTCGGTGCTGCCGATTCTGCCTCCCGACTTGCGTCCGCTGGTGCCACTCGATGGTGGACGCTTTGCCACCTCCGATCTCAATGATCTATATCGTCGCGTCATCAATCGCAACAACCGTCTCAAGCGTCTGCTGGAGCTGAATGCGCCGGACATCATCGTGCGCAACGAAAAACGGATGCTGCAGGAATCTGTCGATGCGTTGCTCGACAATGGTCGTCGGGGGCGTGCAATCACCGGTACCAATCGTCGTCCGCTCAAGTCGCTCTCCGACATGATCAAGGGCAAGCAGGGGCGTTTTCGCCAGAACCTGCTTGGTAAACGGGTCGACTATTCCGGTCGGTCGGTTATCGTGGTCGGTCCGGCGCTGAAACTGCATCAGTGTGGCTTGCCCAAGAAAATGGCGCTGGAGCTGTTCAAGCCGTTCATTTTTGGACGTTTGAGCCGCCTCGGTCATGCGACGACCATCAAGGCGGCAAAAAAGGCTGTCGAGCGGGGCGGGCCGGAAGTCTGGGACATCCTGGACGAGGTAATCCGCGAACATCCGGTCATGTTGAACAGGGCGCCGACACTGCACCGACTGGGTATTCAGGCGTTCGAGCCTGTGCTGGTCGAAGGCAAGGCGATTCGCCTGCATCCTCTCGTCTGTTCCGCATTCAACGCGGATTTTGACGGAGACCAGATGGCTGTGCATCTGCCGCTCTCCATCGAGGCACAACTGGAAGCGCGGGCGCTGATGATGGCGTCCAACAATGTCCTCTCACCGGCGAATGGCGAGCCGATCATTGTGCCGTCTCAGGATATCGTTCTGGGTCTTTATTACATGACGCGCCGCAAGATCAACGTCAAGGGCGAAGGCATGGTCTTTGCAGACGTGGATGAGGTGCATCGTGCCTACGAGAATGGACACGTTGAACTGCATGCTCGTGTCAAGGCGAGAATCACCGAGGTGGTAGCCAACGCGCAAGGCGAAAACGAAGCTGTACGGCGTTTGGTCGATACGACCGTGGGACGTGCGCTGCTGTCGTCCATTGTGCCGCCGGGAATGAGCTTTGATGTCGTCAACTGCGATCTGAACAAGAAGGCAATCTCCAACCTTATCAATACCTGCTATCGCCAGGTAGGGCTGAAGGAGACGGTGGTTTTTGCTGACAAGCTGATGTACACCGGATTCAAGTATGCGATGAAATCCGGTGTCTCGTTTGGTGCGGATGACATGGTCATCCCCAAGGAGAAGGCCGAGATTCTTGCCGATGCCGAAGCGCAGGTGAAGCAGGTAGAGGCGCAATACGCCTCCGGTCTCGTGACACATGGCGAACGCTACAACAAGGTTGTTGATATCTGGACTCATACCAACGACCAGATAGCCAAGGCGATGATGGCGAATCTCGGGCACGAGGAAGTCGTCAACGCCAAGGGTGAACTGGAAAAGCAGGACTCCTTCAATTCCATCTTCATGATGGCGGATTCCGGCGCGCGGGGTTCCGCGGCGCAGATCAGGCAGTTGGCGGGAATGCGGGGTCTGATGGCCAAGCCGGATGGTTCGATTATCGAGCAGCCGATTACGGCTAACTTTCGTGAAGGGCTGAATGTACTGCAATACTTTATTTCCACCCACGGAGCTCGCAAGGGGCTTGCTGATACAGCGCTCAAGACCGCCAACTCGGGATATCTGACTCGTCGACTCGTCGATGTGGCACAGGATCTGGTCATCATCGAGGATGATTGTGGTACCGAGAAGGGTATCCTGATGAAGCCCATCATCTCGGGTGGTGATGTGGTCGAGCCATTGGGTGATCGCGTGTTGGGACGGACGGTTGCCAAGGACGTGATCAAGCCGGGGGGGCGCAAGGTATTGATCCCCGCAGGAACACTACTCGATGAGGCATGGGTTGAAAAGCTGGATGAACTCGGTGTCGATGAGATACTGGTGCGTTCACCGCTGACCTGTGAAACTCGTTATGGGGCCTGTGTAAGCTGCTATGGACGCGACCTGGCACGAGGTTACCGGGTGAACATTGGTGAGGCCATTGGCGTCATTGCCGCCCAGTCCATTGGTGAGCCGGGTACGCAGTTGACGATGCGGACCTTCCACATTGGTGGTGCCGCGTCAGGTTCGGCGGCGATCAGCAGTATCGAGGTCCGCAATGCGGGCACGGTCAAGCTGCTGAATATCAAGAGTGTTACGAACTCGGATGGCAACTTGGTTGCTGTTTCCCGTTCGGGTGAAATCAGCATCATCGACGATCATGGGCGGGAGCGTGAGCGCTACAAACTCCCCTATGGCGCCATTGTATCGGTCAAGGATGGGGATAAGGTCGAAAGCGGGCAAGAGATTGCTACTTGGGATCCGCATACCCACCCGATCGTTACGGAAGTTGCGGGCAAGGTGAAGTTCTACGATTTCATCGAAGGTGTCACCGTTGACAAGCAGGTTGACGAAATCACCGGGTTGAGCTCGACGGTAGTCATCGATCCGAAGTCTCGCGGAGCTGCCGGCAAGGATTTGCGGCCAATGGTCAAGCTGGTGGATGAGGAGGGTAACGATGTTAATCTGGCGGGTACCTCAATTCCGGCCAACTATGTGCTCCCCGGCGGCGCCATCGTAGGTCTCGAAGACGGAACCAATGTGTCGATTGGTGATGTTCTTGCGAGGATTCCTCAGGAGTCGACCAAGTCGCGTGATATCACGGGTGGTTTGCCGCGGGTTGCCGACCTGTTTGAAGCCAGGAAGCCTAAGGAGCCTGCCATCATGGCCGAGGCGACGGGTACGATTTCCTTTGGCAGGGAGACAAAGGGCAAGCAACGTCTGGTCATTACGGATGATAAGGGCGAGTCCTATGAGGAGCTGATCCCCAAATGGCGCCACATCAATGTGTTCGAGGGTGAGCACGTACAGAAGGGGGAGGTCATCGCTGACGGTGAGCCAAGCTCTCACGATATTCTGCGCCTGTTGGGTGTCTCCGCATTGGCTGAGTACGTGGTGCAGGAGATTCAGGATGTCTACCGTCTGCAGGGCGTCAAGATCAATGACAAGCATATCGAAGTCATTATCCGTCAGATGCTTCGCAAGGTCGAAATCGTTGATCCCGGTGAAACGCGTATGCTCAAGGGTGAGCAGGTGGATCGGTCTCGAGTTCTTGAAGAGAATGACAAGTGCCGTGAGCTGAACAAGGTTCCTGCGACAATCCAGGACATTCTGCTGGGAATCACCAAGGCCTCCCTGGTCACGGAGTCGTTCATTTCCGCGGCTTCCTTCCAGGAGACGACAAGGGTTCTGACCGAAGCATCGGTCAGGGGCGCGCGAGACGATCTGCGTGGCCTCAAGGAGAATGTCATCGTGGGCCGTCTGATCCCTGCGGGAACGGGGCTTTCGCATCATCGCGACAAGCGTCGCAAGAAGTCCATCGATAATCAGTACGATTCCGTACTGGGTACAGGAGTGAGCAGCAAATCCGAGTCTGCGGAAAACGCGACACCTTTTGATGAGCCGATCAAGGAACCATCGGAATAGTCTTTAATTGGGCGCGTCCCGGGGCAGTGATTTTGTGCTTGACAGCACACTTCCCTGTCACTAAAATGCGCCACCCTCGACAGACCTAGGTTCCCTCCGGGTCTGTCGTTTCTGTTTAGGGCGGGAGAAACCTGAGATAAAATGGCAACGATCAACCAGCTAGTACGCAAGCCGAGAAAGCGTAAACCAACGAAGACGAATGTGCCGGCATTGGAGGCCTGTCCCCAGCGCCGTGGTGTTTGTACGCGCGTTTATACCACGACCCCGAAGAAGCCGAATTCGGCAATGAGGAAGGTGGCGCGGGTTCGTTTGACCAATGGATATGAAGTCACCAGTTACATTGGTGGTGAAGGCCATAATCTGCAGGAGCACTCGGTCGTGCTGATTCGTGGTGGTCGTGTCAAGGATTTGCCTGGTGTTCGGTATCATACGGTCCGCGGGAGTCTGGATACGCAAGGTGTAGCCAACCGCATGCAGGCACGTTCCAAGTACGGCACCAAGCGTCCCAAGAGTTAAGGTAGAGAATTATGTCTAGAAGAGCCAGAGCACCGAAGCGCCACATTTTGCCCGATCCGAAATACAAGAGTCTGGAATTGGCAAAGTTCATCAATATTGTCATGAAGGATGGCAAGAAATCGGTTGCGGAGAAAATTCTCTACGGGGCGATCGATATTATTGAGGAAAAGCAGAAGGTTGACGGGCTGGAGTCTGTCAGCAAGGCGCTGGAAAATGTGGCTCCGATGGTTGAGGTCAAGTCGAGACGTGTTGGTGGTGCCACGTATCAGGTGCCTGTTGAGGTGCGTCCCGTGCGACAGAAAGCCCTGGCCATGCGCTGGTTGTCCGAGGCAGCCCGCAAGCGAGGGGAAAAGTCCATGTCGCAGAAGCTTGCCGGTGAGCTGATGGATGCGTCTGAGGGGCGTGGTTCTGCTGTCAAGAAGCGTGAGGATACGCATCGAATGGCTGAGGCCAACAAGGCTTTTGCACACTATCGCTGGTAGGTGCGGCGAGGTTAATTAATAGTGGCGCGTTCAACACCCATCGAGAGATACCGCAATATCGGTATCATGGCGCACATAGATGCGGGGAAGACGACCACGACCGAAAGAATTCTGTTTTATACAGGCGTCTCCCACAAGATAGGGGAGGTGCATGATGGTGCGGCCACCATGGACTGGATGGAGCAGGAGCAGGAGCGGGGGATCACGATTACCTCTGCTGCGACTACCTGTTTCTGGAGTGGGATGCATGGTCAGTTCGACAAGTATCGTATCAATATTATTGATACCCCGGGGCACGTTGATTTCACGATAGAGGTGGAGCGTTCGCTGCGGGTGCTGGATGGGGCTTGTGCTGTCTTTTGTGCCGTAGGGGGTGTTGAGCCGCAGTCCGAAACGGTTTGGCGTCAGGCCGACAAATACAATGTTCCGCGGATGGTGTTCGTCAACAAGATGGATCGAGCCGGAGCGGATTTTCTGCGGGTCGTTGGGCAGATCGAGGATCGCCTGGGCGCCACGCCTGCTGTCATGCAGTTGCCAATAGGTGCTGAAGAGAATTTCGCGGGCATCGTTGATCTCCTGCAGATGAAGGCCGTTTACTGGCATGAAGAGGATCGCGGTCTCACATTTGAGGAGGCTGCAGTTCCCGCCGATATGGCGCAGGAATGCGAGCGTTATCGGGAGCGGCTTTTCGAGGCGGCTGCTGAAGCGAATGAAGCGCTGATGGATCGATATCTTGAAGAGGGTGGTCTGTCGGTTGATGAGGTGGTGCAGGGCCTGAGGATTCGGACGCTGGCCAACGAGATCGTTCCGGCATATTGCGGTTCCGCATTCAAGAACAAGGGTGTGCAGGCAGTATTGGATGGCATCATTCAGTTCATGCCGGCCCCTGCCGATGTTCCACCCATCAGTGGTGAGCTGGAAAATGGAGAAGAGGTCGTCAGACAATCTGATGATAGCGAGCCGTTTGCTGCGCTGGCCTTCAAGATTGCAACTGATCCTTTTGTAGGGAGTCTGACGTTCTTCCGTGTCTACTCCGGAGTGTTGAAGTCGGGCGATACAGTCTTCAATCCCGTCAAGGGCAAGAAGGATCGTGTGGGGCGTATCCTGCAGATGCATGCCAATAGTCGCGAGGAAATCAAGGAAGTTCGCGCCGGAGACATTGCCGCTGCTGTCGGTTTGAAGGACGTAACGACTGGTGACACGCTATGTGATCCGGCCAATGTGATCCAGTTGGAGAGGATGGATTTCCCCGAGCCTGTGATTTCGGTTGCTGTCGAGCCACGGACCAAGGCGGATCAGGAAAAGATGGGTGTTGCGTTGGGCAAGCTGGCCCATGAAGATCCCTCGTTTCGTGTGCGTACCGATGAGGAGTCGGGGCAGACCATTATTTCCGGAATGGGTGAATTGCACCTGGAGATCATTATTGATCGGATGCAGCGGGAATTTGGCGTGGAAGCCAACGTCGGTGCTCCCCAGGTCGCCTATCGTGAAGCCATACGCAAGACGGTCGAGGCGGAGGGTAAGTTTATCCGTCAGACAGGTGGGCGTGGTCAGTATGGTCACGTATGGCTGCGAATGGAGCCTTTGGAAAGGGGTTCCGAGAACGTTTTCGAAGACGCTGTTGTGGGTGGCGTAGTACCGCGTGAATTCATTGCCGCGGTTGAAAAGGGAGTGCGCGAACAGCTGGATTCCGGTGTGGTAGCCGGTTTTCCCATGGTGGATGTTAAGGTCACGCTGTTCGATGGCTCCTACCACGATGTTGATTCCAATGAGATGGCGTTCAAGATTGCTGGCTCCATGGCTGTCCGAAATGGGGCGCTGGAGGCGAGTCCGGTCATTCTGGAGCCTCTGATGAAGGTTGAGGTCGTCACGCCCGAGGATTTCATGGGTGATGTCATGGGCGATATCAGTCGTCGTCGTGGAATCGTGCACGGCATGGATGATGCTCCTGCGGGAAAGATTGTAAGAGCTGAGGTGCCGCTGGCTGAGATGTTCGGTTATGCGACGGACTTGCGTTCGGCAACTCAGGGTAGGGCTACCTACACGATGGAATTCGCGAAGTACTCCGAGGCGCCCGCGAGTGTGGCTGACGAGATTATGAAAAAGGCATCCTAAGTTACTATTTGAAAGGGTTATCGTAATGTCTAAAGAAAAATTTGAACGCACCAAACCACACGTAAACGTAGGCACGATTGGTCACGTAGACCACGGCAAGACCACGTTGACAGCGGCATTGACCAAGGTCATG
>CAYTPO010000082.1:0-18114 GCA_964439815.1 uncultured Thiotrichales bacterium
GGGGTTGCTTAGCGTTTACCACAGCGCTTGGCGCAATACGCTATCGCTATTGCACCCTACAACTAAAGTGCCAACCTGCAGCGTAGGAGCGGTTTCAACCGCGATTGGCACCATGTCGAAGCGTGGTTCGCGGCTGAAGCCGCTCCTAGAACAGGGAAGAAAGATTTCAGCGATGTCAGGCAATGTCTGGCGAGCCGTAGGATCCTATCCCCTTCCAAACGCCCCGTTGGCGTGAGCGACTGCAGGGGTCAATTGCCCACGGACGGGCGATTGAGGTCTGGGCCGCAGGATGCGGCTCCAGACCAACCCCGGAAGGCGGTTGCGACAACGGAAACAGGCGCTTGGGGGGCGCCCTTTTTTGCGTTGCATTTTTTGGGCGGGCAAAAAATGCAACTCGCGCTGGGCGATGAGGTCTGGCAAGAATTGCCATCTCTTCAATGCGCGAAACTGATACCACCCAGTCTGCTGAGTGTCGATCCCCGGCACACCCTATATTGAATCAACTACATCAAAGCCAGTGCCACGCCAGTACACCAATCCTACCTGAAGGGGTTTTGAATTCCTGCAGGCAACTCCGGAAAACTCCCAAAACAACCAATAGCCATTTGTGACTACTGCTTATATGAACTATTCACTGAGTAGTTACTACCACTTTTAGGCTGCTGAAATTTCCTGGGAGCCAGTCGGTCTCCTGGTCGCTCAATACCAGAGTGTTAATGAAATATGAGGACTATAGCATGCAGCATGGACTGCTCTGGATCCCGGAAGAATGGAGCCAGTTGATCATCAAAATCCAGGAGCCTGCCACCACGCTGAGGCCGAGGCTTGCATTGCAATACACTTTTCTCCGGACGATGGGGCTACAATAGACGTAACCCCGTCTTATTCATGGTGGATCGCGGATCCTGGCGTTGGACTGGTGCGTCTGCGCGCCGCGCTGGAGCGAAATTTGTAGCAATCGCTACAACTTGAGTGAAGCGCAAGCGCAGGTGTGCCAGAACAAGCCAGGGCCGTGATAGGCTGTAGCCGAGTAGTTACCAATAGACTTCATCCTTCAAACCGGGACTTACCGATGGACAAAAATCTTCAACGCAATCTCCAGCAGGGCAGCACATGGATGAGGATTCTCTATATGGTGCTGTTTGCGTTTATCTACGGTATTGCCGAGATGGTGGTCTTTGGCATTGCCGTGATTCAGGTACTGATCAAGCTGGTAACGGGTGACACCAACCCGCAATTGTTGGTGCTGGGTCAGGGGTTGAGCGTATACATCTATCAGATGATGCAGTTTTTCACGTTCAATACGGAAGAGCGACCCTTCCCCTTTGGACCCTGGCCAGGCAATTCACCGTAGCCGATGAACAGCGAATCCGGGCGGCTGGCAGCCCTGATCGAGCATATTCGATTACCCACGCTCCTCACGGGCAAGCCTGAAGCACAGCGCCTCTTTCATGGCCGGGGCCACGCCTTTCCCGGCTTTTCACATATCACCATCGACCACTTGCCATCGACTGTACTGATCACGGTTTTCAAGCCGGAGTCCCCTGCCCTGCTGCAGCCGCTGGCAAGCTGGCTGCATGACAAGATCCCCGGTTGTGAAGCCGTTGTGTTGCAGCACAGGGAACAGCTTTCCGGCCCTATGGAGGTGCTCAGGGGCACGCCACCGGAAACTGCATTTCCTGTGATCGAAAACGGCCTGCAATACCGGATTCAGCTGGGCAGGAACCGAAATACCGGGTTGTTTCTGGACATGGCCAATGGTCGACGCTGGGTGCGGGAAAACAGCCACGGCAAACGGATTCTCAATCTCTTTGCCTACACTTGCGGGTTCTCGGTAGCGGCCATTGCCGGTGGTGCACGCTCAGTCGTCAATATCGACATGAGCAGCCCCGCACTCTCCATTGGCCGTGAAAATCACCGCCTGAACAAGCACCCGCTGGAATGCGTGCGCTTCGAGAAACTGGATATCTTCCGATCCTTCGGTCGCATCAGGAAACATGGTCCGTATGATCTGCTCGTCTGCGATCCCCCGACCCGGCAAAAAGGCAGCGTCGATATCGAGCGCGACTATCCAAAGATACTGCGCCGGTTGTCGCAATTCATGGCTGCGGAGCGCGATTTGCTCCTCTGTCTGAATGCACCCGAGCTGGGGCGGGATTTTTTACTCGACGCCGTCGCGCGCAATGCGCCACAATATCGCCATGTCACCGATATCAAGCCCCCGGATGTTTTTGTCGAGGCGCAAGGCAAGGGACTCAAGACCCTGCATTTTCGCGCTCTACCGGCCAACCATTGGGAATAGTCCACAAGGATCAATGTGATCATTCAAGTCCCCGACAATCTCTCTGCACTGGACAGCCTGCTGCCAGAAGAGCCGCTGCTGATGATGGGTGCCGGTCCGGTACCCATCCCCCCTCGCGTTGCGGCTGCCAACTCCATAGTTATCAATCATCTGGGTGAGACCATGGCCGAGGTGATCGAGCAGGTAAAGGCGATGTCACGCTACGTCTTTCAGACCGAATCACGGCATATTCTGGGTGTTGCCGGCCCGGGATCGGCGGCAATGGAGATGGCCGTGGTCAACCTTGTTGAACCGGGCAGCAAGGTGCTCAGCGTCTGCAACGGCTTTTTCAGCCAGCGACTGGCAGAGATGGCCGAGCGAACGCAGGCCGATGTGATCTGTCTGGAGATACCCGATCACCAAACCACCAGCGTCGAGCTGATTGCCGAGCAGCTGGAAAAACATCACCCGGAAGTGCTGACCATCGTTCAGGGCGAAACCTCCAACACCGTATTCAACCGCCATCTGCCGGAGATTTCCTCACTGGCGCATCAATACAATTGCCTGGTCATTGTCGATGCGGTCTGCACACTCAGTACCATGCCTCTGGATATGGATGAATGGGGTATCGATGCGGTGATTACCGGTGGACAGAAGGGGCTCTCATCGATCCCCGGCGTGTCACTGGTGGCCTTTTCCGATATCGCCTGGTCACTGATCAGCGCCAGGCAGGATCAACTGCGGCACTGGTGTCTCGACGCCAAGCTGGCCGATCAGTTCTGGTACAAGAAGTCCTACCACTACACTGCGCCCGTCTCCGGCATCCTCGCCATGCACGAAGCGCTGCGACTGATCTGCAACGAGACCCTTCCCGCCAGATTCGACCGCCACCTGCGCTGCTCACTGGCGCTGCAGGATGGCATCGAGGCCATGGGCTTGTCGCTGTATGTCCCGGCAGAGGCACGACTCAACTCCGTGGTAGGTATCAATGTACCGGAGGGTATCGATGCGCCCCGGCTGCTGAAACACATGTCGGATCGTTACCGGGTGGAGATTTCCGGCTCATTCGGGCCAAATATCGTACGCATCGGACAGATGGGTGAACAGAGTCGAACACACAACCTTTTCCGCACCATCCATGCACTGGGTTCAGGAATGAAGGCATTGGGCGTCGATATAGACCTTCCCGCCGGCGTCGCGGCGCTGGAAAGCAGTCTGGAGCACTTCGAATTCGGCTCGACCTGAAAAACCAGCCACACGGCCACAAAAAGAGCCACCACACCCAAAACATGGCACCCCATCCCTGTGCCTGGCTACCGATCCATCCCGCATGACCAAGGAAGCAGCGACAAATGACCACCGCCAGCAGGGATAAGGCGGCATTCCCAAACCGGGACAGGTTCAATCCTCAGAACCACTTGCTCAGATAGGGTGTACTGGTCGATCGATCAGTCAATGCCTTGTAGATTTTTCTGACATGCCCCTCTCCATAGACAACCAGTATATTTCTGAAACCTGCATTGATTTTGTCATTGATAGTGACCATCAGGTGGTTGTCTCTCACCACATTAAATTCATACGACAGCCTTTCTATTATCGTCGAATGCTCTTCGACGGATGGCCTCAGCATCGCCTGATCAAAGGCATCGAGATCCACGGTAGCAACATTCATCCTGTTTCTGTACCACGCTAGCCAGTCATCATAGTCAAATTTGGCGATAACACCCAACTGCTGATCAAGATACCGTTTTGTCTGCGCATCCTGCTGCCTGAGCACGTCTTCATTCATTCCGTTTTCGCCATTCAATGACACCGCATTCCTCACATACCAGAAGGCAATATAATCCTCCAGAGAATAGCCTTTTTGCGTCACGATATAACCGTAGGTATCCAGCGGGGCGGCTTCACCACCACTGAAACGAATATCCGCATGCATTGATTTCCCTAACGAGTAGGCATAGTGCATTTCCGTCCTGCACAGGCTGGCCTCTCTCAGACATTCACCCAATGTGGCATAAGCACTATCAATATCGACTGATGCAGGCGTTCCTTCCAGAATGATCATATCGATGGCATTGGAAGCGATAAGATATCTGACGGTTTTATAGGTATCGCTGGATGGCGTGTTGGCATGCAACGAACCCACCATCATCAGATTGGCATCATCGATGCTTGCAGTGATGACATAGGGAGGTGAGTGAAGCCCAATATCGAAATCACTCCGTATTTCGATGTGCACTACCGGCTTTTCGATCAATGTCTGAGCAGTCGAGACATCTGTCTGGCCGCCTGATACAGCCTCGGTATTACAGCCACTCAATGCCATCATCATGGCCGCTGTCACGATAAAATGTTTCATTCCCTTGATTGTCCCTGTTCCGTAGGTTGACTACCGGCATCCCGGTGCGGAAAGCTGCCAGATCACCCACACTTACCCCGTCTTATTCAAGGTGGCGGCTAAAGCCTGTGATAAATGAAAACAATGGCAAACCCTTGACAGTCCCGTTTCAGCACTTTCGCATCAGGTAGACCGTAAAATCGTTTTCCAGATAGCCTTCCACCAGCCGCACCTCATCTGCAAACGTTCGACAGTAGGCGAGGATATCTCCCGGATCAAACGATTGCAGATCTCCCCGGCTGGCCGTCCATTCATGCCGGGCATCGAGCAGGTTGAAGGCGGTGGCATAACGACAGGTTCGGTACATTTGCCGAAGGGTCTCACGGGCATAGTCGCCTCGTTGCGCCGGTGGATCATCCACGACTTCATTGAGCGCACCGGAGAGGAAGACAAAATCATAGCTGCCGGGTTCCGGGGCAAGATCAAAAAGGTCGCCCTGCCCTACCCTGATTCCCGGTACCTGATAACCCGCACTGCGCACCATGTCCGGCGAGAGGTCGATACCGTGATAGTCGACAGCGATTCTCCGATCATCCAGATACTGCTTCAGATCGCCAAAGCCACAGCCCACATCCAGAAGACTGGGGCAGGACGTTGCCGGGGTCACGCGCTGCATCACGCCGGCCAGAACCTCGAATCGCCGGTACTGGATCTCCCGACTGCTCCAGAACAGCGCATTGGGCCGGTAGCCGTGGCGTGCAATGGCATTGCGGTGGCGGGTGATGATCCGCTGGCGTTGCCTGTCATTCAGGCGGCTCATACCGTGCCCTCCCCTGCTTCAGCCCAGCAGACGCTGCGTCATGTGCAGCCGCACCTCACCCTCTTCGGTGATGGCATGGAATAGCTGGTGCGGGCCGGTGGCCCTGGCAATGCGTTCATCGAGATCGGCACGAATTTCCCGGTAGTAGTCGAGTAGCCGCAGGTCGAAGCGCTGCATGGCCTTGCTGAGCGGATCCTTTTGCTGACGGGCGAGCACCGTCGCCATACCGTCCTCGAAGACATTGCCCAAACACATGTGAACGGCTGAAAACAGCGTTGCCCAGCCATTGAACCAGAACATCAAATCGATATCGAACTGCTCCCCGGTCTCCTCTCCATTGAGCACCTGTTGCAACAGATCCTTCTCCTTGACGGTTTCGGACTCATCCATCATCGAGGCACGACCATAGGCATCGATCGTCGAGCTGGTGAGCATGATCGGCACATGGGGATACCGGGTCAGCACAAAGCTGGCATCCTTGAGGATCGGTGCCGGTTGATCGGGATTCAGCGGATTGCGCTTGAGCCTGGCCGATGGCGCGGTGGAGAGGATCTGGATCTGATGTCCCCGCACACCAAGTTCATTGACCAGCCGTGCGAAAACACCCTTGTTGAAGAGATCCATGGAAAAATTGAGCGCATGTTGCTTGTGCAGCAGACAGAGCTGGATTTCGTAAGGATAACGGGGTGCGGCTTCGACGATATTGGCGATCTTGCTGACCGGAATGCGCTCTTTGAGCCTGCCATGCTTGTCGACAATGACTTCCTGATGGAATTCATCAAAGCTGATCTGCAGCATCACCCGGGCCTTGGGCCACCCTGCCGGGCGGCGACGAACGGCCTTGGCCATGGCTTCCAGTACATTGCGTGTCTCAGCCCGTGTGGTGGCAAAATCCCCGTTGAGCAGAATGGCAAAGGTACGGACATGCTTCATGCTGCCGATGGCCTGGTAGAAATCATCGAGCTGGCGTGTCAGGTCACCACCGGTAAAGAGCACGTTGTCGGTCAGCTCATTGACCATCCGGTAGAGTTCATCCGGCTCCCGCTTGCCCTGCATCAGCGGCCGAAAGATGAACATGCAGTGACGACAGGTCTGCGGGCAGCCCATGGCGGGTATCAATCCCAGCTTGGCAAACTGCGGGGCAGACTCCGTCGGCGTCGGCAGTGCATCCACCAGCTTCAGCCGCAGCTGATCCTCTTCACCCAGCATATTGTCGTAACGATCACGCTCCTCGCGTGCAAGATCCTTGTATGCCAGCGCATAGCTCCTGGTGAAAACCCCCAGATTGTCCCACAGCGCCAGCAACCTCGCGGTGAGGCTGTCGGGATCATTGCCACTGTCTTGCAGCAGGGCCTGCAACTGCGCCTTCTGTATCGGTGAATCAGCAGGCGCCTGACGCCAATGCCGGATATAGCCACGTATGAAGGCCTCGCCATCCACCGAGAACTCCAGCAGATCCATCAGGAACCGCTTGGCCGGCGAGCGGAAGGTTTTAAGCACCAGCGCGCGATACTCCACCGGCACGTTGTGGTTGAGCCAGTGGAAGATGTAGAGATAGCTCATCAGGAAGGCGAGATTGTCGGCATCCGGCTGATCGCGCAGCATCCCCACCATTGCGCCACTGGTCAGGCGATTGACTTCCGCCTTGAAGCGCTGCCGGGTAGCCGTCAGGTAGTGCGTCAGCAACTGACCGTGATCCGGAGGGGTGTCAATGGCAATACCTGTCATGCTGGTAATCCCGCGTCGTAGATAAAGGGAGGTGGCCCGTTAATATAGCCGAAAAATGTCCATGAGACGGAGAATCATCGGCTCAGCCACGGGCATTGCCGGCAAGCATCATGCCAGCAGTGTCACTTCATCGCCAAGATGCAGCGTACCGCGACCATCCGGTATCAGGTTTTGCCCGAACATGATCTTGCTGCCCTGCAGGCGGTAGGTGCTGAGCGTCTGCAGCGGCTCTGCCCCGGATACCTTGCCCGTGAGTGGATCGACCGTGGTGACGGCGCAGCGTGAGCACGGCTTGACAACGCGGAATTCGACATCGCCGATACGAACTCGGTTCCATTCATCCTCGGCGAACGGCGCTGTGCCACTAACGACGATATTGGGCCGGAACCGCTTCATGGGCACAGGAGTCTCCAGGCGCGCATTGAGATCATCCAACGAGGCCTGTGAGATCAGCAGTACCGGGAAACCATCGGAAAATGTGGTGTGATCTCCCTGTTGTGCATAGGTTTCATCAACCTGCCGACACTGCTCCGGTGGAAAGAACACCAACTGGCAGGGCTCTCCCAACAGCTCACTGAACCACCAGTCGGCATCGGGATCGGTCGGACTGGCCTGAACCACATCGTTCCAGATCTTCACGGCAATCCGCTCATCACCCGTCGGGACAACAACCTGTAAATCGGCTTTCCCCGCCGTATGCAGCACCAGCCCGTCATCATTCAGCCATGCACTGATCAGCGCCATCTGCGGATGGGTTCGCTGGGTCATGAACCGGCCATTTTCATCCACCACCATCCACTGGCGGTCATGAGCCAACCCCAAAAGATCGACTTTACTCGCTGTCAGGCTGATACCGGCCAGGGATTTGACGGGGTAGATATTGAGTTCGGAAACAGTGATTTCGGACATGGCTTCAGGTAACTTTGGCGAAAACGATCCCCAAAGTCTAACCCAAACGGAGAGACCGATGTTCAACGCACTTGTACTGCACGAAGAGGATGGCCGAACGGTTCCACAAATCGAATCACTGGATGAGCATCGGCTGCCCACCGGCGACGTACTGATCGATATCGAGTATTCCTCGCTGAACTACAAGGATGCGCTGGCCATTACCGGCAAGTGCAGGATCATTCGCGAATTTCCGTTTGTACCGGGTATCGATCTTGCCGGCATCGTTGCCGAATCGAGCAACCCCGATCATCCCGTCGGCAGCAGGGTAGTGCTGACCGGGTGGGGTGTTGGCGAACGCCACTGGGGCGGGATGGCACAACGGGCGCGGGTGAAATCCGAGTGGCTGACTCCGCTACCCGCGGGACTTGATACTCGCAAGGCGATGATTGTCGGTACTGCCGGTCTTACCGCCATGCTGTGTGTAATGACGCTGCAGGAGACCGGCATACAACCGGATAGCGGCCGGGTGCTGGTCACAGGTGCCACCGGCGGGGTAGGGAGTCTGGCCATTGCGTTACTGCATCAGCTTGGCTATGAGATCACTGCAGTCACCGGCAAAACCACGGCTCGGGAATACCTGCGGCAGCTGGGCGCCAGTGAAATCGTCTCACGCGAGGAGATGGCCACAACTGCCAGGCCACTGGAGTCACAACGCTGGGCCGGGGTGGTCGATACGGCGGGGGGAGCTATTCTCGCCAGAGCATTGGCCGAAACGCAATATGGTGGCTGTATTTCCGCCTGCGGGCTGGCCGCCGATTATCGTCTTGAAACCACGGTGATGCCGTTCATTCTGCGCAATGTCAGCCTGCGGGGCGTGGATTCGGTCTACTGCCCCGCGCCGCGCCGCGCCGATGCCTGGTCACGACTGGCCACGCTGTTGCCGGCCAGTCTGTACGATGAGCTGGCGACAGAAATTCCGCTGGCCCGGGTCGGCGATGCAGCCGGCAGCATGATGGCCGGGCAGATTCAGGGCAGGATACTGGTAAACCTGCGTACCTGAATCAGCCGAGGTGGCGCTGGAAGATATCCCCCAGCTTTTCGACATTGGGTGCAAGATTGTAGTGCTCGACTACCCGCTTGCGGCCGTTTTCTCCCAGCGTACGACGCAACTCGGGGTCATCCATCAACCGCGCCAGCGCCTCTGCCAGCTCCTCGGTCGAGGAGGGTGCAACCAGAATCCCGTCGATACCATCGCGGATCAGCTCGGGTATGCCGGTAATCCGGGTGGTCACGCAGGGAATTTCCATCGCCATCGACTCCATCAGCACCACGGGTATGCCCTCGGCAAAGCTCGGCATGGAAAACGCATGGGCACGCGAATAGAGATCCCGAATCCGGTCCTGATTGACGGCCCCTTCAAAAAGGATATGGTCATTGAGCTTCAGCGCCGTGACATGCTGCTCCAGCGAGCGTCGGTCAGGGCCATCACCCACGATACGAAGCCTGACCTGGCGCTGCTCCCGGATCAGCCGGTCGATGGCATCGACAAGAATATGCTGTCCCTTGGCGGATGAGAGACGACCCACGCAAATGATCTCGAACACCTCCGGGCTTGACTCGAACGGTCGGGGCGCAAAGATCTCCGGATCGACACCCAGGCGGGCAACCTCCAGCTTGTGCCAATGCTCGTAGGAGGAGAGCTTCATCAGCTGACTGCGGGCAAAATTGCTGATGCAACAGATGAAGTCGGCGGCTTCCACCTTCTGCGTCAGGTACTGGCCGGGTGCATCATAGAATTCATCCGGGCCATGGACGGTGATCGAAAAGCCGTAGCCAAAGATTTTCTTCACATACAGGGCGACCGTCGCTGATTGCGCACCCAGGTGGGCATGCAGATGTCGCTGCCCCTTCTGGCCCATCCAGACGCCGACCATCAGGGCTTCGGTAAAGTACATGAGGTTGTAGAAGATATCCCGCAGATCGGTACCACCGAGCCTGAAGATCATTGCCAGTCCGCGGAAGTATCCAGCGGTGTTTTCTGTCAGGGTGTTGAAATGAGCCTTCAATGCTCCCTTAATGCCATCTGGCTTGACGTAATAGGTCAGCGCCGATTCATTGGCCTCATCCCGTGTCAGCCCTTCCATGCCACGATCCGCAGCATTGATCGAGGCGACATCGATATGGAATCCTCGCGCTCGCAGCTGCACCACTTCTCGGATGATGAAGATCATCGAGAGCATCGGGTACTGGCTGACAATGTAGGCCAGTGAAGGTGTTTTATCCATTGTTTGCTGAGACATATCCCTGTTCTTCCGGTTGGTGACCACTCACAAGCACTCGATCAAACCTAACTCGATGGAGCACTAGCTATCTACGTAAATTCAAAGTAAACACACATTATTCATTGGGGTAATGGAGCCCCCATTGCGACCGCATGGCATCCATCGTTTTCATGACGGCCAGCGTGTCATCCAGTGGCATGACCTTGCTTTCAGTATCTCCACGTTGCAGGCACTGCGTGACTTCCTCGATCTCGAACTGGTAACCGTTGCCGGCATAGGGATCGCTCAGCGTGCTGCCCCCCGCCAACTTATCGAGCAATGGCGTCAGACTTCGGTAGATTCTGCGTCCCACGGCATTGCTCTTGAGCTTCTGCTTCACCCCGGGGCCAGCAGGCAACGATACTTCCGTGGGCGGCTCGACCGGAGAAAACGGCTGCAGCGAAGCGCGGTCGGGGCTATAGAAGGGGTCCCTGATACGGATCTGACCCTTACTGCCCATGATGGTGGCTTCATTACTGCCATAGGCGGTCAATGTGGAGGCAAGCTCGGCAATGGCACCATCGGGATAATGCAGCAGACAGGCTGACTGCTCATCCACTCCAGTCTTGCCGATTGCGGCGCGGGACTTCATCTCATCGTGTTGACCCAGCAGAAAATTGGCCAGTGAAAGCGTGTAAATACCGCGATCCATCAAGCTGCCACCCCCCTTTTCCAGGCTGAAGAAGCGGTTGTCCGGATCAAACGGGGTAGGGTAGCCGAAATCGGCCTTGAGCAGCTTCACCTCACCAATCTCACCAGCGTCAATACGCTGCCTGATCTCCCTGAGCAGCGGGAAGAAGCGCATCCACATCGCCTCCATGCAGAACAGACTCCTGGCACGCGCAGCAGCGATGACCTCTTCCGCCTGCAAGGCATTGATGGTGAAGGGCTTTTCACACAATACCGCCTTGCCTGCCTCAAGGCATTGCAGGGCATCATCCTTGTGTCGGTGGTGGGGCGTCGCGATATAGACAACGTCGATGGCCTCATCCTGCAGCAGCTCATCGTAACGGCCAAAGGGCTTGCCGACATTAAAACGTCGGGCAAATGCGCTGGCCGTCTCCAGGCTCCGCGAACCTACCGCATACAGCTCGGCATCCGCAACCTGTGAAAAACTCTGCGCCACATCCTGAGCCACCATGCCGGTGCCCAGTATGCCCCAACGAATTGTTTGCCCCATTTCAGCTCCTGCGTATTCGTGTTTGCGCCCTATTTTGCCCACTCCATGGGTTCGACAGGATCAAAAGTGGTTGTCATCTGGTAGGTCGCTCCCTGTTCGCGAGCATAATGGATCGCCAGCGCCATTTCGTTGGTGTGCAGTGCAAAACGCGGGGACAGGCGACTGGGGCGGTTATCACGAACCGCTGCCGCCACTTCGGCGACACCCCGGCAAAAGTCCATCTGCTGCGACCCCTTGCCCGGTACCTTGCCGGTATCTGCCTTGAGCAGTTTGTGTCGGGTCTTAATTGGGTTGAGAAAGGTCTTGCGACGGATCTTCATCATCTTGCGGCTGTAGACAGGCGAGTAGTAATGCCAGCTGTCATCGGTATAGAGCACACCTTCATCACCAACGATTTTCAGCTGATGATCATGTGGCGCAAGAATACTGCAGGTGAGCCTGGCAACCACACCCGATTCGAACTGGATGCAGGCCACCGAGAAATCCGGTGACTCCATATTGAGCGGCTCATCGGTCAGTTTGTCGGGCACCTGAACGGAAGCAAAGGAGGTGACACTTGTCGCCGGACCGAACCAGGCCGCCAGCCAGGTCAGATAGTAACCCGCATGCTCCAGCGTGCAGCCTATCTCGAATTCATCCTTGTAGGGCCACGGAATGCCGGAATCACTGAGCCACTTCTCGTAGGGCATCAAATGCACCATGCCATCATCCATCTCGGCATAGACCACCCGAACCTTGCCCACCGTCTCTTCACGCAGCGCCTTCCACAGTGTTTGTGCGGTCTCACCCAGCAGACTGCAAGGTGCCGAAGTGATTTGCAGGCCCTTGCCTTCGGCCAGCTCCACTAGCTCGGTGGCTTCATCCATATTCATGCCCAGCGGTTTTTCCGAGTAGACATGCTTGCCCGCTTCGAGCGCGGCCTTCGAGATTTCGTAGTGATCACGGGGATTGGTCAGATTCAGCACCATCTCCACCCTGGGGTCATCCAGCAGTGCCTGGAGCGAGTCGTAACGGGGAACCTTATGGATACCAGACAGCAGATCCGCACGCTCGCTGTTGCGATCCATTACTCCGGTCAGCTTCAGTTCGGGATGGAGCGGCAGGGTACTGAGGTAATAATCGGCAACAAATCCGCATCCTACGATCGCGATATGCATTGGCTGGCATTCCTTTGTGGCAATGTTGGGTTAAATCCGGGATAACTGCTACTCATTGAGCAGTTACAATCAGGAAAGTGGAGTCTACAATGAAAAACCGGCAAGGCAGCGTGAAGTGAAGCACAGCGAAGCCCATCTACCCGACGAGGCGCATAGAGCCCGGGATGGTATCGGGCAGGATACCGGCACTGCCGGCATGATGCCCGCTGTGCCGTATCGAACTGAGCTGCTTACCGGTTGAACAGCCGCTTTCTGACCAGCTCCTTGCCAAGCGTCAGCAAAAACTGACTATTGGTGACGAGATAGCGCTTCCACATCTTGCGCGGCTCCATCAGCAGCCGCCAGAGCCATTCCAGGCCACTATTCTGCATCCAGACAGGTGCTCGCTTGACGTAGCCGGCAATCACATCGAAGCTGCCACCCACGCCAAAAATAACCTTGGCACCCAGTTCGTTACGGTATTTCTCACCCCACAACTCCTTGAAGGGTGTCGGCATGCCAATGAACAGAATATCGGCCTTGCTGGCAGCAATTTCCCTGATGACCTCAGGATAATCCGCCTCTTTGAAATAGCCATTGCGACTTCCGGCAATCTTCAGCCCCGGGTAGCGCGACTCGCAAATCTTCAGCAAGGTGTCGATCACTTCCTGTTTTGCACCCAGAAAATAGACGCTGATACCTTCACTGCTCCCCGCCTCCAGCAGACTCGACATCAGATCGACACCGGCAACCCGATCCACCAGCGGGGTACCAAGCAATCGGGTCGACCAGACAATGGGCATACCATCGGCCACAATGATATCGCCAGCATTGCAAGCCGCACTCAACTCGCTGTTAGTTTTCATCATCATCAGCAAGGCCGCGTTCAGCGTAATCAGGGTGCGGGGTCTGACCTCACCTTCGCGACACCACTGCAACGTCTGCTCCAATGTCTGTTCACGGGTGAACGAATCGATCTCACAGCCCATGAAGTGGATTCGGTTGCTACTGCTACTGGTGCCATTCATTGTAATGGGTGATTTAGACGATATGACCGGCTGGATCGATTCCACGTTCTATTGCTCCTGCATAAATACACCAAGCCCACTCATAGGGACGAGTTTCAAAGTTGACGCGGAGCGCCGGCGGGGACATTCTCGACTGATCCCCGGCAAAACCCAGCAGAGAGCGGGCCTTGCGGGTCATGTCACCCAGCTTGCCCTGATCATATTCGATACTGCGCCACAGGGTAGGGGTATCATGATCCACCATATTGACGCCCAGCTCATTGTCATCCAGCCAACTGCGGCTCATGACAACAGCTTCCTCGAACGACTTGCCACCAGCGCTCTCGCAGGCTCGCAGTGCCATGGGAGCCATGCCATGCTGATGAACACTGTAAACGGAATAGGGTTGCGGTGAACCACCGCGCTTTGAATCATAGTGCCACCACCACTGCCCCTTGGCTCCCTGCAAATCCACCATCCGTGCGGCAAGATCGCTGGAAACCTTGATGGCTTTCTCATCGCCAGTCAGCTTGGAATAAAAGGCCAGGGCCTGAATGGTGTAGACCTGATCGGCAAAATTGGCAATCCAGCGACGGATGCCATGGCCGGACTCGGCGCTGTCACCGGCATGGGTCACAATCTGATGCCTGACCTGATAGCGGTTGTCCATCAATTCCCTGATGGTCACATCCAGCAGGGTTTTGATGCCATCATCATTGGTGCGCTTGTACTCATGTGCCAGACCACTGGCCAGCCATGCGGTTTCCATAGTGGTGAGTGTTTGCACATGACTGGCCATATCGCCAATCTTGAAACCGCAACGCTGCTTGAGAGTGTTGTAATCCACACCATCACAGACCGCATTGGCCCATACGACCAGCCCGAAACCACCAGGATAGTCACGCTTTTTGGCCAGCTCGTACATGGCTTCAAGCGTCTCGGGCAAATCCATGCCCAGTGTTGCAGGGTCTACCGCCGCACGGGTAATGCCAATCAGGCAGATGGCGGTGCTGGTGAGATCCTCGGTAGGATAGAATTCATAAGTATTGACCCACTGCTTGTCCATGATTTGCAGATCATAGACATGAGTCTGCTTGTTGAGAGACTGGGTCAGCCCGCTGATGCATATCGAGTCCACGTCGTCGTAGAACGCTTTTGCAGTTTTTTGTTTGATTGGTTCTGGCATTATTGCAGTACTCCCTTCCATCATATCCTCAACAATATCTGGTTTGACCTGGATCGGAGCCAGGCTGGTGGTATTGGGCAATGAATCCATCTCTGTCAGACTGTTTATCAAGCGTTGTGTCGCATCTGGTCACACTAGGAGCCGGTCGGAGTTAACGCTGTTTGGCTGCAAATCTCTGGATGGCGATTAACTCAGCTTATCCTGTTCGTCAAATAGCCCTGCTATTCTCCTCACACGATAAACTGACTTAATTCACCCCCAGTGATTTTCGCTTCAAACGGTTAAGTCCGACAGACTCCTAGGAGCCGGTTGGAGTTAACGCTGTTTTTTCTGGTCCGGTTCACGCAAACCTGAATCCGAGGCCCAACCACAGTGCCTGACACAAGCGCTTGATTCCACAGCAGATCGAAAAGCTCCCGCTTAACCTGTAGGTGAAACCCACTTCTTGCGCCATTCATCCCCGTTTAAACATCGGATTCAGGGTGAAATGAAGATTCAAACGATGCGCCGATCATAAAGAAAGCACCAGGCAGCGACAATATCTCCCCGCCAAGGAGTATCAAAAAGCTGATTCTCAATCACAGAATTGCAACAGATTTACGCAGAACCCCTACCCAGTCGATATCGCGCCGGGTTGGCAATGAGGGCTTCAGGGAGCGGGATCCTCTGCCTCGGCTCAACGACAAAGCCCCTGCTCCACGCTATCTCGCTGCTGCTTTCCCAGCAGCAGCTCGATCAGTTGCAGAGCAAAATCCATTGCGGTACCCGGCCCACGAGATGTGACCACCTTGCCATCGACCTCTACGGCGCTGCCAGTGTAGTTCACCGCAGGCAGGTCAAGCGCATCCAGAACACCGGGATAGGAAGTGGCCGCATGATGATCCAGCAAACCCGCACGCGCCAACACCTGGGGCGCGGCGCAAATGGCCGCCGTATATTTGTCTTCCCGGGAGAATCGCTGCAGCAGGGAAATGATCCGCTCATCATCACGCAGATAATCGGCACCCGGTAACCCACCAGGCAGAACCATCATGTCGAAATCCTCGTTCAGGACTTCATCCAGCGAGGTATCGGGGACAATGACGACACCTCGTGAAGCGGTAACGGGTTGGTCATCGAGACCGGCGGTGATTACCTCAACACCCGCTCGGCGCAACAGGTCGATGATGGTAACGGCTTCGAGCTCTTCACAAGCTTGAGCGAGGGGGACGAGCACTCGGGGCATGGCTGGGACTCCTTGGCTTTGATGTAACGACTCACGGAGACAATAGTATGCCCTTTTGCTTCCAGCCAGGGGATACCCTTTTGCAGGACCTTGAGCGTCGTTGCGTGGGGATGCCCGATAGCCAGAGCAAACCCCCGGGTTCTGGCCAGATGATGCAGCTTCTTCAACTCACCCCAGATAACAGCAGGGCCTGGCTCACCGTCATCAAGAAACACATCCCGGCGGGTGTTTTGCAGGTGATACTCCTGGGCAATACGCTGGGCAACGGTGCGCTTGTCGGTGCGACTGTCGACAAAAAAGAGGTTATCGCGTTGCTGCAGGGTTTCCATCAACCAGCCCATATGACCTGGATGGCGAGTCAGCAGGCTCCCCATATGATTGTTGACACCCGAGACTTCGGGAAACCGATGCATGAAGCGCAGGACGGTGCGCTCGAATTCGGCCCGCCCCATATCGAGCGAGAGCACGCGTGGCTCGGCTGGCTGGGCATTCGTGGATTGCATTGGAAGATGCAGCATCAGCTCCCGCCCCATTTCGGCAGCCTTTTTCGCCAACCGCCGCGCTTCCGGTGCATCAGGCAGAATCGAAAGGGTAATCTGTGGATGTAGCCGGGCAGCTTTCAGGCCGGCGGGATAACTGTAACCAATATCGTCGATGATGATTGCGATAACCCCTGCATGGGAAGCAGGAATCAGGACAACAAGCATCAAGGTGAGAATGAATCTACGCACGGTCGAATTCCTTTACGAGTACAGCGGTATTTCCAGTCACTGCAGTCATACCGCGCACTGATTATTATTGTTATGACCCGCAGGCTCTACTGCCTGGCGAGCGTTGTGCCATTACATACCACCCCAGAAATCCGGCCGGTGGCGACTCTCCATCAGGGTATTCCGGGTTCGGCCGGGAAACAAATGTTCAGCGGCCAAACCCGGCAACAGTTCAGGAATTCGGCTGCGCCAGCGCAATCCCCTTCAACAGGTTGAGTGCTTCATAGAGCTCGTAGTCGGTCTGAGCGAGTGACTTGCCGTCCTTCTTGTCCTTGCCATCCTTGCCGGCATCCTTGTCACTCTTGTCCGCATCCTTGTCACCAGCCTTCTTGCCATTGCTCAGGTGGCGGGAAAGATTGGCTTCCTTGAGCGGATCGATGCCATTGGTTTCCTTCTTCTTGAGTTCCAGTGACTCGAGGAAGATATCGGGCGTAATACCGTCGGCCTGGATGGAACGGCCCGAAGGCGTGTAATAGCGGGCAGTGGTGAGCTTGAGCGCATTACCTTCCTTGAGTGGCAGGATGGTCTGCACCGAGCCCTTGCCAAAGGTCTTGCTGGAACCAACAATCAGTGCACGATGATGATCCTGCAAGGCTCCGGAAACGATTTCGGAAGCTGATGCCGACCCGGCATTGACCAGCACGATCAGCGGCTTGCCATCGAGCACATCATCAGGCGCGGCATCGTAACGCAGCTGGGAATCCTTGACGCGGCCTTCGGTGTAGACAATCAATCCCTCTTTCAGAAATGCATCGGAGACACCCACGGCGCCGGTCAGAACACCGCCAGGGTTATTGCGAAGATCGAGAATCGCACCCTTGAGGTCGCCCTTCATCTCCTGCTTCACCTTCTTTACCGCTTCCAGCAGATTCTGCGTAGTCTTGGACTGGAAATTACTGATGCGGAAGTAGGCGTAATGGTCATCCAGAATCCTGCTCTTGACGCTCTTGACCTGAATGATGTCGCGCACCACCGTAATCTTCAGCGGCTTGCTCTCACCCTCACGAATGATCGTCAGGATGATGGGAGTACCTTTCTTGCCGCGCATGATATTCACGGCATCATTGAGCGTCATGCCCTTGACCGGTGTATCGTCGAGACGAATGATCAGATCTCCAGCCTTGACACCAGCCCGCTGCGCCGGAGTATCGTCGATTGGAGAGATGACCTTGACGAAACCGTCTTCCATGCCCACCTCGATGCCCAGCCCGCCAAACTCGCCGGAGGTACC
>CAYTPO010000083.1:0-37728 GCA_964439815.1 uncultured Thiotrichales bacterium
AATCGCTCTACCGATCCCCCTCCGGGACATCAGACAATTTGGCGCGGCTATTCCGCGCTTCAGTTGATGTGTGAAGGATTTTCCTTGCAAAATCATGGAGCTGTTGTCTAGCTATGTTTGTGGGTAATAGGCAGTCCTAGCGGGTATTTCCAGATCCGCCGTGGAATCGAGCGCTTGTGCCAGTCGCCGTGTTGGAACTGCGGATTCAGCTTCGCTGACCCTCTGCCCGAAGCATCTTCCGGCATTCACGAACTGCCACGATCTACTGTATCAACAGGAACAAGCCGCGCCCGTCACGGATGATATTCATCAGCAGGGCACGGTCATTCAATTCGATCGCTGCGGCCATATCCTTGGAATTCCCTACCCGCTGCCGATTGACCGAGGTAATGATGTCGCCTTCGACCAGGCCGGCACGATCCGCTGGACTGCCTGGCTCGACAGCCGCTACCGCAATGGCCGGATCGCCATCGATGGTGACATCCTGGAAATAGGCACCACTGAGCTTGTCACTGAGGCGATTGCCCTGCAGCTCGTGCATCGGTGCCTCTTCGATCATCGCTGTCATGCGGCGCTTCTTGCCATTGCGGATCACATCGAGATCGACACTGCTGTCGATACGCAGCAAGCCGATCGAGTTGCGCAGTTCCGATGACCCCTTGATCGGGACACCATTGACGCCAACGATCACATCACCCACGACGATCCCCGCCTTGTCGGCCGGCGAACCCTCTTCCACCTGGGAAACCACCGCACCAGCGCGTTGTGTCAGATTGAAGGCCCGCGCCAGATCCGGGGTGAGATCCTGAATACCGACCCCCAGTCGTCCACGCCGCACCTCACCATACTGGATGAGCTGGCTGGCAATGGATCTGGCCATGTTGGCCGGGATTGCAAAACCAATGCCGATGCTGCTGCCATTGGGGCCGAGGATCGCTGTATTGATGCCGACCACTTCGCCCTTGAGGTTGACCAACGCGCCACCCGAATTGCCGGGGTTGATCGAAGCATCGGTCTGGATGAAATTTTCATAGGATTCGATCCCGAGCCCACTACGACCCAATGCGCTGACAATACCTGAGGTCACGGTCTGCTTGAGCCCGAACGGGTTACCGATCGCGACGACAAAATCACCCACCCGCAACTTGCTGGAGTCGGCCAGGCGGATACCCTGCAGGTTGCGCGCCTTGATCTGCAGCACGGCGATATCGGCTTCGGGATCGACGCCGATCAGTTTGGCCTTTTCACTACGTCCATCACTGAGCGTCACCACGATATCCTCCGCATCCTCGACGACATGGTGGTTGGTAATGATGTAACCGTTATCGGCATCATAGATGACACCGGATCCCAGCCCGCGCTGCTGCTTTTCCTGCCGCTTGGGGACAATACCGAAAAAGTGTTCGAAAAAGGGATCCAGGCTCTGTGCCGAGCGCGACGCGGTCCGGCCCGTGGTGGCGATATGCACAATGGCCGGGGTCGCCTTCTCCAGCATTGGTGCCAGACTCGGCACCGCCTGACCCGCCACAAAGGCAGGAATGGCCGCATGGGCCGGCGACACCAGCAGGAATGCTGCCATCAACAGTGACTGGACTGCATTGTTCATCGGTTTGATCATCTTCTCCTCACGCCTGATTGCTGTCAGGCACTTGCTTTTTCCAGTGCTTCACGCGGGTTGAAATTGGAGATATCCCGCAACTGCTCATAGAGTGCTTCCTGCTCTATGGTTTTAGCGGCTGGCGCCACGATTTCCAACTTCACCAGAAAATCTCCCGGGTTTTTACCCGGCATACCACGACCCTTCATGCGCATGCGCTTGCCCGGCCTGGCACCCGCCGGAATCTTCAACTGCACCTTGCCATCCATGGTTGGCACCGTCACCTTGGCACCCAGCGCCGCCTCCCATGGCGCAATCGGCAGCGTCAGTTCGATATCCTTGCCATCAAGCCTGAAGTTGGGGTCGGCATCGACATTGACCTTGATTAGCAGATCCCCATTGCTGCCGCCCGCCATGCCCGGATTACCCTGACGTGCAAGACGAATCTTCTGACCGTCCTTCACGCCCTTCGGCACCTTGACCTTCAGCCGCTTGCCGTTACTCAGCCGCACACTCACTTCATCGCCATGATAAGCCTGTCGCAGGCTGACATGGATGCTGGTCGTTACATCCTGTCCCTTGCGTGGTGCATGGCGGCCACCAAAGCCACCGCGCCCCTGTTGCGAGAATCCACCCTGATTGAAAACGGAATCGAAGAAATCGGCAAAACCACCGCCCATGCCACCCATGGATTCCTCCCAGCCGGCATTGCCGCCAAAGCCCTGGGTATCCTTCCAGTTGGCACCCAACTGGTCGTAGGCGGTACGCTTGTCCTTGTCCTTGAGCACATCCCAGGCTTCTCCAATCTCCTTGAAGCGCGCTTCGGCATTGGGTTCCTTGCTGACATCAGGGTGATATTTTCGCGCCAGGCGGCGGTAGGCTTTCTTGATCTCTTCAACGGAAGCAGAGCGCTCGACGCCCAGTACCGCATAATAATCTACATATTCCATCTGGGTTCCCAAAGACTTTTGCCGCAGACGATGGGGGCTAACTCACCCACTTTCAAGGTACTACCACATCAGGTCGTCAGGGATCTCATACCCTGCATAGTCATCATCCAGCTGCTCTTCACCGGCTGCTCCACCCGAATAGACGATACTCTCCGGCATACGCTGGCTGATCTTGTCCGCGACCGGTCGCGGAATGATCTCGAATCGATCCTCCAGCGCTGCTATCGCCAGTGAACCCTGGGTTAGCTGCTGATGCAGGGGTGCGGAGATATGCAGCGTCTTGATGGCCTTGTCAACGGTGAAGTTGAAAGCGGAATCACCCGCGTCCTGCGCTACCCGGTTGCGCTCGATCAGCTGCCTGACCTGGGCTGCGATGGCCTTCTTCTCTGCGGCCTCCTTGCGTTGTCGGTTAAGCTCCCGATCCCGCGCTACCTTTTCCGCCTGCGCCTTTTCCGCCAGCAGTCTGGCTTCATCGACCTTCTCTACCTTGTTGTGACGCTGCTGCCGCTCTTGCTTGCGCTTGGCGGCCTGCACCTTCTTGACCTTCTGCTTGTCTACCATGCCAGCCTTGAGCAGTTGGTCTGCCAGAGAATTTCCCACTATCAGTTCCCCCGTAATTCGTTGTTCAAAACGCGGATCAACCCGTTATTCGATATTTTGCACCTGTTCCCGCATCTGCTCGATCAGCACCTTCATCTCGACAGCTGCCTGGGTGGTTTCCCCATCCGCTGCCTTGGAGCTGAGCGTATTGGCTTCGCGGTTGAATTCCTGCATCAGAAAATCCAGCCGGCGACCCACGGGTTCGTTGCGGGTCAGCACTTCCCGCGTGGCCTTGATATGGCTGTCGAGCCGATCCAGTTCCTCATCGACATCCAGCTTTTGTGCAATCAGCGCCATCTCCTGCTCCAGGCGACCAGGGTCGGTATCCGCTTCGAGTAGTTGCAGCCGCGCCTGCAGTTTTTCACGAATGGCCTTGACCACCTCCGGACGACGCTTGCGCACCTGGGCAGCAATTTCACTGATCTGATCCAGTCTCTGTACCAGCAGTGCGGCCATGCGCCGACCTTCCAGTTCCCGCATCTCCAACAGCCTATCGAGTCCCTCATCGATAGTTTCCATCAGCAATGCACTGACGGCGGTCTTGTCAGGCGACTGCTCCTGCACGATACCGGGCCAACGCAGGATATCCAGCGCCGGCATTCGCGCAGCGTTACTCATCAGATTCTCGATTTTGTTGACCGCTCCCAGCAGCGCCTTGACGGCACGCTCATCAATGGCGATCTCCCCGGCTGTCAGCGCCGGAGTAAAACGCAGATTGCATTCCACCTTGCCGCGTGACAATCGTTTCTGCAGTTTCTCCCGCAGCTGTCCCTCGAAGGCCCGCAGCTCCTCGGGCATGCGGAAGGAGATGTCCAGGTAGCGATGATTGACGGTACGCAGCTCCAGTACCATGCTACCTGCTTCTGACTCCTTCTCGATCCGGGCAAATCCGGTCATGCTGAATATCATGCGATGTCCTTGATGTCTGTTCCGTATCGATCAAAGGATACACGTTAGACCAATTCCTGCCTATTTGAGGTCTGTGGCCCACTGGTCATCACGGATCACGAACAGGCAGACTCAAGCGGAAATTCTCGACTCGGATTCACTGGAACGCCCGCCTGTTTCCCGGATTGAAACGGCGATCCGCAGGAAACCATCACCCTGTCCCTCTTGGATGGTTATAATGCGGCGTTTCAATAGATGTGGATACCTCATTCAATGCGACCTAGCGGAAGACAACCTGACGAAATGCGCGCCGTGACGTTCGAGCGCAACTTTACCTGCCATGCCGAAGGTTCGGTACTGGTGTCGTTTGGCAATACCAAGGTGCTGTGCACGGCATCGGTGGAGGAGCGGGTGCCGCGCTTCCTCAAGGGGCAGGGCAAGGGTTGGATCACTGCCGAATATGGCATGTTGCCCCGTGCGACCGGCACGCGCACCGGTCGCGAGGCAGCTCGCGGCAAGCAGGGCGGCCGTACCATGGAGATCCAGCGTCTGATCGGGCGGTCGCTGCGCGCTGCGGTGGACCTCGAAGCTCTGGGGGAACGCCAGATCACGCTCGATTGCGATGTCATTCAGGCCGATGGCGGCACGCGAACCGCTTCGATCAGCGGCGCATTCGTGGCCCTGAGCGATGCCATCAACAAGCTGATGGACGAAGGCCTGCTCAAGGAGAATCCCATTCACGGCATGCTGGCCTCCGTTTCGGTGGGCATCTACAACGGCGTACCGGTGCTGGATCTGGACTATGATGAGGACTCGGCCGCCGAAACGGACATGAACGTCGTGATGAATGAAGCCGGCCATTTCATCGAGATCCAGGGAACGGCCGAAGGCCATGCCTTCCGTCGCGAAGAGATGGATGCAATGCTCAACCACGCCGTCAACGGAATTCAGACCATTATCCAGGCGCAACGTGAGGCCCTCACCAATGACTGATCACTCGATTGTTGTCCTAGCTTCCAACAACAAGGGGAAGCTGCGCGAATTTGCAGCCATGTTCCAGCCGCTGCATATCGATATCCGCCCGCAGGCCGACTACGGCATACCCGAGGCGGAGGAGACCGGACTGACATTCGTCGAGAACGCAATATTGAAGGCCCGCAATGCCTGCGAGCACAGTGGCCTGCCGGCCATGGCAGACGATTCCGGTATCGAGGTGGATGCCCTGCAGGGTGCCCCCGGTATCTATTCCGCCCGCTACGCCGGCCCGGAGTGCAATGACCAGGCCAACAACGAGAAGCTGGTGGCTGCGCTGAAGGATGTCCCGCAAGCGGAACGTACCGCCCGCTACCGCGCCTGTCTGGTCTACATGCGTCACGCCGCTGACCCGGCCCCGCTGATTGCCGAGGGTGAGTGGGAAGGATTGATCATCGATGAGCCACGCGGCCAGGCCGGGTTTGGCTATGACCCCTACTTCCTGCTACCGGATCGCGGCATTACCTCCGCCGAGCTGCCACCCGAGGAGAAGAACCGGATCAGTCATCGCGCCATCGCACTGGAGATCCTGCTGCAGAAGATTCGGGAACGCACCGCCAAATGAGTGGGGCAAACTGAGTGGAGGCCATCCCGCTCAGCCTGTATGTGCATCTGCCATGGTGTGTACGCAAATGCCCCTACTGCGACTTCAACTCCCATGCGCTGACCGAATTGCCGGAGACGGCCTATATCGATGCGTTGATCGATGATCTGGAAACCGCGCTGCCCTCAATCTGGGGACGTCCGGTACAAAGCATCTTTCTTGGAGGTGGCACACCCAGCCTCTTTTCTCCACAGGCAATTGCTCGTCTGATCTCGGAGCTGCGCACGCGGCTCCGGCTCTCCCCCAACGCCGAAATCACGATGGAGGCCAACCCTGGTACCGCCGAGCAGGACAAGTTCAGGGACTTTCGGGCAGCCGGCATCAATCGCCTGTCACTGGGTATCCAGAGTTTCAATGATGCAATGCTCACGCGCCTGGGCCGCATTCATGGTGCCCGTGAAGCCCACCAGGCCGTGGAAATCGCCATCGACGCCGGCTTCGACAACTTCAATCTGGATCTGATGTTTGGATTGCCCGGGCAGTCGGCGAGGCAGGCCTTTACCGATCTGCAAACTGCCATACAGCATGAACCCTCGCATATCTCCTACTATCAGCTGACCATCGAGCCCAATACCTTTTTTCACCAGTCACCACCCACATTGCCCATGGATGATGACATCTGGGAGATGCAGCTGAATGGGGTTGCACTGCTGGAGACACACGGCTATCAACGCTACGAGGTTTCGGCCTACGCCCGCAACGGCAAGACCTGCCACCACAATCGCAACTACTGGGAGTTTGGCGATTATCTGGGTATTGGCGCTGGCGCTCACAGCAAGATTACCCACCTTGGCAGCGGCGCCATCCATCGCTTCTGGAAACATCGCCAGCCCACGCAGTACATGCGCAGGACCGGCGGCAGCCATATCGGCGGTGAGGAGTTGCTGACGGCGGATAGCCTACCCTTCGAATTCATGCTCAATGCACTGCGCTTGACTCAGGGTGTCAATATCAACCTTTTCCCCCAACGTACCTTCCTGCCACTTGAATCGATACAACCCACGTTACGGGAGCTGAGCAAGGATGGGTTATTGGATCTCACAGATGGGCGACTGGTTGCGACAGCACCGGGTCAGCAATTCCTCAACGATGTCATCAGCCGCTTTCTACCCGACACATGACCACTGCCTCAGGGTTCAGGTTAAAGCGCTCTACCGCCTGGTCGCTGTTTATTACCATTCGTTAATACACAACCTCACAGGGCCTACCCGGGCCAGCGCCGACAATCTGTCGTCCCCCTTCCCCTATTCCGGCCATTTTTCCCACCAAAGGGCCTAACCCAACAGAATGTTATTCACAATAACTATTTTCACCGAACAAAAATGTCACACGAAAAATCCAGATGTTGATAACTTAATAAAATATTCTGGAAATCAATGAGATAGCGATGTGTATAAAATTTGACCGATTTAACTGAAAGCCTGTATTCATCGGTGCTGGCGAGGTTGTCAACAAAGTAATACACAGACTTATCCACAGATTTTGTGGATAACCGTCAAAACTTCGACAGTTCAGTTACTTAGGGGATAAAGCGTGCAAAATACCGCATGAACGGTCGCTAAGATAAAAAAGTTTTGACGAATATCACTATTGTATTGGGGAATGCAACGGCGTATGATGCCCGGCTCTCTAAACAATTCACAGCGTAGGTGTCATTGATGAAGCCTGGAATTCATCCCGAATACAAGAACATTACCGTCAAATGCAGTTGCGGTAACAGCTTTGATACCCGTTCGACATACGGAAAAGACGAGCTTAACGTGGAAGTTTGTTCTGCATGCCATCCTTTCTACACCGGCAAACAGAAAATACTGGATACCGCTGGTCAGGTAGACAAGTTCCGTCGTCGTTACGCGAAATAAAGGCTTGCATCACCGTAACATTATGTTACAGTACAGATTCTAGACCCCCACTTATTAGAGGCGCTCCCTGAGCGCCTTCTTTTTTTTCCCAAGTCTCCTTTCTTCTCTACCGATCTCTGATCACCGCCTGTCAGAACACGTTACGGACTTTCAATTGGAAATATTGATTCCGATACCGAAATGAATACTGTGCCATGGCGAAGCTCCTTTGCTCCAGAGATGAATTTTCTCCGCCGCCACAATTGGGTAGCCATATTCTAACTTGCCGATTTTTCCTGTTTCGCGACCCAACAAGCGCCCCTGCACCGTCACCAACCGATGCGGTGCATAATCGGCTGCTTCCAGATACCCGGCAACAACTGCCTTGAATCTTCCCTGTGAAGGATCATCCCGCATTGGCTTTTGCCGATGGTCGAGTGGATAGGCGAGTATCTCCATCCTTGTACTATCGGCCTGATTGACCGTACTGATGATTTCACCTCCCCAGATCACGGATCGACCAGCCGGAAATTCGGCCTGGCCCACGATATCCACCGGGAAACCTTCCACCAATGCTCCGGAATCAGCCTGGAATTGCGGCCCTGATGCACAACTGCCTAGCAGCAACATCAGAATCAGCCACAGAAATTTTCTCACCATTTGCGAATTCATCAGCTTGGCTCTCACCACCAGTAAGGGGGATAGGGCCGATAGAATGGAGAATGAAACCAGGGATCCCAGGGATCAGGTACGTAGCGAATTTCGACCGGCTTCTGCTGCTTCCAGAGAGTATGGCCGGAGGCAGCAACAATAATGAACCGATAGGGATATTGGCCGATCTTGCCTCCTTCAACCGATTTGATGGTGCCACTGACCGTGATTTCCCGACCTTTGGCATAGACTTCGGGATCGAGAAACCCCTCGACTTCGGCAATAAAACGCCCCTCACTCTGATCAATATGCCTGGGCCTTTTATTATTGGCTGCCAGCGGACGTGAGACAATCTGTATGCGGGTAGCACCCTCGAGGTTTTCGACATTCACGATGGAACCGCCCCACTGTACCTGCTTGCCGATGGCGGCTTCTGGATCCTGCAACGCCTGCGCCAGGGTCAATTTGGGTATTGCCCCGACATCAGGCTGGATGGTTTGCGACACACAGCCTGCAATGAGAACCAGTGTCATCAGCAGTAGTATTGTTGCTCTTGCAAACATGGGAACCTCCAGGGTACAGACTATCACCATGCTATTTTATTCAGTATGAATAGTTGCTGAACCGATACCCCGAAGCCGAAGTTCGAACGAGGGTGGATAGTGCGGGATATTGGTTTTACGGTGGTTTCGGAAAATCCCTGTTTCACTCACAGGTCAAGCGGTTATTTCTTGAGCCGCTGGCGCCGAACTGGAGTAAAAGTTGTCACAATCACGACAACTTCAGTAAAGAGCAAACGCAGGCGTGCCAGAACTAGCCAGGGCCGTGATAGGCTAAAGCCTCTCACCGCTTGGGTGAAACGGGGCCGTCAAGGGTTTGTTTTTGTTTTCATCTACTTATCATAGGCTTTAGCCGCCACCATGAACAAGACGGGTCATAACTAATCGGGATTTTCGATCATGCGCCGCCTACTACTGTTCAACAAACCCTACGGGGTGCTCAGCCAGTTTACCGATCGTGAAGGTCGTGCGACGCTGGCCGACTATATATCGGCAAAAGACCTCTACCCTGCCGGTCGGCTGGATCGGGACAGTGAAGGCCTGTTGATTCTGACGGATTCGGGACCGCTACAGGCAAGAATTGCCAACCCACGCCACAAGATGTCGAAAACCTATCTTGTACAGGTTGAAGGCATACCCGACCGGGCTGCGCTGCAAACACTGGAACAAGGCGTATTGCTGAAGGATGGAATGACCCGGCCGGCCAAAGCCCGACTGGTCGATGAGCCTGGCTGGTTATGGGAGAGAGATCCCCCGGTACGATTTCGACAGCATATTCCCACCCAATGGCTGGAGCTGACGATCAAGGAAGGCCGCAACCGGCAGGTACGCCGAATGACGGCAGCAACAGGGTTCCCGACACTGAGACTGATCCGCTATCGCATTGGTTCCTGGACACTGGACGGGCTTGACCAGGGGCAATCACGGGAACTTGTCCTTTAACCCCAGCTGTCTGCTCGACTGTTACGCCACCAACTCTTGGCAAATTCCACATTGGCCTTGTAGTGGTCGGCAGAAGCAGCTGTCTGTGCGGCATCCTTTCTGCTGGTGATCGCTGAGCCGTCGATGGAAACCAGCGCCAACGAAACCAGGGCATCCTTGTCACTGACAAGACTGTAACAGGCATCAATCAAGGTAGCATTCTGCAAGGATTCATCAGCCCGGGCCGAGGCAACTATCGCATGAGCACACAGCTTTGCCATATTGCTGGCAATGGCAGCATGTTTCCCGACATCATCGAGTCTTGCCGCATCACCAATGACATGAATACCGGGAACCAGCCTGGATTCACCCGTCAGCGGGTTGACGGGACACCAGCCCGAATCATCGACCAAACCGGCAGCCTGGGCGAGAACAGCAGCTTTTTCTCGCGGAATCACATTAAGCACATCCGCCTTGAATCGCTGCTGAATGGCCCCGACATAAACTGCTCTGGCAGTTGCATCCACCTTTTGCAGACGCATATCACGACCGGTAATCAGATCAATTACGCTACTGTCACCACCAAATCCGTACAGACGCTCCCAAACCCGGACAAAGCGATCTCTCAACGGGGACGTATCCAGCGGGTCCAGCAGTATCACCTTGGCCCGGGGGTTGTTTTGTGACAGATAATGGGCTGCCATGCTAACCCGCTCATAGGCTGCTTGCCGACAACCCATCGCACCCTCCGGCATGGAAACAATGAACTGACCACCGGTACGCATGGTTTTAAGCTGTTTGCTCAGCAATACCGTCTGCAGGCCGGCTTTCCAGGCATGAGGTGCCTTTTCTGCGGCATCATCGTCATAACCCTCAATTTGCTTCCAGTCCAGGACGGTGCCGGGAGCGAGAATCAAACGATCATACCCCAGGCGACTATCATCATCGAAACGCAGATTCCTCCCCTCCACGTCGACGGCGGACACCCAATCATGAATGACCCGAATTCCCAGCTTTTCCAGCTTGCGGTATTTGACGAGAAGCGACGGGAAGCTCTTGATGCCTCCCAGCACCCAGTTGCTTCCGGGAGCAGTGGCGTACACCTTGTTGTACTCGACCAGGGTGACTTCAATCGTCGGATCGAGCTTTTTCAGATACCTTGCCGCTGTCGCACCGCCATAGCCACCACCCACGACAACAACATGCAACCGCCGGGTCTCCTTCTCGACCGCCCCATTCTGCCCCGTGGCCGCACAACCACCCAGCATTCCCGCTACCGGGATCTGCAGAAATCGCCGCCGCCGCAGATCCGTCATTCAGTGGCCATCCTTGCCTTGTTCAGCAAAGTAACCGGCGATTGCCGCAATCTCTTCCTTGCTGAAACCCGAGGCAACCTGCTTCATGATGGTTGCTTCCCGCTCACCCGAGCGGAAAGCTTCAAAAGCCGACTCTATCTCTTCCCGCGTCAGACCCTGGAGTGAAGGCACCGCCCCGATACTCCTCCCCTCCGGCCCATGACAGGTTGTGCAGCTGAACGAGATGGCCTGACCATCGATATCCTGAGCCTGTGAAACGGCGCAGCAGACCAGCAAGAGGCTCCCCGACAACAGAAGCTTCTTACGAACCCTCATAAACCGAACTCCTCCCTGAGCTGTTTGATCTGTCGCCGAACCTGCTGTGGTGCAGTACCACCAAAATGGTTTCGGGCCGCAACCGATCCCTCGAGCGTCAGCACATCGAATACATCCGCATCGATCTGCGGCGAAAACTGGCGCAGCTCCTCCAGCGACAGGTCTGCCAGATCACACTGTTTCTCGCTGGCATGGTGCACAGCCTTGCCAACGACCTCATGTGCATCACGAAATGGCATCCCGCGACGCACAAGATAATCCGCCAGATCCGTGGCCGTGGCGAACCCCTGCCGGGCAGCAGCTTTCATATTGTCACGCCTTACCTGCAGGGCCGGCGCCATATCGGCAAAGGCACGCAAGGAACCACGCAGCGTGTCCACAGTGTCGAACAAAGGCTCCTTGTCCTCCTGATTATCCTTGTTGTAGGCCAGCGGTTGACTTTTCATCAATGTCAGCAATGCAACGAGGTTGCCATCAACCCGGCCTGTCTTGCCGCGAATCAGCTCGGGTACATCGGGATTCTTCTTCTGCGACATGATCGAAGAGCCAGTGCAGAAGCGATCCGGCAGATCAATGAAATTGAACTGGGCCGAGGCCCAGACCACCAACTCTTCGGACATGCGGGAGAGGTGGGTCATCAGCAGCGCCGCAGCCGCACAGAATTCGATGGCGAAGTCCCGATCACTGACACCATCCAGAGAATTCCTGCATGGCCGTTCAAACCCCAGCAGACTCGCCGTCATGTCACGATCCAGTGGATAACTGGTACCCGCCAGCGCGGCACTGCCAAGCGGCATGACATTGACCCGTTTGCGACAATCCTGCAGACGCTCGAAATCCCGCGCCAGCATTTCAAACCAGGCCAGAAGATGATGTCCGAATGTCACCGGCTGGGCGACCTGCAAATGGGTAAAACCAGGCAATATGGTATCGGCTTCACGCTCGGCCACCTGCAGCAACCCCTGTTGCAGGCGCCGGATTTCCGCAAGAATCAGATCAATCTCGTCACGCAGGTACAATCGGATGTCGGTCGCCACCTGGTCGTTGCGTGAGCGTCCCGTATGCAGTTTCTTGCCGGCGTCGCCAATCAACGCTGTCAGTCGCGCCTCGATGTTCATGTGTACATCTTCTAGAGCAATGGACCATTCGAAGTCACCACGCTCTATTTCCTGCTCAATGGTGTTCAGACCCTTGACAATCTGATCCCGTTCGTTCTCGGAAAGCACCCCGATGTGCGCTAACATCCGGGCATGCGCAATGGATCCGGCAATATCCTGTCGATATAGCCTGCGATCAAATCCCACAGAAGCGGTAAATGCTTCAACGAATGCATCTGTTGGCTCGGTGAAACGTCCACCCCATAATTTTTCTTTGTTTTCAGTCATCAAGGGAATCCAGCTATATTCAGGATGAATAGTGAAAAGTGTGACGTGATTATATCACTCGTAGTTGTGTTCAGGCTCTAAACCACGTTATTTTTGGCAGTGAACTAAACAGGATGTTTATGAGTACAATCACAGGCAATGGAAACAGGCTGGGCAATGATGCGCCTGGCGGGAATGATGGCTTTTTGCCTGATTTCTGTGAAGGCCGCAATGTCATACTGGTCATTATCGGTGCCGAGGTTCTGGCGTTCATTCTCTCACTGGCACAGGATGTAACCGGCGGTGAACTGTGGACCAGGCTACTGCTGATCTCCCTCTTCACCCAGTGGGTGGCGTTGGGTTCCGTTGCCATTCTCTGCTATTTTCGCCGCAAGGTGAACGATGAAGATACCCGCAGGACCATCATGCTGGCCTACGGGATCATCCTGACGGTAACACTGGTGTTTTCACTGGCCTCTCTCTGGCTGATCCAAACGCTGTATCTGCAGGTGAGCCCCGACTTCGCCGGGAATTTCGTAGTTCGCAATCTTGTGATCTGCGCCATCGTGACCGCGCTGGTTTTAAGGTACTTTTACGTACAGCACCAATGGAAGACCAATACCGAAGCGGAAGCCAAGGCCAGAATCCAGGCGCTGCAGGCCCGTATCCGGCCGCATTTCCTGTTCAACAGCATGAACACGATTGCCAGCCTGACCCGGACCAACCCAAATCAGGCCGAGCTGGCCGTTGAAGATCTGGCGGATCTGTTCAGGGTTTCCCTGGCAGAAAAGAATCTGCTGACCATCAAGGAGGAACTGGAAGTCACCAAGCGGTATTTGAACATCGAAAAACACCGCCTGGGAAACCGATTGAAGGTAGAATGGCAGATTGATGAGGACATCGACAAATATATAAAGCTGCCAGCGCTTATCATGCAGCCGCTGGTGGAAAATGCGCTTTACCATGGCATCGAGCCACTGACTGAAGGCGGCACTGTCACCATCAGCCTGTTGAACAAGCCCGATGCCATTGAAATTCGTGTTGCAAACCCGCTGAGCATTCGTTCAGACCAGCAACAGCACAAAGGCAACCGCATGGCCCAGGAAAACATACGCCAGCGCTTGCAACTTGCCTATGGCGATGAAGGCAAACTCAATATAATGACCAAGGACGATCTCTATGTCGTCTCGTTTAAGATACCGAGGTAGAACTGATGAAAATAATGATAGTTGACGACGAGAAACCAGCACTGGATCGTTTGTCAAGCATGCTGAATAACCGGGACAGTTATGAAGTATGCGGGGAGGCATTGAACGGGCTCGAAGCCATCCGCTGTGCAGAAGAGGAACAGCCGGACATTGCGCTTCTCGATATCCGCATGCCGGGAATGGATGGGCTGGAGGCAGCCCGGCATCTCTCCGAGATGGAGGAGCCCCCGGCCATCATCTTTACCACCGCGTATGAAGAACACGCACTGGAAGCATTCGAAACCGAAGCCGTCGCCTATCTGCTCAAGCCGATTCGTGAAGAGAAGCTGCTGACCGCCATCGAAAAGGCATCACGGCTGAACAAGGCACAACTGGCACAGCTCAATCATGGCGAAAAGAATACCCGCACTCATATCTGCGCTCGGGTCCGGGGCAATCTGGAGCTGATACCACTATCCGACATCTACTATTTCCAAGCCGACCAGAAGTATGTCACCGTGCGCCACACCAATGGTGAAGTGCTGATTGAGGAACCCCTGAAAGCACTGGAAGACGAATTCGAAAACCAGTTCATGCGCATCCACCGCAACGCCCTGGTTTCGCGCGAGCACATGGTTGGCATGAACAAGACACCCGAAGGCCGCTTTCAGCTGGTTCTCAGGGATGCAGATGACCTGCTGGAAATCAGCCGACGCCATGTGGCCGAGGTAAGACGGTTTCTCAAGGGGAAGAGTTAGACAAACGGTCAGTTATCGCGTTCCCCTGTCGCAGGGGAATGCGAAACCTCCTTCACCGTGCCATTTGTTCGCGGCTCTGTTCGATCTTCCTTATCCCCTCGGCAATCGCATTGTCCAGATAGACACCATAGTAATCTTCACTGTTGATGCCCAACTGCCTTTCAGCGATTTCGCTACCATCCGGGCCAATCAACAGTACAGTGGGTGTTACCCGAATATCATAGAGACTGGCCAATGCCGAAACATCCATTGGTTTCCCTTGCTGATTGATGATCCTGTCATGGTTGTCAATTTCCACCACCCTGATAATCACCTTTTCGTCATAGTCACCGCTACGCAACATCGGCTTTATGATGTTCTCTTTCAGTCTCTCGCAGAAATAGCAGTGTTCGGCGCTGAAGATCAGTAGCAGCGGCCGCCGCGAACTGGCCGATAATTTCAGATCATCTACCAGGCTCCCGAGCGATGGAATCGTGATATCCGGTATTTCTCCAGACACCCCTCTAGCTGACAGGAGCAGGAGACATAGTCCAACTATCAATGACTTGGCGCCGGGATAAATGATAATATTCATTCAGTATTCCAACTATTTCGAAGGCAGGATCGTTTCATTGCAATTATCGTACAGGGATTTCGCCTCAGGTTCCGTACCCCTGTCATGACCCACTACCGCGACAGGGAAAACCGGGCATGAGTGAACAGACTACATCGCCCTTGATCGATCTCAAGGTGCTCGTGACACGGCCGGAAGACCAGGCGAAGGCGTTTTGCAGTTTACTCGCAAACTATGGGGCAACGGCAATTCCGTTGCCGGCCATCCGGATACTCCCGCTCTCCATCGATCCCGACATGTTCACGCTACCAGCTGAAAAACCCCGTCATTACGCAGTATTCATCAGCTGCAATGCCGTTACACAGGCACGGCCATGGCTTGGGAAACTCCCGCGTGGGGTAAGGTTCGTAGCCATTGGCAGGAAGACAGCCAAGGCGCTGCAATCACTGGGAATCAATGTAGACCTCGTGCCCCGTGAGGGTTTTACCAGCGAAGCGTTGCTGGCATTGCCCGAACTGCAAAAACTCGATGACGCTCACTTCATACTATTCCGCGGAGCAGGCGGTCGGGAGCATCTAGCCAGAACGCTGACGGAACGGGGTGCAACGGTAACATCTCTGGCACTCTACCAGCGTGTGAAACCTGACATTGAACTCACCGAGCTAGAGAACAAACTCGTCACCGCGTCACCCGATGTCGTGACGATAACCAGTGTCGAAACTCTGCGCAATTTTCTGGCCATGACTGATAAACTACCCTCTTTCAATGCCAGGGCACTACCGGTCATTGCAGGCAGCAAACGTATCGGTACCGCAGTCGCCGAGGCAGGGTTTGGCCCCACTCCCGTAATTGCCAACGACCCGACCGATCAATCGATGCTGCAGGCTCTGCTTCGGTGGAAACAACAAGAGATGCTCCAATCATGAAGACGGACAAAAACGACGCTACTGCACCAACCACTGATGCGACAAAACGGACAGATGCTTCGAAAAAAAAACCCGGCAAGCGTCGCTCTGCCAGCGGCATCGTTGCCTGGCTCGCACTGGTGACGGCAGCGGCCGGAATCGGTGGGGGGTATTATCTCTATGATCAGCAGATCAAACCCCTGCTGCAACTGCCCGAACGTCTGCAACAGAGTCAGGCCAGCAGCAACGATCAGCTGGCCGCTCTTTCCTCTTCCCTGAAAGCCGAAGTCACTCCCATCAATCAGCAACTGGCACTGTTGACCAATGGCGAGGAGCTGAATCAGCAACGCTTCCATGGTCTGGAAGAAAACCTGGCGGCCATTCGCGGACAGGCTTTCTGGAGCACCCGGGAATGGAAGCTGGCGGAAATCAGATATCTCGTGCAGATGGCGCAGGACCGCCTGCAACTGATGCACGATGTCGTAACAGCCCAGACTGCACTGAAGACCGCACTGGGACGGCTCGCGGAACTCGCCGATCCAACGCTCGAACCCCTGCGCCAACAATTGCAACACGATATACAGCGGCTTTCCATGCCCTCTGGCGAGGATCCACAGGTACTGATCAGCAACCTGGAAACGCTGGTAGCTGCGATCAAACCGTTCCCCGGCGGCAACCTGATCTCCGAAACGGAAAAAACACCGAACTCCGAGAACCAGACCGCTTCACCCATTGACAGGCTAACATCGCTGCTCGGCAAACGCGTCAAGATCGTACACCACGACGAGCCGCTCAATGCGCTCGATGGCAATCGCGTGGCAGGCTATCAGCTCGAATTGTTGAACCTGCGCATGGAAGCACTCCATCTGGCGCTGATGCAGCAGAACAGGAGAGCATGGGTGCGCGAGCTCAATGGCATCAGGATCTGGCTGCAGGGCAATCAGCAGATCAGGCAGGCAGCACCCATCGGCAAGGAGCTGGAGAAGCTCGAGGCGCTGGACCCCTTTGCGGCCAAACCCAGCGTGCAGACGACACTCGATGCCATCAGCAACCTGTTGTCGAACAACCTGCACACTCCCGAAGGTAACGCGTCATGAAGTTCCTGCTCATCCTGTTTGCGGTTCTCTTTGCAGTATCCGGGGTTGCCTATCTGGCGCTGAAGGAGCCGGGTTATGTACTCCTGGGCTACGGCAATACCAGTGTTGAACTCCCGCTGTTCGATTTCATCATCGCCCTCACAGCCTTCATCATCATTGTCTATCTCTTGGTGCAGTTTTTGCTCGCACTACTCTACACACCCGAGGGAATCGCCGGTTTTCGGCAACGCAAGCAGATCAGAAACGCACGCAGGAGCATGGCCACCGCCCTGATTCAGATGGCGGAAGGCAACTGGAAGAAAGCCGAGAAACTGATGCTCAGTGCTGTCAGGAACAGCGACAACCCGGTCATCAACTACCTGGTCGCTGCCCACGCTGCACAACGCCAGAAGGCACCAGAACGGCGCGATGAATACCTTCGCAAAGCCAGCAAGGCCGACCCGGCTGCCGAGATCGCCGTCGGCCTGGCGCAGGCCGAGCTGCAGATGTATCAGAAGCAGTATGAGGAGGCACTAGCCACGCTGAAGCGATTGCAGACCATTTCACCGACACACGCCTTTATCCAGAAACTGCTGGCCAGGTTGCACCACAAGATGGGCGATTTCGACAGCCTCTATCAACTCCTGCCCAGTCTGCGAAAGGGAGGTCAGCTGACCAGCGAAGAAATCAACGGGCTGGAAATTGCCACAGCCAACGCACTGCTTACCCAGGCAGGAGATGCCGGCAACTACCAGAAACTGGTCAGACTATGGAAGAACCTGCCCAGTGGGGCGCAAAAGCACCCTTCCCTGATATTCATCCATGCCCGCTCACTCATCAAGCTGAAGGAGTATGCCAAGGCACAAAAGGTGATTGAACAGGCCCTGAAACATCATTGGGACGACAGGTTGGCGGCGCTGTATGCCGATATCGAATTCGAGGACTCGATCAAGGCGCTCAAGCAGGCCGAAACCTGGCTGGAGGAACACAAGGAGAGTCCGGAACTACTGATCACCACAGCCCGTCTGTGCATGAACAACGGACTGTGGGGCAAGGCCCTGAGCCTGCTGAATGAAGGTCTCTCCATCAAGCCGAGTGCGCGCGGCTACCAGGCACTGGCTGAACTATATGAACAGCTCAATGAACCCGCCAAGGCAAAACACGCCTACGAGGAAGGCTTCCGGTTGCTGATTCAACAGGAAAACAGTAGTACCCAGAACTGAAGCCTGGCTGACATACTATTCGTTGCTGAACTCGAAACTGTCAGAAAAGATCTGCGTATCAGGCAAACCCTGGCTGGAAAACCGTTCCCTGGCCGCATCAATCATTGGTGGGGGGCCACAGAGATAGACATCAAACTTTCCCAGGGCCGGAAACCGTCTGGCAACGGCTTCATGGACAAAGCCGGTTTCACCCTCCCACTGCTCCTCGGCCGCTGGCTCCGACAAAACGGGAATAAAGTGGAAATTCGGATACTCTGCATCCCACGCTTCAACCAGTTCCCGCATATAGAGATCCTGGCTGGCTCTTACTCCCCAGAAAAAATGCAGCGGGCGGGTGGAGCCCGAGGCCAGCTGTTGTTCGATAATGGCCTTGATCGGCGCAAAGCCGGTGCCTCCGGCAACAAGAATCGCCTGACGGGGAGAGTCATCGCGAAACCAGAACGAACCCAAAGGCCCTTCGATGCGCAGAATATCCTTCTCCTTCAGCGTTTCAAACACCTGGCCGGTAAAATATCCGCCCGGAACCCTGCGAATATGCAGCTGGAGCAAATGCCCTTCTCCCGGTGGACTGGCCATGGAAAAAGATCTGCGGCGTCCATCCTTCAGGAGGATATCGATATACTGCCCGGCCAAGTATCTGAAGGTTTCATGTTCCGGCAGTTTAAGTTCGACCAGCATGACATCATGATTGAGCTTCTGCAGTTGTTCTATTCGCGCCGGCAGCATCTTGATATCAAACTTTTCCTTGCGATATTCCGGTACCTTGATGGTCAGATCACTGATGGCTGACGCCTTGCAGAAAAGTGCTTTGCCCGCCGCTGCATCTTCCTCGGACAACCCATCGGGCAAGCCTTCGGTATAGACGACTTCTCCTGAGATGACCTCACCGAGGCAGGAACCGCAAAAACCGCCGCGACAACCATGGGGCAGCAGGATACCCTGCCGCAATGCCGCATCGAGCACAGTCTCACCTGTGTCGACCTTGAACGCGTCATTCGATGACTCAATCGTTACGCTGTATTCCAGACTCATTTCATCCTTTTGCATTGGGTATACCCAGTTTTTCCCAGATCGAATCGACTCTGGCGACAACCTTTTCATTCATCCTGATTGGTTCACCCCATTCCCGGTTGGTTTCGCCTTCCCACTTGTTGGTCGCATCGAGACCCATTTTGGAGCCGAGGCCAGCAACGGGTGAGGCAAAATCGAGGTAGTCGATCGGTGTATTTTCTATCATCGTGGTATCCCTGGACGGATCCATTCTCGTCGTTATGGCCCAGATGATATCCTCCCAATTGCGGGTATCGACATCATCATCGACGATAATCACGAATTTGGTATACATGCACTGGCGCAGAAAGGACCAAACCCCAAAAATGATACGTTTGGCATGCCCGGGGTATTGCTTCCTGATACTGACGATAGCCAAGCGATAGGAGCATCCTTCCGGCGGCAGATAGAAATCGACGATCTCGGGAAACTGTTTTTGCAGAATCGGGACGAACACCTCATTGAGCGCGACACCAAGTATGGCCGGTTCATCCGGCGGTCTGCCAGTATAGGTCGAATGGTAGATCGGATCCTTGCGGTGAGTGATGCGCTCGATGGTGAATACCGGAAACGATTCAACCTCATTGTAGTAACCTGTGTGATCACCAAAAGGTCCCTCGTCTGCCATATCATCAGGATAGATGAAACCCTCCAGCACGAACTCTGCGGAAGCGGGTACCTGCAAATCACTGAGGCCACACTGTGTCACTTCGGTTCTGGAACCACGCAGCAAACCGGCAAAGGCATATTCCGAAAGGGTATCGGGGATGGGCGTCACAGCCGCCAGTATCGTCGCCGGGTCGGCGCCCAGTGCCACCGCCACCGGAAAGGGTTCCCCGGGATGACGTGCCTGCCAGTCCCTGAGATCGAGTGCGCCACCACGATGCGCCAGCCAGCGCATGATAACCCGATTCTTGCCAATCACCTGTTGACGATAGATACCCAGATTCTGGCGTGACTTTTCCGGTCCTCTGGTAACAACCAGGCCCCAGGTAATCAATGGCGCCGCATCCCCGGGCCAGCAAGTCTGCACGGGCAACTTGCTCAGATCAACATCCTTCTCACTGATTTCGACTGACTGACAGGCAGCGGAGCGCCCGATCTTCTTTGGCGCCATATCCAGCACTTTGCGAAAAACCGGCAAGGTATTCCAGGCTGCCTTGATACCTTGGGGAGGCTCCGGCTCCTTGAGAAATGCCAGCAACTTGCCAATCTCCCTCAATCTGCCTTCATCCTCCTCCCCCATACCCAGCGCCACCCGCCGTGTCGTCCCGAAAAGGTTTGTCAGTACAGGAAAGAGAGATCCCACCGGATTCTCGAATAGCAACGCCGGACCACCCGATCTCAGAACACGTGAACTGATCTCCGTCATTTCCAGATTCGGATCGACGGGCTCAGTGATCCTGATCAGTTCACCTCGCTCCTCAAGAATCGCGATAAATTCTCGTAAGTCATTGTATTTCATAGCTTTTTATTATTATACAGGGAGTAACAACGCTGCTATCTTCCGATCTTGCCAGCCGGTATTACACATCCAGGTTTGATACCGTCAATGCATTGAGTTCTATGAAATCCCTTCTGGGTTCCACCTGATCACCCATCAGTGTGGTGAAGACCTCGTCGGCAAGAATCGCATCTTCGATTCGGACCTGAAGCAGTCTTCTCGTTTCCGGATTCATGGTCGTGTCCCAAAGCTGCTCCGGATTCATCTCACCCAGACCCTTGTACCGTTGAATGGTCAACCCTTTTTTCGATTCCTTCGAAAGCCAATCCATAACCTGGTCAAACCTTGTCACCTCCTGCTTCTTCTCCCCTCGCTGGATATAGGCACCCTCTTCCAACAAGCCATCCAGCCGCTGCGACAGGTCGATCAGATATTTGAATTCATTGCTCTTCAACAGGGAGTGATCGAACAGGTAGGTATGGCTGGTGCCATGTTCAAATCGTTCCAGTACAACCTCTGCACTGCCTTCATCATTTTTCTGCGACTCCACCCGGTAGCTGACAGGTGATCCGGAATCACCGGTATCGATAGTTGCCGTTACCCGCTCAAACCAGTCTCGCAGTGCGTTTTCATCATCCAGATCTTCCGATTTCGGGGCCGGCACAAACATCATCTGCTGAAGAACTTCGGCCGGAAAACGCTTAGCCAATCGGGCATTGGTCGACTTAACGATCAGGTAGCGCCTGGCGATATCCTCCAACGCCTCGGCGCTGATCGCGGGCGAATCTCCATTGATGAATAGCTTTGCACCATCCAGTGCAATGCCGAGCAACCGCGCATTCAGCTCCGCATCATCCTTGACATACTGCTCCTGCTTGCCTTTCTTCAGTTTGTAGAGAGGCGGCTGGGCAATATAGATGTGCCCCCGCTCAATCAGCTCCGGCATTTGGCGGTAGAAAAAGGTCAGCAGCAAGGTACGTATGTGAGAGCCATCCACGTCAGCATCCGTCATGATGATAATGCGGTGGTAGCGTAGCTTGTCAGGATTATAATCTTCCTTGCCAATGCCGCAGCCCAGTGCCGTAATCAGCGTTCCAACTTCGGCGGACGACAGCATCTTGTCAAAGCGTGCCTTCTCGACATTTAATATCTTGCCTTTCAACGGCAGTATCGCTTGTGTCCTGCGATCCCTGCCCTGCTTGGCAGAACCGCCAGCCGAGTCGCCCTCCACCAGATAGATTTCAGATTGCGCCGGATCCTTTTCCTGGCAATCGGCCAACTTTCCCGGCAAGCCTGCAATATCGAGCGCCCCTTTTCTCCGGGTCATCTCCCGAGCCTTGCGTGCGGCCTCTCGTGCTCGGGCGGCTTCAATGATCTTGCCCGTAATGGCCTTGGCATCCGAGGGATGCTCAATCAGGAATTCATGCAAGCGCTCAGCCAATCCCGATTCGACGATTCCTTTGACTTCGGAGGAAACCAGCTTGTCCTTCGTCTGGGATGAAAACTTAGGATCCGGAACCTTGACCGAAACGATGGCGGTCAGTCCTTCTCTGGCATCATCCCCTGTAGTCGCTACCTTATTCTTCTTCTGGATACCCTCTTTTTCCATGTACTGATTGATGGTCCGGGTCAGACCTGCGCGAAATCCGGCCAAGTGGGTACCGCCATCCCGCTGCGGGATATTATTGGTGAAACAGTAGATATTTTCCTGATACGAGTCATTCCACTGCAATGCTGCTTCAACCGTTACGCCATCCTTCTCAGATACAATCGAAATGACATTGGGATGAAGCGGTACCTTCTTTCTATTCAAATGACTGACAAAAGCGGCAATACCACCCTCGTATTCGAATACCTCACTCTTGTCAGTTCTATCATCCTTGAGAACAATACGAACACCGGAGTTCAGAAACGACAACTCGCGCAGACGATTGGCTAGGATATCGTAGTTGTATTCCGTAATGGCAAAGATGTCGGGATTGGGTTTGAAGTGAACCTTGGTGCCCGTCTTGTCGGTATCCCCCGTTACCTTCATGGGAGCATCTGGCTCTCCATTGGTATAGCTCTGGAAATGGATATGCTTGTCACGGTGAATTGTAAGTTTCAGATACTCGGATAGTGCATTGACTACCGAGACACCCACTCCGTGCAGGCCTCCCGATACCTTGTAGGAATTGTCATCAAACTTGCCGCCGGCATGAAGCACGGTCATGATGACTTCAGCCGCAGAGACACCCTCTTCCTTGTGAATATCGACAGGGATGCCTCGCCCGTCGTCAGTAACACTGATTGAGTTGTCATTGTGAATGCGAACCTGTATTTCGGTGCAATACCCTGCCAGCGCTTCGTCAATCGCGTTATCGACAGCCTCAAACACCATATGATGAAGTCCAGTCCCATCATCGGTATCTCCAATATACATACCAGGCCGTTTGCGGACTGCTTCCAGCCCCTTCAGCACTTTGATATTGGTCGAGTCGTAGGTAGGTTGAGTATCGGTCATGCAGAATCCTTTTAGTGTTTCACGTGAAACGTGTATCGGGTCACATTATAGCATCTGTTGGATACTGCCGTGTTCCACGTGAAACAAACAAGCTGATGTATCCCCGGTTCGACTGAATTTATCCTTGTCCAACGTCGTCCAAACCGTTTGCAAACCCAACTCCTCGACTATGGCAAGGAACCTTTCGAAATTCTTTCTGTCAAGTTCTGCATCCAGATCGTCTAATAGCAACAGGCAACTGCGCTCGTTTCCATCGAGGAATACCTGTGCCTGGGCAAGCTTCAGGATAATTGTGACCAGTTTTAGTTGACCCCGGGAGGCAACCCGGGTTGTCTCGTATCCATTGAAGTAGGTTTTGAAGCCACCACGCTGTGGTCCGCTTTGGGTAAACCCGCGAGTGAGATCAGATTCCAGAGAACCTTGTAACTGATCGAGTAGTGACACACCGGAAGGCCATCCCCTTCGGTAGCGAAGCTCAAGATCAATATCCTCCGAAAAAGTCCGGAGAAGACCCGGTAACTTCTCAACAAGTGAGTTGAGATATTTTTCTCTCAATAAGGAGATCGCTTCTCCCGAATCCGCAAGAACGGTATCCCAGCAGGTAATCAGGGTACGTTGCCGCGAAGTGCGCAATGCGGCATTCCTCTGTTTCAACGCCTGCTGGTAGTTTTGCCAGTGCCGCCTGAAATCACCTTCTGCATAAAATATGCCCCAATCAAGAAAGGCACGCTTCTCCCCAGGATCGCCGGTCAACAGGTTGAACGTTTCCGGGTGGATAACGAGCGTTGGCAAGATGTCAGCCATTTCACTGGGCCTTCTTACCTTTATCCCGTTGATCTTTCCAAGATATCCATCGTGGGATTTTTCGACACCGATTCTTCTTTGATAGCCCTTTTCGGAAATCATGCCCGTGATGCGAAACTTCTGCTCGTCATTCTTTATCAGATGTCTGGCATTACGTGTCTTGAATGAGCGTGAATGGGAGAGAAAATAGATGGCTTCGAGAACACTGGTCTTGCCTGCACCATTGGCGCCGTAGAGTACGTTTACACCTGGTCGCAGTGAGAGATCGACCTGACAGAGGTTTCTGAACCGATTGATCGACAGCTTCTGCAGATTCAACGAACTCATGAGCTCAAACCTGAACGCATCATCCTAGAATCCGCGGTTGGGCGCGAAAATGACGCGTAAGCGATTGGTGTGTATGGACTTTCGTGATCCTACTGCGGTTTCTGGGATCATTAGACGGGGCAGGGTTACATCGGTTGGGAAAAACTTGAGTGATTCGCTATTGAATGTCACAGGTGTGGAGGAAACATCCAGCGGTAGAATGTCGGCAATCCCGAAAACTGCTGATGCTGGACAGGCTGAACTCCGGTCTTCCCTTGTGCAGAGTACCGGATCCGGATTTTCAAACAGATCAAAGACGCATGGGCATAATGACATACTGCGCAGAGGTGTCCTCCGGATCCTTGAGAAGTACGCTGGAGTTTGAATCCTTCAGCGCCAGATTGATCTCTTCGCCATTGAGTACATTGGTAACATCGAGCAGATATTGAACATTAAAACCAATCGCCAGGCTATCGCCCGAATAGACGATATCGAGTTTCTCTTCCGCCTCTTCCTGCTCGGAGTTGTGTGCCTGCAGCGTCAACTCGTTGGGTTCAAGCACAACACGTATACCGCGATATTTCTCGTTGGAGAGGATGGCGGCACGTTGCAGGGCTTCACGAAATTCGAGTCTGGGTATCGTTAGTTGGTTGACCGCGTTTTCGGGTATGACACGTTGGTAATCCGGAAATTTGCCGTCGATCAATTTGGAGACAAACTCACCATTCACCGTTTCCACACGAATATGCTTCGGGCCAAGAGAAAGCACGATATCGCCCTCCTCATCGGCCAGCAACCGGGTCAGCTCCAGAATACCCTTGCGCGGGACAATCACCTGTTCATTGACTGCGCCCCCGGTTTCCAGATCGATATTGCAAAACGCCAGTCGGTGACCATCGGTTCCCACTGCGCGCAAGCCCCTTGGATAGATTTCGAACATCAGTCCATTGAGGTAATAGCGCACATCCTGATTGGCCATGGCGAATGATGTCTTGTCCAGCAGCGATTTCAACAAGGCTGCGGGAACCACGATTGAGGAGGTCATTCCCGAGCGTTCCTGAACCGGGTAGTCCTGGGCAGGAAGGCAGACGAGGGTAAAGCGGCTATGCCCTGCCTTCAGTACGCCTTTCTCCGCATTGGCCTCCAGCTGGATTTCGGCGCTTTCGGGTAGCGCCTTGCAGATATCCAGAAGTTTTCTGGCTGGCAGCGCTGCAGATTCAACAGGTCCTTCGGCAGGGTACTCGGTACTCGCACGCAGCGTGATTTCCATATCCGTTGCGGTGATGCTGACATTGCCTTCACCAACCTCTATCAAGACATTGGCCAGCATGGGCATGGTCTGCCTTTTTTCGATAGCCCCAATAACCTTCTGCAGGGGGGAAAGGAGTTGATTCCTTTGTATAACCAGCTTCATTTTTCCACTCTTGGTTAAATAATATATATATCTATATATTAAATATGTAGTTGTTATTAGGAAGCGCCCTCTCTGTGAGTAACTCCTAATAAATCAATATTATCAATAGCTTGCGTGGCATAAACTGACTCTGTAACCCGTGTGTAATAGGTCCAGCAGACTGTATACAGGCTGTGAATAACTTTTACTGGAAAAATCCGCCTTTTTCTGTTCTCAAGTTATCCACAGCTTTGCGCACACCTTATACCGGCTTTTCGACCGTCCATCGACCTGATTGGGATGGACCTCTCATTTCAGTGGGATAGCGTGCGCCTCAGATTCGCGTAGTCTTCGTCGATCCGATTGTCTTCCTTTCTCAGGGCGACTACCTTCTTGCAGGCGTGCAACACGGTGGTATGGTCCCTGCCACCGAATTTATCACCGATCTCAGGCAAGCTGTGATTGGTCAGCTCCTTTGACAACGCCATGGCTACCTGCCTTGGTCGGGTGATGGAGCGGCTGCGGCTAGGCGACAGCAGGTCGGCCACCCTGATTTTATAGTACTCGGCGACGGTTTTCTGAATATTTTCAATAGTGACCTGTTTTTCCTGCAAGGCCAGCAGATCGCGCAGACTCTCGCGGGCAAAGTCGATATTGATGGGGTTGCCGGTAAACTTCGCGTTGGCAACCACCTTTCTCAAGGCGCCCTCCAGCTCACGAATATTGGATCGGATGCGCTTGGCAATAAAGAACGAGACCTCTTGTGGCAGTTCAATACCGCTCCGTTCGGCCTTGTTATTGAGTATGGCCACCCGTGTTTCGAGTTCGGGTGGCTCGATGGCCACGGTCAGCCCCCACCCGAATCGGGATTGCAACCGCTCTTCCAGGCCGTCCACTTCCTTCGGGTACTTGTCCGATGTCATGATGACCTGCTGCTGGTCTTCCAGAAGTGCATTGAAGGTATGGAAGAACTCCTCCTGTGATCGCTCCTTGCCGGCAAAAAACTGAATGTCATCGATCAGTAACGCATTGAGTGAACGGTAGTGGCGCTTGAACTGATCGATCATGTTGTTCTGCAGCGCCTTGACCATATCGGCAACAAAACGCTCGGAATGGAGATAGACAACCTTGGCATTGCTGTTGTGTGCCAAAATCTGGTTGCCAATGGCGTGCATCAGATGCGTCTTGCCCAGCCCCACGCCGCCGTAGATGAACATCGGGTTGTAGGCCTCGCCAGGTTGCTGCGCGACCTGGAAAGCGGCAGCCTTGGCCAGCTGATTGGACTTGCCCTGAACGAAGTTGTCGAAGGTGAAATTCCGATTCAGGTTATTGGTAAACTGGGGAGAGCCCGCAGCCGGTCGAGTTACTTCGAACTGATAGTCGTTACGGGTGGGAGCGGGAGCCGTGTTCCGCTCCATGGCGGCAGTCACCGGTTCCTCCGTACCCACGACAATATTGACCCTGAAATTGGGATTTGAGGTGATTTCAAGAAATATGTTATTGATTTTATTGAGAAAATGTTCCTTCACCCAGTCCAGTACAAAGCGATTGGGTGCGAGCAGATGCAATGCACCATCAGCCTCGATAGCCTGAAGAGGCCTGATCCAGGTATTGATTTCCTGTTCGGTCAGGTCGGATTCGAGGCGAGAAGTGCATTGCTGCCAGAGCGTATTCATTGAGTTCAGGGGATATCGGCCGGTTATCGATGGGGGAAGCCCACCAATGATAAACTACGTGGCCTTCGATGTGAACGTAGTTTCGGATTGACAAACCCAAACACAATCGTTAACCTCGCGCGCCCTGTGAGACCCTTTTGTTGCGGGAATACTGCATCGTTTCTCACCGAGATCATGATCCAAGGCCAGGTATAGAGTTATGAAAAGAACATTTCAACCCAGTAATATCCGCCGCAAGAGAACACACGGTTTTCGTGCTCGCATGAGTACTGTTGGTGGTCGCAAGGTATTGAGAGCCCGAAGAGCCAAAGGCCGAGCCAAGCTCTCTGCCTGAGCAATACAAATCTGCCGGTTTTCCGAGATCCGCCCGCCTTCTTGGCAGCAAGGATTTCGGGCGCGTTTTCGATGATGCCAGGCCCTTTGGTGGCCCGCAGTTCACGATACTCGCCCGCCGCAACGATCTGCAGCAGGCGCGACTCGGCATCGTCATCGGCAAGAAGAAGGTCAGACGCAGTGTCGACAGGAACCTGATGAAGCGGATCATTCGCGAATCGTTCCGTCAGGCGCGTGGCAGACTGCCAGCAGTGGATCTGGTGGTGATCGCAAGGCCCCTGAAATCAGTGGACAACAACGCCCTGCGGGCCAGCCTGGAAAAACAGTGGCGCCGTATCGGCAAGGCATTTGACACTCAAGAATAACGGTATCTGCGCGATGCTCTGCAAGTCGGAGTAGCGTAGAATCGATCCAACGGAGCCGTAGTTGGCTCTCCTTCCCTGCATATCAGATCTGAATCTATCTAAATGGAAAGTCAACGCTCCCTACTCCTTATCACACTGGCATTTCTGGCATTCATGATATGGCAGGCCTGGATGCAGGATCATGCACCGCCGCCTGCACCCGTGGCGGAAAATGCCCAGCAGGGAGAGCAGGCTGCGGGCGTGGCACAATCCGGTGGCAAGGATTTGCCCGATGCCGCCGCGCCGGCAACCGAGCCTGGTGCCATCAGCAACAGCGCAAAACCCGCTGCCATCGAGGCGAATGCTCCAACCATACATATCGTCACCGATGTGCTCGACCTGCAGATCAGTACGCGTGGTGGAGATTTTGTCGACAGCAAGCTGCCCACCTATCCTGTCAGCCTGGAGCAAAAGGACACACCGTTCCAGCTGTTGCATCGTGAACCCCCTCCCTACATCGCCCAGTCCGGCCTGATTCATGACAAGATCACCGGCGTTGATGTACAGGATCGAGCGCCCAATCATTATGCCACCTATGTCGGAAGCCAGCAGGAATATCACCTTGCGGATGGGCAGGATACGCTGAAGGTGCCTCTGACCTGGATGAGCAAGGACGGTGTCCAGATCACCAAGACCTACACGTTTACCCGTGGCAAGTTCTATGTCGATGTCGATTACCAGGTGAACAATCAGTCCAGCGAAGATTGGAGTGCGGGCGCCTACATGCAGCTGCGTCATGGCCCGGCGGTTTCGCAAAAGGGGATGATGGGAGCACGCTCCTATAATGGCGCGGCCTATTACGCCGAAGAGGCCTATCACAAGCTGCCATTCGACGATATGGCCGAAAAGCCGCTGAACATGGCCGTGCAGGGTGGCTGGGTTGCCATCATGCAGCACTATTTCATCAGCGCCTGGTTGCCGCAAAGCAGCGAATCCAGCAACGTCCTCTACTCCAAGGTCATCGATGGCGGCGGCATGCCTTCCTATCTGATCGGCATGCGCACGGCTTCGATTACGGTTCCTGCCGGATCGACCGGAACCATTGGCGGCCGCATCTACATGGGCCCCAAACTGCAAAAGGAGCTGGCCAAACTCTACCCGGGTCTGGAACTCACCTCCGACTACGGCATCTTCACGATCTTTGCCAAGCCGTTGTTCTGGATGCTGGACAAGATTCATGCGGTTGTCGGCAACTGGGGCTGGGCCATCATCCTGCTCACACTGCTGATCAAGCTGGTCTTCTTCAAGCTGTCTGCCACCAGCTATCGCTCCATGGCCAAGATGAAGAAGGTGGCGCCCAAGCTGGCTTCGATCAAGGAGCGCTATCCTGATGACAAGCAGCGTCAGCAGCAGGCCATGATGGAGTTGTACAAGACCGAGAAGATCAATCCCCTCGGTGGTTGCCTGCCCATTCTGGTCCAGATTCCCGTATTCATTGCCCTCTACTGGGTATTGCAGGAGAGTGTCGAGTTACGCCAGGCGCCGTGGATTCTGTGGATCCACGATCTGTCGCTGAAGGATCCCTACTTCGTTCTGCCGCTGATCATGGGCGCCAGCATGTTCCTGCAGAACAGGCTCAATCCGCCCCAACCTGATCCGATGATGGCCAAGGTTATGATGACGATGCCCTTCGTCTTTACCATCTTCTTCGCCTTCTTCCCGTCCGGTCTGGTGCTCTACTGGGTGGTCAACAACATCCTCTCCATTGCCCAGCAGTGGTACATCACCCGCGGTATCGAACAAGAGGGCGCCAAAGCCCAGTCGTGAATGCAGCGACCGACACGATAGCCGCAGTCGCGACCCCTGCCGGTCGCGGCGGTGTCGGTATCGTCAGGGTCTCCGGCCCGGCTGTAACAGCCATTGCCAATGCCATTCTGGGGGATTGCCCGCCCCCGCGTCACGCCCGCTACCAACCCTTTCTCGATGCTGAGCAGACCGCTCTGGATCAGGGGATTGCCCTCTATTTTCCCGGACCCAACTCCTTTACCGGCGAAGACGTGCTCGAACTCCAGGGTCATGGTGGCCCGGTACTCATGGATATGCTGCTGGCGCGTTGTCTGGAGCTGGGTGCCCGGCCCGCCAGACCCGGTGAATTCTCCGAACGTGCCTTCCTCAATGACAAACTGGATCTGGCCCAGGCGGAAGCCATTGCCGACCTGATCGACTCTGGTTCCAAACAGGCTGCACGCTCCGCCCTGCGCTCGCTGCAGGGAGATTTCTCCAAGGCGGTCAATCGGTTGCTGGATGAGCTGGTCAGCCTGCGGGTCTATGTTGAAGCTTCACTGGATTTTCCTGAGGAAGAAGTCGATTTTCTTGCCTCTGACGAAGTAGTGATGCGCCTCGACAATCTGCTGCAGCATCTGCAGGAGATCCATCGCCAGGCTGGTCAGGGCAGTCTGCTGCGCGAGGGGCTGCATCTGGTCATTGCCGGCCAGCCCAATGCTGGCAAGTCCAGCCTGCTCAACCAGCTGGCCGGGCGAGAAGCGGCCATTGTTACCCATATTGCCGGTACGACCCGGGATGTTCTCAAGGAACATATCCAGCTGGATGGCCTGCCATTGCATGTCATCGACACGGCGGGTCTGCGTGACAGCAATGATCCCGTCGAACAGGAGGGTATCCGTCGCGCCTGGAAGGAGATCGAAACAGCAGACTTGGTCATGCTGGTCATCGATGATGAGGCGGGTTTCAGCGATGCCGATCAGGCCATTCTCGCCAGTCTGCCAGAGCGCCTGCCGGTCATCCGCGTCTATAACAAGATCGATACGACCGGTCATCAGGCTGGAGTAGTGGGAGATGATATCTACCTTTCGGCCAAAACCGGCGAAGGCATTGATGCATTGCGCGAGTTACTGGAAAGAAAAGTCGGCTTCGAGGCCAATACTGAAGGTTTGTTCACTGCCAGAAGACGGCATATAGAAGCGCTGGAAAGGACTCTGGAAGCAGTCACCAATGCCAGAACCCAGCTCATCGACTACCGGGCAGGTGAATTGATGGCTGAGGAATTGCGCATGGCCCAGAATGCGCTGGGCAGCATCACTGGTCGCTTTACCCCGGATGATCTGCTGGGGGAAATCTTCACCTCGTTCTGCATCGGAAAATGAACAGCCCGTTATCGGGTCAGGTCTGAACTGGTTCGATACTGAAAATCGTGTACAATCGCACCGCTGCCCACCAACTGGCAGCCCGGCAAATCAACTGCCATACTTTCACCAGGCGCCCGTAGCTCAGCTGGATAGAGCGCAGCCCTCCGGAGGCTGAGGTCAGAGGTTCGAATCCTCTCGGGCGCGCCATCTTCAAGACCCCAGAAAATCCGATCGTCGGCAACACCCTTGTCCCAGCATGAATAAGGCCTGATTTTTCTACCAATAATCGCCTGAACCATGATCTTTCTGTAGCCTCGATGTTCGGATTTCTGCAAAACAATAACCAACAACGAGACAAGAGGTATCCCATGGCCGAACCCAGCGTAGAAGTCTTTCATCGAAAGACCTTGTCCAACCGCATGGCGACCTATATTGCCGCAACACGCCCTGCCTTTCTGACCGCATCCCTGCTACCGGTACTGGTGGGTATCGCCTGGGTCTGGCGCAGTCAGGAGGGGCATGTTTCGTTACTGCTTTCCCTGCTGACAGTGCTGGCAATCCTGCTGATCCATGCTGGAGCCAATGTCATCAACGACTATTTTGATGAGAAAAACGGGAGTGATGGGCAGAATGCCGGGCGGGTGTTCCCCTTTACCGGCGGCAGTCGATTTATCCAGAATGGTGTGCTGTCACTGGAAGAAACTGGCCGGTTCGGAGCGAAGCTGTTGGCGATTGGAGCGCTGATTGGTTTCTTTCTCGTCAGTCAGGGAGGTTGGCTGCTATTTTTGATCGGCCTTGGTGGTGGACTGATCGCCATCTTCTATTCCGCGCCGCCCTGCCTCTCTTGCAGAGGATTGGGCGATATCGCCATTGCCCTCGATTTTGGCATCCTGCCCGTCGCTGGCACCGTGTTGCTGCTCAGCGGCGCCATCCCTGCCGCAGCCTGGTGGCTGGGTGGCATCATTGGCTGCTACGTTGCGGCCATCCTCTGGGTCAACTCCATTCCGGATATCGTTGCAGACCAGCGGGCAGGCAAGATCACCCTGCCCGTGCGCGTCGGCCCCGCCAGAGCAGCGCAACTGCTGGCCGCATTCTTCATACTGGGTGCACTACTGATCCTGCTGGCCCCGCTACCCGGTGGTACATACCTCGCACTACTGGGCATCGTCCCCGCAACACTGGCCACCAGGAATGCCATACAGGGTAACCTCCCCGACGCCATTCGCCTGACACTGATGACGCATGCACTCGTCAGTGTCAGCTTGATCGTCGGGATGGTGTGGCTTTGAGCTGATTGGTTGTTAATAATGGTGGGGTGGTTTTTTCCTGCGGCGTCTTTAGGCCGTCAGTCCAAGGGAGTATCTACCGCAGTAACAGGACCTGATCCTTTGGTATCACGACCGATATTGCTCTCCCCTCTTCCATGATTCTGCTGCCTCTCAAATGGGAATCGTCGGAGAGGAGGCTATGGCCTTGTACATTGATTGAGTAGCGAACGGTTTCGCCGAGGAATTCGCTGTATTCGATGATGCCTTCAAGTACGTAGGCGTTTCCTGTCATGGCTTCATCGCTGATTTCGCTGTCGTGGATGGTGACGGATTGCGGGCGCAGTATCAGGTCGGCCGGGCCATTGAATTTGGCGTTCACTTCCAGCGTCAGCCCATGTTCAGCGCGGAATATCTGCTGCCTTACCTCACCCTGGATGATATTGGCGGAGCCGAGGAAGGAGGCGACAAATCGGTTTGTGGGCTGGTCATAGAGTTCTACCGGTGTCCCAACCTGTTGAATGATGCCTTTGTCCAGCACCGCCATCCGGTCGGAGATGGTGTTGGCCTCTTCCTGGTCGTGAGTGACAAAAATGGTGGTCAGGCCGAGGCGCCGCTGCAGTGCCAGAATATCGCGGCGCATTTGGACGCGAAGATTGGCATCGAGGTTCGAGAGAGGTTCGTCCAGTAGCAATACCCGAGGTTTGACCACCACGGTTCTGGCGAGTGCGATGCGCTGCTGCTGGCCACCGGAGAGTTGGCCGGGGCTGCGATCTGCCAGGTGCCTGAGCGCAACCAGATCCAGCGCTTCGTCCACTCTGTCGTTGATTTCGGATTTGGGAACCCGTCTCTCTTCCAGTCCGAAGGCCACATTTTTTCTGACGGTCATGTGTGGCCATAATGCGTAGCTCTGAAACACCATGCCGACATTGCGCTTCCAGGCCGGTAGCCCGATGACTTCCTCATCTCCGATGCGGATGCTCCCGGTTGGTGTGGGGCCAAAGCCGGAGATGGCTCTGAGCAACGTTGATTTGCCGGAGCCCGATGGTCCGAGAAAGGAGAAGAATTCGCCGGGTTGTATTTCCAGGTTGACCCCTTTCAGCACTTCGGTCGAGCCGAAACTGAGGCCGAGATTCTCGATGGTTATGCCGCTCGTTTGCAAACTCTTCTCCGACATCTTCAATCCTCAGCCCGTCTTATTCATGGTGGCGGTTAAAGCCTATGATAAGTAAATGAAAATAATGATAAACCCTTGACAGTCCCGTTTCACCCAAATGGTGAGAGGCTTCAGCCTATCACGGCCCTGGCTTGTTCTGGCATGCCTGCGCTTGCGCTTCACTCAAGTTGTAGCGATTGCTACAAAATTCGCTCCAGCACGGTGCCCAGACGCACCAGTCCAGCGCCAGAATCCGCGATCCACCATGAATAAGACGGGCTCAGTGTTTATCCGGTGCAATCATGTTCTTGCGATTGGTTTTATGGATGATGCGGTTGGAAACATAGGTTCCCAGCGCAACGATAATGACGGCAATCACGCCCAGCGCCGCTCCCGGTCCACGTCCGGCAGCGGATTGCATAAAGACGTAGATGCCGTAGGAGATGGGTGCATCAGCCTCGCTGGACACCAGCATGATGGTCGCGGACAGCTCGACGGCGGCGGTCGCGAAACTGGTGACGAATCCGGCAAGAATGCCACCCGCCATCAGGGGAATCATGACCCGCCGGACTGTTCGGGTTCTGGAGGCACCCAGGCTGGCCGATGCCTCTTCCAGAGAGAGTGAGACCTGTTGCAATGCAGCTACGCAAGCGCGTAGTGCATAGGGGAGTCGCCGTACAGCCAGTGCAATAACGATAATCAGCCAGAAGTTGGCCAGTGGAATTTCGGTGAAAGGTACATCGAATTGATAAAAGGTGCGCAGGTAGCCGATGCCCAGCACCACGCCAGGAATGGCAAGTGCCGACATGGCCATGTAATCCAGAAGTTTGCGACCCCCCATGCCGGTGCGCCAGACGATATAGGCAATGGAAGTACCGATGACAATATCAATGGTGGCAGCGAGGCCTGCATACAGCAGAGTATTTCTGATGAACTCGCCGGCCGAAGTAAATACCTCGGTATAATGTTCCAGCGTATAACCATCCGGTAGTACGCTGTAGGACCATATTGTGCCAAACGACAATAACGACAAGGCGAAATGTGGTGACAGCACAATCAGCAGAATGAACAGAATCAGCGCATAGGCACCCACTTTTTCCCAGGGTTTGAGATCGCGCTTCATTAATCCGCCACCGCCTTTTTGTGTTGTGGCGTAATCCTTGCCCCGCATGGCGAGAAATGCCACCCACATTGAAAAGAGGGAAAAGGCCACCAGAATGACCGAGATGACATAGCCCATCGGATCGGAAATACCCACCGACGATATTCGCAGATAGGCTTGTGGTGCCAGCATGTTGTTCACATTCAGCAGCAGTGGTGTTCCCAGATCATCGAAGACTTTTAGAAATACGATGGAGGCGCCGGCCACATAGCCAGGCATGCTCAGGGGAAAAACAATCCGCCGAAACAGCCGCATGCCCGATGATCCCAGAGACAGTGCCGACTCTTCCATGGAACGGTCGATATTGGCGAGGCTGGCAGAGAGGTTGATGAGAATAAATGGAAAATAGTGGATGCTCTGAACAAAAATGACTCCGTTCAATCCTTCCATGAACGGAATGGTAAAACCAAAATATTCATCAAGCAGCAGATTCACGCTGCCATTGCTGCCGAACAATAGCTGCATGGCGACTGCGCCAACAAAGGGCGGCATGATCAGTGGCACGATACCCAGTGTCTGAATGATCACCGTGCCGCCGAAATTGAATCGTGAAGTAAAATAGGATAACGGCAGGGCAATCATCGAAGCCATGACGACCGATACTGCGGAGACGTAAAATGAATTCCAGAATGACTCCCTGAAAAGCGCGGTATTGAAGAAATCGGCAAAGTTGACCAGCGTGAAGGCCCCGGTAGAGGGGTCCTGGAATGCAACAATAAAGACCTTGGCGACCGGCACCAGCAGAAACAGTAGAAGGAAAAGCGCAATGGCGATTGCCAATGCGCGGGGGCCGAAATTTGCTCTGGCAAGAAAACCAGAAGGGGCAGGCATATTGTTATCCTTTTTTCAGGCTGTTCGGTGTCGGAAAAAATGTTGCCGATGGATTGTTTTACCGCTTTCCGAGCAGTGGAAATCCCGAGGCATGTCGGGCATGTCGTTCCTCCCTGGGAGTCTGTCGGACAGACTCCTAGCCCAACTTGCCCGATTATATGAGAGCCTTGCTACAGCATGGATTTGGCTTTCTCGGCCAGAGACTTGGCCTGGGAATAGTTCTCCACGACAAATTTGTCCCACCCCTGCTCGACTTCTGCCTGCCGACCGGTAACCTTGTCGGTTGCCTTCTTGCGCTTCTTCTTGAATATTCCGGCAAATTCGGGATCCAGTGATTTGGCTTCGTCGATGGGCAGTTTTGCTATCAGCGCCTTAGCTTCGGCGATCAATCTGGCGGCTTCGGGATTGTCCTTGCCATCCATTGCGGCTTCGGCATCCTGTACAGCCTTGGTGGCTGAGCGAAGGTCATCCAGGCGATAGGTGATCATCACATCGAACAGGGAGTTGACGAGATTATAGCGGTTCTTCGATTTGGTCAGATCAAACTTGACGGCCGCGCCAATGGAAGCGTCCTTGAACGGGTTGGGAAATCCCTCTGGCGCCTTGGCATAGGTTGCGGGATTGACAGGCAAGCGCCGAATCTTTGGATCCAGCAATAATTCCTGCCCCTTTTCATCCAGCAGAAAGTCGATGAATTTGCCAGCATTCTCCTTGTTGGGTGCATTGGCAACAATGGCGATATTGGCGGGTACCAGTGTCGTGGTGGTTGGATAGCGGAACTCGACCGGAAAACCGGAGCCCTTGGAAGAAAGCCCGAAAAAGTCGATAACGATACCCACGCCAAACTGTCCACTGTTGACGCCATCCGGAACGCCAAAGCTGCGCTCGGTAACGGTCTTGAAATTGCCGGCAATTTCCTTCTGCATTTTCCAGCCTTCCTCCCAACCCTTGCCTTGCAGCAGTGTTTCCACGGTCAGATGGGTGGTACCGGAGCGTGAAGGCGCCGACATGCCCACATGGTTGTGGTAGACAGCCTTGGTGAGATCGACCCACTCCTTCGGTGCGGGTATCTTCTTGGCTTTCAGGTAACGGGTATTCCACATGAAGCCGTAGCCTGCTGCAGCGAAGCCCTTGTAATAGCCATCGGGATCATTGACCGGAAAGGCGCCGACCTTGTCGGGCAAACCCTTTACGTTGCTTTCGTATTTCTGCAGCAATGAGTCATCCTTCAGCACCTCGAACGCATCGGGTGCAGAAGCCCAGAACAGGTCGGTCCTGTTCTTCTCGGCAGTTTCCTGAATATACTTGACCCCCGCAGTGGTCTTTTTCTTGAGAATCTCGACCTTGATATCGGGGTGAGCCTTGTGGAATTCGCGTTTGAAAACCTTGGTCAGATCGGAGGGAAAAGAGGTGACGATGGTCAGATCACCCCCGTCGGCATGGAGTGAAAAAGATGAGGTCAGTGCAAATGCACCTATGAGCAACCCGAGTACAGGGGCGCTCTTCCCTTTCTTGTGGATCGGCATGGCATGTTCTCCTGGGGTAGCAATTATTGGTCAGTAACTACTCAGCTATCCAAGCAGCTACTGCTTATGGATACGCCCATACCTGCCAGAATCACGTGGGGCATGCAATCAGTATCCAGCTCAGATGATGATGACATCTATAATGAGAATAGGAAAAGCCCGCCATGTTGGCAAGGCATTAAACTGGAATGGTGTGGTAGTGGGAAAATGGTGGGCCCTGCTGATATGTTGGTAAACAGTTGAGGGTCGGTCTGTCTTGGTCGGGTGAGATGTGTTGTTGAAAGTGTGCCGACAAAAACTGTCGGCACACTAGGAGCCTGTCCGAGAATAGTAGTCGTAGCGAGGGAAAGCCATATTAGGCCATTTTTTTCACTGATTTGAGGAGAATATTGGCTATATTTGACGAAAACCAGGGGGAAAAAGGGCCAAAATGGCTTTTCCGCAGTAG
>CAYTPO010000084.1:0-29169 GCA_964439815.1 uncultured Thiotrichales bacterium
TGAGGGCTGCCGGCCTGAAGGTTTCGCTCATCGGGTCGATCGTCACCGCACCAAACTCGAAGCGGATCGGAGCATGGCGGCGAAAGTGTTCCAGAATATGCAACAGACTCAGTGAATCCTTGCCACCGGACAGCCCCAGCAACACACGATCCCCCTCCCTGATCATGCGGAAATCCTGCATCGCCCTTCCGGTAACCCGCAACAGGGATTTGGGAGGTTTGACAAATACTGCGGAGGTGGTCATTGCTGAACTGGAGAGCCGGTGGAAAACGCCACAGGATACCAGATTCCTGTTATCGCGTTGGCAGTATCATCGCAACCCTCTGGCGACGAGGGCAGCCCGACCGCTTTTTATTGAATCACTTACTCACAGCAAGACTATTGCGGGTGCAGACTGGCTCTCCACCTCGACAGCACTACAGCCCCGGAGAAAAGAAAACCGTGAAACTCAACGACCTCATCCATGAATGGGAGAAGACCTCAGGTCACCCCAAACTGCTCAACCATTTCGAAATGGAGCTGCCTCCCTACGAAGCCGCCCGAGTGCAGGCCCTGGCAGAGATGTATCCTGGCAAGACCCCGGAAAGCATTCTCAAGGACTTGATCGTTGCAGCCCTCAACGAGCTGGAAGAGTCCATGCCCTATGTACCTGGCTACAAGGTCATCAGCAAGGATGACCTTGGTGAACCCATCTACGACGACATCGGCCCCAACCCACTCTACAAGGCCCTGACCAAGAAGCTCCTGTCCGCCGCCAGCGGATGATTCGGCAGCGCCCGACGCATCACTGATCCTGATTGATCTCATGCAGCACGGTATAGGCGGCCTGCCGATACAACGCGCTCAGTGAAGGCAGGTTGAAGACAAAGCGGGTGAGGTCATCCACCGTACCGCCGTATTTGATGACGGCCAGCGCAAAGTGAATCAGCTCGGTGGCCTGGTTGCCGACAATGGTTGCACCCAGCAGCTTGCCGGAATCCCGATCCGCCACCAGCTTGACCATGCCGCGTTCGTCACCCAGCATCGGGGCACGCACGTTCTCCCGATAGTGGGCCGAACCGCAAACCGGCGTGTACCCTGCCTTGCTGGCTGCAGCTTCATCCAGACCGATTGAGCTGAGTTCCGGAATCGTGAAGATTCCGCTGGGTATCAGCTCATCCACCGAACCACGATCATGGCCAAACATATTGGCTGCAGCCCGCCGCCCCTGCTCCATGCCGGCAGATGCCAGCGACGGAAAGCCGACAACATCCCCGGCGGCGTAGATAAGCGGCACAGAAGTGACCATGCGTGTGTCCACCTTGACGGTATTCCAGTCGGTCAGCGCAACTCCGGTCACCTCCAGATTCAGATCCCCGAGTACCGGCACCCGGCCCAGCGCCACAAACACGGTTTCGCCGGAAGCAACAGTGCCATCATTCAGGTAGACCTCCACTTCCCCCTGGTCGACGCGCTCGATACCTTCCGCACGCACATCATGGCGCACCACCATGCCGGCATCGATCATCGCAGCCTCAAGGAAATCGGTAATCTCCGGATCGACAAACCCCAGCAACCGATCACGACCATTCAGCAGCGTCACCTGCACCCCCAGGGATTGGAAGATCGACGCGTATTCACAGGCGATCACACCACCACCAAGCACCACCATCGACTGCGGAATCTGCTCCAGATTCAGCAGGGTCTCGGAATCATGCACCCATTGCCCGTCAACCGGCAGTTCCGGCACATTTCGTGGCCGTGACCCGGTGGCGATCAGGATGTACCTGCCTTCCACCTCATGGTCATCCCCCACTTGCAGGCGATGTGGTGAGACAAAGCGCGCCGTTCCGCGCAGCCGCGCGATGCCATGCGAGCGGAAGTTCTGCTCGATCTTGCCCCGCCAGCGCGCCACCAGATGACGACGCAGTGCCATGAAACTGCGGACAGTCGGCATGGCCGAGGGATCACTCAGGACACCGCCACGCCGCCCCCGGGCAAGATACAACGCCGACTCACGCAGCGTCTTGCTGGGAATGGTGCCCGTATTCACCCAGGCTCCTCCCGCTGGCCCCTTGTCGATCACGCAGACCGAATGTCCATAATAGGCGGCCTGCAGCGCGGCTTTCTCACCCGCGGAACCGCTGCCAATTACCACCAGATCATATTTTTCCATAGGGAGATACCTGTTATCTTTACAACCAGTCAGCATGAATGGACGACGGTTGAACCCGTCCTGTACCTGAATCCGGAGTTTTCCATGAGGATGCATGGCGTGCACCAGTCGCCACGTCCAAGCCTCGGATTCAGGTTATATCCTGTTATGACAATATTCTCTCAACTCTCTGCGTGTACCCTATGGCAGGAAAAATCCCTCAAGACTTCATCGACAACCTGCTTGCAAAAACCGACATCGTCGAAGTCATCAACCGTCGCGTACCACTGAAAAAGAAGGGCCGTGAACACACCGCCTGCTGCCCGTTCCACAGCGAGAAAACACCATCGTTCACAGTCAGTCAGGAGAAGCAGTTCTATCACTGTTTCGGGTGTGGCGCACATGGATCCGCCATCGGTTTCCTGATGGAGTACGACAACCTCGACTTTGTCGAAGCCATCGAGACACTGGCGTCAGATCTCGGACTCGACGTTCCCCGTGAGCAGGGTGGCATAGCGGCAGCGCCACAGGAAAACCTGCAAGCAGTCTATGCGCTACTCGATAACGCCGCCACATACTATCAGCAATCGCTCAAGTCCTCGCCCGAAGCAGTAGCCTACCTGCGCGACAGAGGGGTGAGCGGCGAAATCGCACGCGACTTCTCCCTGGGCTATGCTCCTCCCGGCTGGGACAACCTGCTACAGCACCTTGGCGGGCGCTACGACAATGACCTCCTGCTCAAGGCCGGGCTGGTCAGCCGCAACGACAGCGGCAAGACCTACGACAAATTCCGCGAGCGCATCATGTTTCCGATCCGGGATCGCCGCGGACGGGTCATCGCCTTTGGCGGCAGGATTCTGCACCAGGGCGAACCAAAATACCTCAACTCCCCGGAAACCCCCGTCTTCAACAAATCCGACACGCTATACGGTTTGCATGAAGCCCGCAAATCCTCCTCCCGGCTGGATCACCTGATCGTGGTCGAAGGTTACATGGACGTGGTCGCCCTGGCCCAGTATGGCATTCGCAATGCGGTAGCCACGCTGGGAACAGCAACCACCACCAGCCATGTCAGGCAGCTGTTCCGCGTGGTTCCGCGCATCATCTTCTGCTTTGATGGAGATCGCGCTGGACGCGAGGCCGCCTGGCGGGCCCTGGGCAACAGCATGGGCGCCCTGCGCGACGGACAGGAAATCGATTTCCTGTTTCTGCCCGATGGCGAGGACCCTGACAGTTTCGTCCGCCTCAAGGGTACAGAATACTTCAATCATGAAGTCGCCAACGCTCAACCCCTGTCGAGCTATCTACTGGAATCCCTGAAATCACGGCACAATACGGCCAGCATGGAAGGACGCACCAGCCTCATGCTGGAAGCCGGAAAGCTGCTTACCCCCCTGCACGAAGGTCTGCTGCGCAGCCAGATCGAATCGGCACTGGAAAAACTGACAAGCATCGCCCCCGCCAAACCCACCATTTCCAATGCCTCACCACCACCACGGCAGCGGATCAATCCAGGCATCATACAGGTCACGCCGATGCGCCTGATCATCGCAACCCTGTTGCAGCATCCGGAGCTTGCCATACTTGCATTCGACAAATACGACCCCATGATCAGCGTGTTGCCGGGGCATGAGCTTCTACAGCAGATTCTCGACGCAATCCGGGAAAAACCCGACTTGTCTCCCGCAATGTTGATAGAGCGGTTTCGCGATTCCCGGTATGCCGGCATCGTGAACAAACTCAGCACCTGGCAACCACCGATCACGACAGAAGATGAGGATGACAATGGGGCACAACAACTCGATGACGCCTTCGAACGGCTGCGGGCACAGGCACAAACTCATCGCCTGGAAGTGTTGCTGAACCGGGAAGCACGCGAAGGCAAACCGCTTACCTCACAAGAAAAGGAGGAATTGCTCACACTTTTACGTCAATGATTGTCTATACTCGTAAACGTTTGCAACAACTCTTGTCTAACAAACGGTGATCCACTAATACCAGCCCGTTTCGCGACGCGCGTCATAAAAAGCTGGTTTATTTATTTCGCTAACTATATAATCGCCGGTCATTTTTGTCGGCGTGAACTACACGTATGAATCAGACATCTGAACAACAATCACGACTCAAGGAACTCATCAGCCGTGGCAAGGAACAGGGTTACCTGACCTATGCCGAGGTCAATGATCACCTTCCGGACTCTATTGTCGACCCCGAACAGGTCGAGGATATTGTCAACATGATCAATGACATGGGCATCAAAGTGCTCGAACAGGCACCCGATTCCGACAGCTTCAGCATGTCTGACGACAATGTTGAAACCGACGATGACGCTGCCGAAGAAGCCGCCGCAGCCCTTGTCAGCGTCGACTCCGAGTTCGGCCGCACCACCGATCCGGTGCGCATGTACATGCGCGAGATGGGAACCGTAGAGCTGTTGACTCGCGAAGGCGAAATCGAGATTGCCAAGCGCATTGAAGACGGGTTGCTACAGGTACAGACCTCACTGGCCCACTTCCCTCAGGCCATCGAATCCCTGCTGGTCGAATGGGACAAATATGAAAACGACGAGATCAGATTGACCGATATCCTCGTTGGATTTGCCCAGCCAGACGAAGTCGAACAGCACCCGCCCAAGAAGGATGGTACCGAAACGGCTGCCAGCAAGTCCGACGACGAAGAGGAAGCTGTCGATACCGGCCCCGATCCGGAGGAAGCCAAGCTGTTCTTCGGGAAAATCAAGAAGCTGCAAGCCAGGATCACCCGGATTCGCGCCAAGAAAGACACTGAAAAACTGATGCCCCTGCTCGACGAGCTCGCAGCTGCCTTCGGCCATCTCAAATTTACGCCAAAACTGCTTCTCGAACTGGCCAACACCCTGCACCGCTCGATCGAACAGATTCGCGAGCTGGAACGCAACGTCATGAAACTGTGTGTGCAGCAGGCTAAAATGCCTCGCAAGCAGTTCATCGATTCATTCCCCCAGAATGAAACCGACCTCAAATGGATTGACGAGTTCATCAACTCGGATCACAGCTACGCCCACGCATTGGCACTGCACAAGGACAAGATCATTACGCTGCAGACGCGCCTGAAGAACATCCAGGAAGCAACTGGGCTGCCCATCTCGGAGATCAAGGAAATCAACCGCAACATGTCGATTGGCGAAGCCAAGGCCCGACGTGCAAAGAAGGAAATGGTGGAAGCCAACCTGCGGCTTGTCATCTCGATTGCCAAGAAATACACCAATCGCGGCCTGCAATTCCTGGATCTGATTCAGGAAGGCAATATTGGTCTGATGAAGGCGGTCGACAAATTCGAATATCGCCGTGGCTACAAGTTCTCGACCTATGCCACTTGGTGGATTCGTCAGGCCATCACCCGCTCGATAGCGGATCAGGCAAGAACCATTCGCATCCCGGTTCACATGATCGAGACCATCAACAAGCTGAACCGGATCTCACGGCAGATGCTGCAGGAGATGGGCCGCGACCCAACTCCGGAAGAGCTGGCCGAGCGCATGGAAATGCCTGAGGACAAGGTACGCAAGGTACTGAAAATCGCCAAGGAGCCCATCTCCATGGAGACTCCCATTGGTGACGACGAAGATTCGCACCTGGGTGACTTCATCGAAGACGGCAATGCTGAATCACCGATAGATTCAGCCACCAACTCCAGCCTGGGCGAGGCAACCCGCGGCGTACTGGGTTCGCTGACCCCTCGTGAAGCCAAGGTACTTCGCATGCGGTTTGGCATCGACATGAACACCGACCACACGCTGGAAGAAGTTGGCAAGCAGTTTGATGTCACCCGCGAGCGAATTCGCCAGATCGAAGCCAAGGCACTGCGCAAACTGCGTCACCCTTCGAGATCAGAAATGCTCAGAAGCTTCCTCGACCTGGAAAATTCCTGACAGCAAAACAAGCAACAACAAGGACGTTGTTTCCCCTATCCCTCCTCGGGGATTGTTCGTGCGTCCAATATTGTAGATAATCGCCCTCCTCAACAAGGGCCCGTAGCTCAGTTGGTTAGAGCAGTCGACTCATAATCGATTGGTCGTAGGTTCAAGTCCTACCGGGCCCACCATTTTTACACTCACGCAGATCCTTCTACCCACATCACAGGCTGATCCCCAAGCTGCAGGAAGCCCCCCTGATTGCACGTCACCACGCTATTCCGTCCGATATTCCCGGCGATTTCAATTACCTGTACACCCTCTCCCCCTCTGGCAACAAGCACTGACCAATCCCCTCAACATGAACTTTGTCAATTTTTCCTTGTCGAATTTCTAAATTCACGCAATGCACACGCATGAAGTGTTAACGACCACACACTGGTCAGTAACATCTGCGCACCTGGCACCCAGCACCTGTGAACGCGAGTGCCACTTGCAGCATGACGTCATTGGCATTAGCAGGCATCAAGACAAGCATCGTCTGATTTGGGGAAATTGGAATCCATACACGTAACTCACTATCGGTCTCGACCTGATGGTGCGTTCCCTGCAGCTTGCCCGAAATAGCACGCGCGTGGAGCACGCATCCCAACAGAATCATTATGTCGGGATGCGGAAGGATCGAAGTCACAAACGGAGGTATCACAAGCAACAAACTATAATTACAAGGGCTTAGCCGTGGAAAAAACTACCGTAGACAGGGTCTTCCATTATTTCCATCAGCACTCCGGGCAGCAGAGCGAATCAACAGGATTCGAGGAGGGTGCATCATGAGTGCACGCCCGAGCAACCTCGCTATCCCGGGTAATCTGGTGACCGACCCTACGCTCCCCGATACCCAAATAGCCACGTTGGAGGCAGGCTCCGAGAACCCGGTTCTTCTGGACAATGGCACACCAGGCATAAAAAGGCCCTCCCGCAATATCATCACCCCCGACCTTGTTACCGCCGCCTCCAGAGCACTCGATGTCCTCCTGATCATGTTGAGTGGTTATCTCGCCGCAGTCTTGCTCCACCTGCCCTTCAACGAACCAGTCTACTGGCTAGGATTCATACTGCTATTCAATGCGAGCCTTCTTCTCACTCGATTTCTTCCAACCTCTGGCAAACTGGGCTCACGCTTCGATCAGCATGCCGTGCGCAAACTGGGCACGCTACTGCTGGGCACGATTCTGGTCATCAGCGCCATTTTCCATCTTATTCCAATAACCAGTACACAAATCTTTTACTGGGCCGTCACCACCTGCTTGCTGTGCCTGCCAGCCCTGGTACTTGGCCAATTCATTTATTCCCTCTTGCTGGCCCATGCCAGGAATCAAGGCCTGTTGCAATGGAATATTGCACTTTGCGGCATCAACAGCGCATCAATGAAATACCTGCTGGAACACTCCAACAACCCGATAGGCTGGAACAGGATCGAAGGAATCTTTTCCGATACTCGCAAATCACCTGACACCTCTGAGCCGTCCGCAAGAAGCAGAAGCAACCTGGGAACAACCACCGATCTGGAGCTGGCCATACGCCAAGGAAAAATAGATGAGGTCATTGTATTTCCGGACGATATGCATCCACAAAAACGCCATGAAATTCTCGATACCCTGTCGACACTACCAGTAAAAATCTCCCTGCATTACGAAATCAATAATAAATGGTTACAGAAACATCCCTCACAAAGTCACCGTGACCAGCACCTGTTGGAGCTGACCAATTCCCCGCTTCATGGCTGCAAACACATGGTCAAACGCGGCTCCGATATTATTTTTTCCGTCGCTGGCCTACTTCTTGTAGCACCTGTAATGGCCATTATCGCTCTACTGATAAAGCTGGACAGTCCCGGGCCTGTTTTCTTCATCCAGCCACGCTATGGATTCAATAACCATATCATCCGTGTTTTCAAATTCCGCAGCATGTATCACGATACCGGCCATAACCGCAAATTCGTGCAGACTAAAAAGAATGATCACAGAATAACCCGCATTGGAAAATTCATCAGGAAAACCAGTCTCGATGAACTCCCCCAATTATTCAATGTTCTGCTCGGCGAAATGTCCATGGTCGGGCCACGCCCTCATGCTGTTTCCATGGATGATGAATACAAGAATCAAATAAAGGACTTCAATGCACGCTATACCGTTGTCCCTGGCATTACGGGCTGGGCACAGATCAACGGCGCAAGGGGAGAAACACCCGACATCAAGTCCATGGAGCGGCGCTTCGCACTGGATCGGCACTATATCGCCAACTGGTCCATATGGCTGGATATAAAAATCCTGTTCCTGACAGCAACCCGTATCTGGAATGATCGTCAGGCCTACTGAACAAGACCAATCTGCAAATACCCAAATACATTCGGAACACACTATGCACTTGCCAGACAATTCCGAATAGCTCAGGAGACTATAATGTACAAGGCAAATACGGCACCAGAGGTGCGTATAAAAAGCACTACTGGGAACCCGTCTCGATCATGCAATATCCGCGAATATCGACCCACGGACACCCTCCCCGAAGTGGCCATCTTGATGTGTGTTTATCATGCTGATGATATTCCACAATTCAGGCTCGCCATGGAATCACTGCTGGGTCAGACCTACCCTGCCGAAAAAATTCACATCTACCTGTGCCTGGACGGAAAGGCCGATGCGCAGCTGATGGAAGCGATCTTCTCCTTTTCCAAAGACATTCACAGATTTCTGATCAATACCAGGAATATCGGATTGGCCAACAGCCTGAATCGTCTGATCGAAGCGCTGGAAGGTGAGAAATATGCCTTTCGCATGGATGCCGATGATATCTGCGACCCACGAAGAATTGCGCAACAGGTCACCTTTATGGAGTCACGCTCTTCACTGATGGTCAGTGGCTGCAGCTGCTACGAAATCGACCAGCATGGAGAAATTCTGCGTGCTCGTGACTTTCCTGAAACTAATGAGGAGATACGGCGTCTAATTACCCGATTCCAGCCCTTGCTGCACCCGACCCTGTGCTTCCGGGCTTCACTGTTCCAGGATCCAAAAATGCGTTACCGAAATGTCCATTTGACAGAAGATCTGGATTTCTTCTTCCGCATCGCCGCTTCCGGTCACGAACTGGGCAATCACGGCGAGCGCCTGTTCCAGTGGCGCATTACGCCACAATTCTACGGTCGCCGGCGCGGCAAGCGTATCCTTGCCGAGTTCAAGACTTATGTCGTTGGAATATGGCGGCTTCACGGTCTGACATGGCGACTGGTCTATCCAGGTATTCGCCTGGTATTCCGCCTCATGCCAACACAGCTGGTATCCACCATCTACAACAGCCCCCTACGACTTCGTCTGGTCGGGTCCGCTCACACGATCGAGCAGCACCCCGCCCATGTCATCACCCGTACGGCTCACGAATAGACACCAGGTTTCTTGGCAATGGCGCAATCACTGATCATGAAGGACGAAAGGGCGGGTAGCTTCCTTTTCTATGTGACTGTGCTGGCGCTGCTGGTCGTGTTCATCGGCGACAGCCCATACTACCAGTCAACCCAGGCCCGGGTACAAAGTGGTGCCAACAATCTGGTGCGTCAGGGTATATTGGCTGCATTCCTGCTATTTGCCGTTATACCCGCCATCTGGCAACCCGGCCTTGTAGTCCGGCATGTCCGGCATGCCTGGCCGGTTTTCATTGCAGGATTACTGGTCATTACAAGTGTTCTCTGGAGTCAGTTTCCTTCCCTCAGCCTGATCCGCGCCCTGAGCTTTGAAATCATGCTGGTATCCGCGTTCTGGATCACCATTCTGAACAAGCCCGAACACCGCCTTTCAGCATGGCATGCGGGCCTGCTGGGCATCATTATTGTCGATGCCCTCAGCTTTCTGGTTGTTCCGGAATGGACACTTGACCACGAAGGCCGCTTCAAAGGCATCCACTCACACAAGAACGAGCTGGGCGTGATCATGAGTCTCGCCATTTTCGTTTTTCTCGATCACTGGATCAGATACCGCCGGACAATCACGGTATTCGCCGGCATCCTCGCACTGATCATGCTACTGGCAAGCGCCTCCAAGACCTCTATCGCCCTGACATTTCTTTTGGTTCCCGTATTTCTGATCCTGCATCTGGATCGCCGCCAGGCATTCAATGTGACGATGCTATTCATCGCCGTGGGCCTGACCCTTGTTACGGCAGTGACCCTCTCCGATGCACTCGGCCTGTGGGGAATGAAACTCGACGACCTGTGGCAAAGGGAAACCTTCACCAATCGCACACTGCTCTGGGAATATGCCCGCTTCAAGATTTCACAGCAACCACTGCTGGGCTATGGCTTCGGCGGTTTCTGGGGCACCGACCCCGTGCGTGCACTCGCGTTTCATGATGCCAGCGACTTTGTCAGACAGTTCGGACAGGCACACAACGGCTACCTTGGCATCGCCCTCGAGCTGGGACTGACCGGCCTCGCCTTCTGGCTTCTGGTACTTGCCACAGCGCTCAAAACAAGCATCACACAGCTCTCGACGCGACAGCCCGATGCCCCCCTGGTCTTTGTCGTACTGGTCTACTGCCTGTTGCATAACATGTTTGAACGCTCCTTCTTCGTCGCCATGAGTCCCCTCTGGTTCGCACTCATCTTTGTTCTTTTACATCTGTTTCAAAATCGGGAAAAATCACAATGATCCGGCAGCCCTATTTCAGCATCGTCATCCCCGTCTTCAATCGTCCTGCCGCCATCCAGCAGGCAGTCGACTCCTGTCTGGCGCAGACATTCGATGATTTCGAGATCATAGTGGTTGATGATGGCTCCACAGAATCCGCCTGCGACGCACTGAAAGATATCAGGGACAAGCGATTGAAATGCGTCCGCCTGGAAAAGAACAGAGGGGTTTCCACAGCCCGGAATATTGGCATGGACCTGGCGTCAGGCCGCTATATCGCCTTCCTCGACTCCGACGATATTTTTGAAAAGGAAAAACTCAGGATCTATCACCAACACCTCTCCGAAGCAGGTCACCCGGAAAATGTCTGTTTTAGCTCACCGCTATATTTCAGGCGCGAAAATGGCCATCGCCTGCAAGTCCCGAAACGGCTGTACCAGGAGGGTGAAGAGGTACTCCATTACATTTTTGTCACTGGAGGCGTCATGTCCACGGATACCCTGGTGGTCTCGGCCGATATTGCCCGCAAGACACAATTTCGCAGTGACCTCAATCGGCATGAAGACTACGATTTCTGCTGGCGCCTCGAAAAGGCGGGGGTCAGATTCAAGATGCTACCCGACACACTCTCCACCTGCATTGACCACGAAGACCCGGGAAGACTGACACAGTCAACAGGCTTCAAGCACTCAAGTTACTGGATCAATTCCATTGCCGACGATCTACCGCGGAATATATACGCAGCATTTCAGCTCAGGGTTCTGGCACCCATGGCCTCCGGGCAGAGACGGGGGCGGGGGCTTCAACTCTATTTCCAGCATTTTCTTTCAGCCACTGGCATGAGCCCATCGAGTCGACTCATCTGCCTGGTCAAGTGCATCTCTCCGGAATGGTACCGCCGCCTGACAACACGCTATGTCGCCTGGCGCGGCAGCATCAGCCCGGTGTAACCCATGATAAAACCCAACTCCCGGATCATTCGCGCCGGCTTGTCACAGGGACTTCCCAGCCTGCTTACCTTTGTCTCTGCACTATGGCTGCTATGGCAGACCTCACTGGCGGAATTCGGTCTGTACAGCCTGCTGTTTGCGATAACCCGTCTGATTATTGCCGTTCAGGCTCCACTAATCACCATGCCCATGAACGTATTGGCAAAACAGCGCTTCAGCATTGATCATTATGCCGACTTCTTCAACTTCCATACGGTGGCCCTGGGTGCCGGACTGGTGTCTTCCCTCCTGATTGCCACACTGTTCTTTCCGGATGACCTGCAGGCGCGATCAGCCTTCATGCTGTTTGTTCTTGCACAGCTGACAAGAGAGTTCATCAAATCCTATTTTTTCAGCACGCACAATGTCGAATCGGCGTTGAAGCTAGAATCCTATACAGCCGCGGTTTTTCTGCTCGCGCTGATTATCGGACATTTCACTTTCCCGGCTTCACTCAAGACAGTGCTGTTTGCGGGGGCCATCGCCGGACTCGTACCCGCCCTATACTGGGCACTTTCCCACCACTACCTCAATCAGCACCGTCGCCGTCGATTCAAATGGAAACGTTATCTGTTTGTCTGGAAGATCTCGAAATGGTCACTGGCTGGTGCGATTTCCAATGAGATAGTCGCTCGCTCCTATAATTATCTGGTCGCCCTGTTTGGTGGCTACGAACTGCTGGGCATCATCAACTTTTCAAGGCAGCTATTTGCACCATTGCAACTTCTCAGCAACAGCTGGATGCAAATCGGCATACCATTGATGCGGGAACATTATTCCAATAGCAACGTCTCAGGAATACTGGGTTTGAGAAAATCATCCCAACTGGTACTGGCAGCATGTAGCGCAGCCTGGACAGCGACGATCTGGCTGGCCCTGCCCTGGATCAGTGCAATCGTTCCGGACGGTGACCTGTCACTCATGGGGCAGCTTACAATACTGTGGGGCTTTTATTATCTGGTCGAGTTTCAGTTGATCATCTATCGCATAGAAATTCAGGTTCTGCTCTGGTTTCGCTGGCTCTTTCTTACCGAGCTTGTCATTGCAGCACTGACAATCGTTTTTACGCCACTGGTATTGAAGCTGGGGGAACCCTCACAACTCATTGCACTTGGATTCCTGCTCAACCTGTTCCTGTGGACAGTTTATTACAGACGGTTTACAAAAAAACATAACGCCTTGCACCATGCACCCAATATATGACAGCAAAAGAAACGCATGCGGCAAGTTCCAGAATCAGATAATGCGGATAACCCTCCGTCCAATAGAGAAAAGAAAATGAGCGCAACAAGAAATATCCTGCCCATGGCAGGCGATATCAAGCTTGCCCACAAGACTATTGTATCGACTGAACAGCAGAACGAAACCTATGAAGAGGCCTCCAGCACATGGAATTACATTCTCGCGACCCTCTATCAATATAAATACTGGATCCTGCTGCTTGCAATGCTCAGCGCAGTGGGATCGGGCCTGTATGCCAGCTTGCAAACACCGTTGTACCGTGGCTCGACAACCCTGTTGATCGAGACACAAAAGAACAATCTTACCGGCATTGAAGGCGTTTACGGACTGGATACCAAACGCTCCACCTTTCTCGAAACACAGTTCGCCCTGTTGAATTCCCGCACCATCGCACTACACACAATGGAACAGGTCGACCTGGATGCTTATCCGGAATACAGCTTTGCCACCTGGGAAAAGACACATAGCCCAGGCAACGGCAACATACTGCGGAAACTACTGGACAAGATCAAGGTATTGGCGGGCCAGGAAACAACACCAGACCCAATGTCCATAATCTCGGAGGATTCCGGTACGGACGATGCCTCATGGAGACGATGGCAACTCAAACAATTCAGAAAACATATCAGTATCAACCCGGTAAGCAATACCCAACTGGTGGAGATTCGTTTCGACTCCAACTCCCCCCAGCTGGCAGCAGATGCCGCCAATACGATGGCCAGATCCTATATTGATTTGCAGCTCATGACGGCAGCCAATGCAACGACCGAAGCAAGAGGCGCACTTTCACTGCAACTTGATAAACTCAAGCAACAGCTGATGAAAGCCGAAAGCAACCTGCAATCCTTTCGCGAGGAAAAGGGGTTGGTAGGTCTGAGCAGTGGCGTGACCTACCTGACTGAAAACCGGATTGGGCAACTAGCGGAAAGAAAACTCAAAACGCAGATGAAGCTGGCAGAACTGGAGGATAGCCTGGCACAAATAGATTTGGCAGAGAATAAAACCTCCAGGCTGCTCGTCATTCCGATTATTCGCAATGATCCCGTTGTTCAGGCCAAGGATGAATTGGTGACCAGGGCGCGACAGACTATCCGCTCACTGGAAAACAGGTACCACGTTGGCCATCCGGATCTGGTCACTGCCAATGACGACCTCGATAGCGCGCAGCGCGCCCGACGTGCCGCAATAACAAGCGTCACCAGAAGTCTCAAAAACCAGCTCACCTCCGCCAAGTCCAGTATCACCAAACTGGAAGAAGAACTCAGTGACGCGAAACTGCAACTCGAAAAGATCCAGTCTCATCAGGTAGAGCTGACAGGATTGGAGCGTGCGGTTCTGGAGAATCGGAGCCTGTTTGATGCCTTTTTCAAGAGGTTGCGGGAAACAGATGCCATAGACGGACTCGAAGACGCACCACGCGCGCGCATCGTGGATCCAGCCATTGCACCGGAAAACCCGATCAAACCCAGCATCCCGCTGGCTCTGGTTGCCGGAGGCCTGCTCGGAGCATTGTTTACCATCCTGTGGATCATGCTCCAGGGGCTTCGCTCCAAGAGCCTTCGCGATATCACCCAGGCGAGTTCCCTGCCACTGCAGGTATTGGGGAGCCTGCCTATTATCAAGAACAGAAGGAAACCCACAGCGTTACCCGACATCAATACCAGGAGCACTGACCTGTTCGCCGAACGGTTGCAGATAATTGCAACCGACCTGCGGCTGCACCTGAACACGGCAGGCAAACCCGCCAAACGCCAGACCATTTTTGTAACATCCGCAGTGGAGGGTCAGGGAAAAACCACCATCTCTACCAGTCTCGCCATCTCCTATGCGCAGATGGGTACCAAGGTTCTGCTGATCGACTCCGATATGCGCCTGCAGCAATTGAGCCGTCGTCTGGACATCAATAATGATCACCCCGGATTTACCGACTATATCACCCGTCGCAAAACTCTCGGAGAATGTGCCCAGCAAGGTCCAATGCACAACCTTCATGTCATGGGGTTTGGCAAAATCGAACCGGTCATACTGCACCGGATGTCACAAAACGGTCAGATAGAGGAATCCCTTCAATCAATCAAGGAGCACTATGAAATGATCATTATCGACAGCGCTCCACTTTCAGTCACCGCAGAAACACGCGAACTCATGCTTTACTGCGATGCACTCGTATTTGTTTCGACACCGGAAAACGACAACATGAGCATGTTGAAGGCCGAGCTCGAAAAACTGCAGGAGTGGGCTTCCGCACCAAAATATCTGATTGTCAATAAATTCGATGACAAGAAGACCATGCAATATGGCAGTTACAGTAAAACCTCTGGTTACTATGCCTGAGAATCGATGCCTATTTACTCGATCGGACGATCAGAGATTACCCCGTCTTATTCATGGTGGCGGCTAAAGCCTATGATAAGTAAATGAAAACAACGACAAACCCATGGCAGTCCCATTTCACCCAAATGGTGAGAGGCTTCAACCTATCACGGCCCTGGCTTGTTCTGGCGCGCCTGCGCTTGCTCTTCGCTCAAGTTGTAGCTATTGCTACAAATTTCGCTCCAGAGCAGCGCCCAGACGCACCAGTCCAGCGCCAGGATCCACGATCCACCATGAATAAGACGGGATTACGCCCCATCCCTTTCGACCTAGCGGAAGTATCATGCCTTTTGAAAAATTTCCAATGACCCCCTGCAAGCATCTTGCCCGGCCTTACCGAGTGGCGATCACCATCGCCACCTATAGGCGTCCAGCGCTACTTCAGGCCCTTCTGGCAACCTTGTCGCAGGAGATAGAAGACTTGTACAAGCGACCGGAAAATCAACTCGCCATTAAGGTGCTGGTCGCTGAAAACAACCTGCCGGAAAAGGACGGCGCCAGAGTCACGGCTGCCATGAGTAAGGATTACCCTTGCGAGCTGGTTTGCCTGCTGGAACACCGCAAGGGTGTATCCATCGTCAGAAATACACTGACAGCAGCGGCGCTGAAATGGACGGCCGACTTTATTCTCTTTATTGATGACGATGAGCAACCCTCAAGGCACTGGATAGAAAACATGGTGGACACGGCCGACAACTATAAGGCTGCCATTGTCTCAGGACCTCTCATTCCCACTTACGAAGCAACGCCGCCAAGATGGGTCGTCAATGGCGGGTTCTTTGAAGACAATACCTATGCCACCGGCACCTTCCCTCCTATCAAGCGCATTGGCAATACGCTGATCAGGGCAAGCTGGTTAAGTAACCCGGCAATCTGCCAACAGAACAGCTGGTTCAACGAGTCCCTGGGTCGATATGGAGGTGAAGACTCCATGCTGATCGAATCTCTGTTATCACAGGGGGCTCGGCATGTCTGGTGCAAGGATGCGGTAGTGGCCGAGCTTGTACCCGAAAGCCGGCAAACATTCAGCTACCTGGCCGGGCGCGCCTATCGATTTGGAAATATAGGCTTGCTCTATCGATCCAAGCTCAAACCCGATTCCATTTCCATGCTGATAAGATTTGGCAAGACAGGATACCTGCTTGTCCGATGGGTGGCACTCAGCGGACGCTACCTGAGAGGGAAGGAGAGACGCAATCAACATTTTTTCGAGTTCCAGACATTACTGGGTCGAATTAATGCACACCGCGGCATATTTCGACAGCACTACTGAATCCCGATGGCTGCCAATGAAACCGAACCAACCCAAGATTGAATCCCCGTTTGGGGTAACTGGACCAATTACCATGGCTAATAACAAACTTGATCTGACCCATTTTCCCACACTTGCCCGACCATATCGTATCGCAGTTACCATCGCTACGTACAAACGGCCCCAATCCCTGCAGCGGCTATTGAATGCGCTTGCCGCGGAAATAGAGAGTTTGTATTCGCGTAGCAACAACCAGCTTACCCTGAGAATCTTTATAGCCGAAAATGACATGGACAAATGCGAGGGTGCCGCAGTCGTTGCCTCATGTGCACAACAGTTCGCCTGCCAAGTCAGCTGCATTTCCGAACCCAGGCGAGGGGTATCAGCCATCAGGAACACCGTGACCGCTTCGGCACTTGAATGGCATCCCGACTTTATCCTGTTCATCGATGATGATGAATGGCCAGCCAGTCACTGGATCGAAAAGATGATCGAAACAGCTGATTGCTATACTGCAGATATCGTCTCCGGCCCCGTGCTACCAGCCTATGAGACACCACCGCCCAAGTGGATTCAGGAGGGGAAGTTCTTTGAAGACCCTCACTATGAAACCGGCGAATTCCCGGATATCAAAAGAACCAGCAACCTACTCATTCGCACCAGCTGGTTGAATGACAAAAGCCTGTTTCACCAGAATAACTGGTTCAACGAGGCTTTGGGAAGATATGGAGGTGAAGACTCCATGCTGATCGAATTATTGTTGGCACAGGGCGCCAAACATGTCTGGTGCAATGAGGCAACCGTCACCGAGTTCATTCCCCGGGAACGCCAGACAATCCAGTACCTGGCACGACGCGCATACCGCTTTGGCAATGTTGGATTACTCTACCGCTCCATGCTCAGGCCCGACCCGTTATCAGGCATGGTGCGAATAGGCAAGACATCTTACCTGCTGCTACGCTGGACCCTGTTGAGCGCTCGTATTCTGGTGAGCAAGGAACAACGCAAACAGCATGTTATCGAACTGCAAACCGTACTGGGTCGGCTGAATGCACATCGAGGCTACTATCGGCAGCATTATTAACCTCAACGCATCATCCCGCATGCGCCGCACTCCCTGGCCAATCATCCAGTGGACATTGATCCGTCTGCTCCTGTCTATGGTAACGTTGACCACCCTGCAAACACTGGCAGTAGCCAGCGACAATCAATGGGAACTTGTCTGGTCCGATGAGTTCCAATCAGATAACAACAAAGTCGATACCAACAAGTGGGCTTACGAAGAAGGTTTTCTGAGAAACGAAGAGGCGCAGTATTACACCCGTTCCGAACGCAACGTGGCGGTCAGCGATGGCAAGCTCATTATTACCGCACGCCAGGAAACCCTACCCAACAAGGACTACTGGAAAGACGCGCCCAACGGTTCGAAATGGGTAATGACTCGAAAGACCTCACGCTATACCAGTGGCAGCATATCCACTGAAGGGAAATTCTCTTTCACTTACGGTCGAGTCGATGTCAGAGCCAGGTTGCCCAGTGGAAATGGAACATGGCCTGCAATATGGCTTATCGGGGCATCGCTTCCCGAAATCGGCTGGCCAGGATGTGGGGAAATTGATGTCATGGAGCACCTGGGTCGTCAGCCAGGCCACATCTACGCTTCGATCCACTATCAGGGAGCCGACGACCAGACCGTGATGAGAAACAACAAACTGGCAACAGAATCGGCAGCCACGGAGTACCACGTTTATACATTGATCTGGAGCAGAGAGGCAATCATAGTCATGATGGATGACCATCCCTATTTCGAGGTCTCCTACAGCGACCTGCCCCCGTTCCAAAATGGAGAAAACCCCTTTCAGCGGCCTTTCTCCATCAAGCTCAATCTGGCTCTGGGGGGAGAGTGGGCTGGAGCAGTAGATTCAGGGATACTGCCACAGCAATTTATTATCGACTATGTACGCGTATACAAGAAAAAAAGCCACTGACAAAGCTTCAGTAAAAAATAGCTGTCACCCAGTGAGGAGCAACAACATGCTTGACAGAATACTTCCAAGGAGAGAATCCGGTTTCCATGCGGAAAAATACAGGTCTTTGCCTATTGGCCATTTCCCATAAGCCATGACTGCATGTTTATAGGTAGTATTAATTGTTGCACGATTATTGGCATGCATATGGCAGGTTGGGCAAAGGAGTTTGCGACGGGATTACTACTGGTGAAAATAGGGCAGATTTCAAGCGTGAGCCGATTAGCTGCCCCAATCAGAAAACATTATCTCAGGTAAAAAATGCATCTTAAAATAACAATACCCCTGATCCTGCTGGCAGCAATGACTGCCTGTGTTGACGATTCGGCTGACACGCAGGATACCAATACACCTTCCGCAAATGTGGCTACCTGGAAAGGAAACGCCAAGGCCGCCTATTCAATCATCCATGATGATTTCTGTGCCAAACCCTTCGCTTCCTCCGGCATTGTCAAGCACTGGCATGAATTGACGGATCGCGGGCTCGTGGCCGGTTTTTCTGCCATCGTTGGCGCCTGCGAATTCCGCCCGGACTATTACGACGAGATGCACAAGATGGTCAATGCCGGTATGGAAATCATCAACCATACCTATACACACCCCAGCACTCAGGGAGGGTTTGATACCGGGCTGTGGAGTGACAACGTCGACTGGCAACACGAATTGCGTGACTCGGACACCACACTTCATTCACATGGCCTGTCCGATATCAGCTATTTTGCGTTCCCCCTGGATATTGCGACCAAACCCAACCCTGCCGCCAAACTCCCCCCGGCCCTGTCAGCCCTTGACGATAATGCGCTACTACGTGAAGTTCAGAGCATGGGTTATAAAGGTGCACGTGGTGGCAGACCTGCCTCGATCAATCCGGCGGAGATGGAGATAACCCTCGATGATCTCACCCCATTCAGGGCGAACTTCGACTGTTTCAATATTCACCAGGCGGGTGAGAAACGCTGCTCGAAATATGATGGGCCCGCAGTAACCGTTCTCAACAAGTACCTGGACGACGCAATTCGGAACGGCGGCTGGGCACTACGCGAATTGCATGAGATCGGGGAAAACGACTACTGGGGATGGCTCAGCCTGCAGGAGTACAGGGATCACCTCGATTATGTCCAAGAGAAGATTCGCACAGGGCAGATATGGATGGATACACCCACCAAAATCACCTTGTACTGGGCTTCCAGAGCCTATTGCGGTAAACCGTCCCTGACACCGGAAGGGGTGCTTGATTTTGATTCGCCAACAAATGGTGCGGGTTGCATCAAGTATTCCACACCACTCGATGTCATTGTGACAATGCCTGAAGCCAATTCGATTACAGCCGCACAGGAAGGGCAAACCCTTGCCGTAACATCACTGGGGAATCATCAATTCATGCTGACCGTCAACCCAACCGGTGGTGCGACCCGGATCACGGATATTCGGTAGCAGAGCGCTGACAACAACCTGAATTCCTGCCAAAGCCGCGTATTCATGCCTCCAGCTCAGAGCGCGACTGCCTTCGGTTTCCGGATATTACGTACGATGGACTTCGCTCCCCGCACACTTACGCGTAACGGCTCCGTCACTGAGGATTCCCGCAGAAATTCGCGGCTGCCCGTCTTGATCCGGTGTATCGTGGACCGGAGGGAAGGACGCAGCACGCGCCCTTCCACCAGCGGTATGGAATCGGTGGCAAAGCTGGGCTTGTAGCTGTCCTCACCCTTGCCCAGATCGATGGACGTCAAACCCTCCGCCGCAGCTGCTTCAGCCAGCTTGAGCAGCAGGATGCCACCCGGCGAATATTTGGCGTAAGCATGATTGTAGGTCGGGAACCACCAATGACATACTGTGTTGGAACGCATACCAAAATGGCCTGCAATTATCTCGTTACCGACACTCAGGATCGTCAACATGCCGGCAAAATCATTTGATTTCCGCTGCCAAATCTCACGCAGCATCTCACTTGTCCAGCCCCAGTTCAGAAATTCCGGAACCCCCGTATTGCGGCATTGGGCATTCTTCCACTCAATGACCTGCTGGAAGGCACCTTCATTCCTGCAATAGACATCTACCTGTATTTCCCCCACCTCACGCTCGAATTTTCGCGCCTTGCGCTTGAACTGCTCAAGCCGTTTGGCACCACTTTTCTTGCGTTGCTGGAGATAGGCTTCATACCCCCCGGACAAATCCATGATGGGAGAAACCGCTTCCACCTTTCTGTATATTTCACGTGGTGCCTGACTGGCAAGCAGATGATCGAAACTCCATACCTTGATATTGCAAGCATCGAGGATTGCATCGTAGTCCCAGGCCTGACCCGCTGCCCCGATAATGCCATGATAATCAGAGAGTCTCCCTCCTACCGGTTCAGCAACCTTGTTGTTGGCCGACTGAAACGGAAAGAACCCGACGACCTCATTCCCCTGTTCGATAACGGCAACATAGACATCATCACGTGCAGCCGCGACAGACTGCGTGTATTGTACATTGAAATAGGGATTCACCAGCTCCGGATTCGATGCCTGTAGCAAATGCCATTGTGAAATCAGGCTGGGGTCGAGTTCACACGCAGATATTTTTGTTATTTTCATTATTCCTTTCACATCCCTTGGCCAAGACACCAGAAACCGTCAACAAGACTCAGTCTGGTATAAAATATTCAATACCTGCCTATTCGTCATCAAACCTGGTTTGATGGAGTACCAGTGGAAAAAGATTCACCACCTCCGACGAGCAGACTGCGCTAATCATACACACGTGCCATCAGTTTTTGACTCAAATCCGGAAAAGCCCCGCTCATCCACAACTTGAGATCCAGCAAGGAACGGGTGATTTCGTAACGCGGCATCATAAAGGGATTCGTATCCGCAGTTACCAGATCAGTGGGTTGCGTTATCACTGCCGATTGCAAACCCATCGCCCTGAGCTGCTCGGCTACCGGCTCCGAATGGCGACCATAGGGGTAGGAATAATGGCGCGCGTCATAACCCATTTCACTTGCAAAAGTCGCTTGTGAACGGGCTATCTCATCCTTTACCTGTGCTGCAGTCAGACTTGTCATATCCAGATGATCTACGGTATGCAGCCCCAGCTCTATCCCCGGATAGTCCGCCCTCAATAAGCGTACATCATCCCAGCCCATGGTAAGTTGTGGCGGCTCACGGCATGGCTGCAGCTGTTCACTGATCTCGGCAAGAATTTGATCCCTCTCACTGATATTCGAGACAATCAGTTGCCCGGCAACCTCACCAAAAGCCTGCCGCAGGGTATTGCTGTCGGAAAGGTCATACTGCTGCCCATCCCAGACCAGTGCTTGCCGGCTGCGAAACTGGAAGCTGGTATACAACACATCATCCCATTGCGACTGTTTTCGATCTATATACCCGGTACAAAGATAGATGGTCGCAGGCACATCATACTTTTTCAGAATGGGTGCGGCATGTGTCAGATTGTTCATGTAGCCATCGTCGAAAGTCAGCACGACGGCATTTTCAGGCAGTGCACGGTCGCCATAGATGCAATTCATCATCTCCGACAGGCTGATGACATTGGCATGATACTTCAGATATTTTATTTGCGATTCGAATGTTTTGACCGAAACACTGTAATCCTGATCAATGAACGGTGCATTCGTTTCATCAACCACGCTGTGATACATGATGATCAGTGCACCATGGTGATCCACCGCTCTGGAATAGGCCCATGCCAGCCCCGAAAGATACAGACTACGCTGCACCTGATGTATTACTTCCCGTTTAACGGAACAGCCATTTGGCTTCAGTGCCGGATATGCAACTGCCATCAATCCACCCCAATAATTATCAGCCCTAATCAAGGTGTGTCGAATTGGCCGTTTCCATTCAGCCCGAGCCCGGTTTCCTCCACGGAAAGACAAGCAGGCAATTCCCTTTGTGTTTTATCGCCACACGCGTTTATATTCATGGCTCGCAAAACAGCGGCCATAGCAGCGGAGCCATACCTGGCTAAGTCGGAGATTTGAAAAAATACAGACGGTTGCGTACTACCGTGGTCAATCCGGTTTTACCGCACATGTGTTTTTCACAACCCTACCCAGGAAAGCCCGAGCCAGTAGATGATCCCTGGCATCGATCAGAACTTCCCCAAGTGAATTCCCTATCGTTCAATTATAGTAATGCCCAATGAGGGAAGCCTCCGCTGACTTCCCTGCTACTTCTGAATAGTAACGGACCTGGAAAACGCTGATCAATGCGCCAATGTGTTGCAGCTCACAAAACACATCACCATACAACGCCCACCGAAACCCTTCAGACATCGATACGATGATACCCCACTACACGGGAGCCCTTCTGGTATAGAGGTCACAGCATCGATACCACTCCAAACCGCTGATCTTGAATTCCAGCACCCGGGAGTCTGTCCGGAGTGCCCCCCCTGTTTTGGGCATTTACAAGTTTCCGCCATTCACCTTCCGGACTGCAGGCATCTTACTGGTTGAGATCTGCATCCCAACCCCAGGCAGGGGGGGCAAGCCACCGGTTTCACAGCGGGTTCAAAAAATCCCGGCTCCACTCGCAGGTCAAGCAGGCATTTCCTATTCCGAGGAGGAATCAATGGCCTGCGCCAGACACCTCGGTTGAGCCACGGATTCGAGCAAGGGGCCGCTACTGCGCCTCCAGCCAACAAGATACCAACCACACCACACAAGTGGCAGCATCATGACACCCAATGCCCCGCCACCACTCGTGCCGGCAGCCCGGGTCGCGGATTCTGCGGCAACTTTCGTCAGAGGTGTACCAAACCACTTACGGGCAGCAACCAGTGAACTGGCTGTTGCATCCCTGCTTGGCTGATCCCCCGCAGGGCAGTACAGCGAGAACAGACAGGCATCCAGCGCATGATCTCCCTGGTGGATGACATGAAGCCGGCTTTTCGAGCCACAGGAAAAGCGGGTCACCACACCCTTCTCAAAACGGGTACCTCCCTGCAGATCAGCCGAACCACCAAGACTGCTGCACAGCCGTATCGATTGATCAACCGGCACCACCTTGTCCCTGGCACCATGAATCACAAACATGGGCGAACCGGACGATTTATTGTCCTGAATCGTCCGGGGAAGACTCAATGCCACAATATCGGCATCATCTGGGTGGCTTTCTGCCAACGTTCTGCCAATGAAGTGCTCCAACGCGCCAATGCCCTGCGACACCTCCTCGGACAAGACCCCCGCCTGAGCCTGCGCCACCAGACGAGAGAAATCCGTGGGCGGATAGAGTAACAGCGCCCTGGAAATATCCGCAGATCGGTGCACTGCGAGCCATGCGGCCAGATACGCCCCGGCCGACTGCCCCATCGTGTAGATGCCCCCCGAGGCACCATAGGCAGCTGCCTCGGCCTTGACCCAGGCAAGCGCATCACTCACATCCTCCAGGATGTCACTGCCAGTAGCGTGGCGACAAGCATCAGGACCATCCTTGTCAGCCGTCAGCCGATAAAAGGGAACAAACACCACATAGCCCTGCGCAGTGTACTGGGATATCTCCGACTCCAGCATCACGAATCCCGTCTGACGATGAGTCCAGCTCCCCCCATGCAGCGCCAGCAGGGGTTTCAACCCCGTAGTGGCCAGGCTTTCCTTGTAGACGCGCATTTCCAGCGCACACTCGCCTGCTGCGCTGCTCACCCTCTTGTAGACGGCACGTGTCAGAAACGGCTGGTGGTTCTGGCTGATATCCTCTACCGAGAAATCCAGCCGCGTACCCGGTGCCAATGACCAGGCTGGTAGCGACGACTGCAGCAGTGCCCCATTGCCCAGACGCTGAGGATCCAGTGTCTCCTTGCAATAACGGGCATGGGTGAAAGGGGTGAGCGAGATCGCCCGAGTACACTGTGAATCAGCAAAATAGGTACCGGGGGCCGCAATGCCGGCCGGATCAATGGCGCTGCACTGCTCGCCAATACGCTCAAACAATGGGTAGGCTGGCAAATCCAGCATCAAGTCATCAGCACCTTCACACGCCAGCATCCCGTACACAAAGGTCGACAACAGATCGCTGTCATCACCCATTTGCACCAGGGCCAGCGTCAATCGTGCCAGATTGTTGTCCAGATATTCCCGGCTGGCCGGCCCCAGCAGCGGCCGATCCAGAAAAGCCCCCAGCGCAGCCTGAGACCGCGTATCCAGCTGCTCGAGCTCGATCAGCAGTGACGCATCTCCCCAGGCATCAATAACCGCCTGATGTAGTGAAGACGCCAGGCTTTCTGCCAGAAAAGTCTCCGCTTGCGGCCCCAGATACTCATCCAGCTTGTCCTCGATCGCCGATTGGGTGATCCCGGCCAACACCGTACCATCCACATCCACCGCATAGGGTGCCTGACGAATACGCACATCAACCGAGAATTCCGGTCTGAAACGCAGCATCCCGGACTCGACAGTGAGGTTGGGTATCAGCTCGATATCCACCGCCATTACCATCTGCCCAATGATATTCACCCTGAAATGATCATCCGGTGTTCTGACGCAACGGCCGAATACCCGGGTACCAAACTCCTGCTGCACACGACCGTGGGACTCGACAGCAGCACGCACATTCATGGCAAACCGCATTGGCTTGTTCAGCGAATCCAGCTGCCAGGAAAACGACGACTCGGGCGAGACGACAATGGTCGTATCCAGCGTCTCCAACTCCCCGCGGAAGCTGCAGGAATCACCCAGCGAAATCCCCTCCTCATGCCGTGAAAAGTGCAGACCATCAGCGCCAAAATGCAACGCAGCCTTGTCCAGCGCCAGCTGAATCTTTCCGGCCAGAGCCCGGTCAACGCTGTTCTGCACACCTTCTACTGTCTGCCTTGCGGCCATAAGATTGCCAACATTCACCGTCAGCACCTCGGCAACGGCAAACCCGCTGACCAGCCACAACAGTCCCGCAATAATAATTTTCAACTCTGACCTCTTTGTTCCATTCAAGGGCAACACGACATCATCATCCCGAATACCAACCTCATCAAGTTTGGTTTGATGGACTAGGAGTCTGTCGGACGTAACCGTTTGCAGCGAAAATCACTGGGGGTGAATTAAGTCAGTTTATCGTGTGAGGAGAATAGCAGGGCTATTTGACGAACAGGATAAGCTGACTTAATCGCCGTCCAGAGATTTGCAGCCAAACAGCGTTAAGTCCGACAGGCTCCCGGGAGTCTGTCCGAGAATAGGTATTGTAACTGCTCAGATTGCCTCTGAAATCCGCCAGATCAAGGCGGGAAGTATGAGGTTGCAATTGCAAATGACCATTTTCCAACACCGATATGGCGGATTTCAGGGGTGAGCTGAGTAGTTAGGATAATCTCCGGAGAATTGTAGCAACCAGCCCAATGACACGGTTAGAATGACACGATGAATTACAAACCATGGATGTCGCCGCTCAAACACATCCTGATCCTTTCCGTCATACTCCTTTCACTGCCGTCGTGGTCGCAGACAAATCCACCGATCAAGGTCTTTGTCAGCGTTCTGCCACTGGAGTATCTGGTCGAGAAGGTCGGGGGCGAGCATGTGCGGGTCAGCGTGATGATTCCGCCTGGCCAGAGCCCAGCAACCTTTGAACCCACACCACGAAAAATGGCGGAGCTTCAGGGTGCCCGGCTGTTCTTCCGCGTCGGCGTGCCCGCCGAAAATGGCTGGATGCCCCGGGTCATCAGCAACAATCCCCAGCTTGAAGTCATTGATGTGCGCGAGGGTATCAAACCCCGCAAGCTGGCGGCTCACAGCCACGAGCATGGCGACACAGCAGCTCACCCCGGCCTCGACCCACACGTCTGGAACAGCCCGGATACCAGCCTGCGGATAGCGGCCACCATGCGGGATGCACTGATTCGCATCGACCCTACCCACCAGCAGGACTACAACCGGAACTACCGCCACCTTGCCGACATGCTTGAGCAGGTAGACGCCACCATAAAAAGCAAACTGGAGAACCTGCAACAGCGCAAATTCATGGTCTTTCATCCCTCCTGGGGCTACTTTGCCAGACACTACGATCTGGAGCAGATCGCCATCGAACAGGCCGGCAAGGCCCCTGGCATTCGCGGGCTGGCCCAACTCATGGATCAGGCAAAAAAGTTGCAGATCAGGAGCATCATCGTCCAGCCGCAGTTCAGCCGTCGTGATGCCGAGGCCATTGCACAAGAAACCGGGGCAAAAGTCGTAGCCGTCGATCCACTGGCCCATGATATTCCCGCCACGCTGCTGAAAATGGCTGAGATCATTGCCGGGGAATCATCGCCACAATGACTGCCGCTCCCGTTATCGAACTTGACAATGTCAGCTTCCGCTATGGCGATATGATCGCACTGGAAAACATCAACCTCAGCATCAACGCTGGTGAATTCATTGGCGTGGTCGGCCCCAATGCCGGCGGCAAGAGTACACTGCTGAAGGTTGTGCTGGGGCTGCTGAAACCTTCACTCGGCAGCGTGAAGGTGCTGGGCCGGTCAGCCTTCGAGAGCCGGACACGGATTGGCTATGTCCCCCAGTACCCCCGATTCGCCCGCGACTTCCCGATTACCGTCGAACAGGCGGTGCTGATGGCCCGGCTGGGGCAGACACGCTGGTGGGGCGGCTACACCCGGCAGGACCGAGCCAAGGCGCTACAATCGTTGCAGGAGACTGAAACGGCCAACCTGCTGAAACGTCGGCTCGATACCCTTTCCGGTGGCCAACTGCAACGCGTACTGCTATCGAGGGCATTGGCCTGTGATCCGCAGATCCTGATACTCGACGAGCCTACCGCCAATATCGACCAGCGCGTCGAAGTCGAGATTTTCGATCTGCTGAAAAAACTGAACGAACGGCTGACAATCATCGTGGTCTCCCACGACATTGCCTTCATCACCTCATATGTCACCCGTGTCGCCTGCCTCAACCGCACATTGATGTGCCATGAAACCGCACATATCGACGGCAAACTACTGGATCAGCTTTATGGCACCCATGTACATGCTGTGGAGCATCGGCATGACTGAGTTCTTCACTGCAGTCACGCAGCACCATTTTCTGCAATACGCCCTGGCAGCCGGCCTGCTGGCAGGGCTGGGCTGTGGCGTGATCGGCAGTTATGTCGTGGTAAAGCGCATCGGCTTTCTGGCAGGCGGAATCGCCCACAGCGTACTGGGCGGCATGGGAGCCGCGCTGTTCTTCGGTTTCAGCCCCACCACCGGCGCCTTTGTCACGGCCATCATCGCCGCACTGATCATCGGTATGGTGACCCTGCACAGCAAGGAGAAGGAAGACACCCTGATCGCCGCACTCTGGGCCACCGGCATGGCGGCAGGCATCATCTTCATTGCCAAGACCCCCGGCTACAATACCGAGCTGATGAGTTATCTGTTCGGCAACATCCTCATGGTGTCCCGGCACGAACTCTGGCTCATGACCGCACTGGATCTGCTGGTACTGCTGCTGGTCGGGCTGTTCTACAAGCAGTTCCTCGCTGTCTCGTTCGACGAGGAATTCGCCACGTTGCGGGGCGTTCCGGTCACTGCATTCTATCTGCTGCTGCTGGTGCTGGTCGCCGTCACCGTGGTGCTGCTGATCCAGGTCGTCGGCCTGATACTGGTCATCGCCCTGCTGACCCTGCCCGCTGCCATCGCCGGCCATTACACACGCACATTGGCCGGCATGATGCTGCTTGGCGCGTTGCTGGGCATGGGGTTTACCGCCGGCGGGCTGGCCATTGCCTATACGCCAGACCTCCCCCCCGGCGCCGTTATCATTCTCCTGGCAGGGCTGTTCTACATACTCTCGCTTCTGCTCTACAAACTACGTACTCGCTGACACCTTAGGAGCCTGTCCGAGAATAGGGCGCCTCCTGGCAACAACCCTTCGCACCACTAGTCCGCCTCATTGATACCTGTCGGCGGAGGATTATGAATTGATGCGAACTCCATCCTGATCACCCCACCTTCGAGCTGCCTACACTGCGCAGTCACTATATGGGGAACGGCATCAAGGATGATGAACAGACAATCAATTATTTCGCAGCTGCGGGCAGCACGCTCCGCACAAATGCAATGGATCACATTTACCCGGGCTCTGGCGGGCAGCTCATCCTTCAAGGATCAAAACAGTCAATCGGCCCTGCAGGCGCAAAAACGTTTCAATGAATGGTATTACGGACCGGGCCAGAAGCTGGCACCACTCAAGGCCTTCGAAATGATCGCCGCCAACCAGAAAGCACTGACCGAACTGAACGACGAGATTCTGGAAAACCTCAGCCAACCGACTGCAGGCGACTCCGAGCGCTTTCTCGGCTGGTTTCGCGACCCCCGCCGGGACAACCCCAAGCTGCAAAACCTGATCGGCAAGGCACAGCGACGCTCCCAGCGACTCCTCGACGGGCTGGATATTCTGGAGAATGAACTTCGCACCATGGATGCAGAAACGCTGGGCAAGCTGTCCTCGGCCTCCTATTTCGACAACAGCAGACAATTCCTGATCAACTGACACCCCGGATTCGGGTGGCAGATCGCCTGGCGGACAGCGCTGCATCAACAGCCAGGATTCGACAGGTGATAGTCAACATCCCAAACCCGAGGTTTAAACCCGTCTTATTCAAG
>CAYTPO010000085.1:0-18808 GCA_964439815.1 uncultured Thiotrichales bacterium
GGCTTCAGCCGCGAACCACGCTTCGACATGGTGCCAATCGCGGTTGAAACCGCTCCTACGCTGCAGGTTGGCACTTTAGTTGTAGGGTGCAATAGCGATAGCGTATTGCGCCAAGCGCTGTGGTAAACGCTAAGCAACCCCAGTGGTATCGGTTTCGCGCACTGACGAGATGGCAATTCTTGCCAGACCTCATCGCCCAGCGTGAGTTGCATTTTTTGCTCGCCCAAAAAACGCAACGCAAAAAAGGGCGCCCCCCAAGCGCCTGTTTCCGGTATCGCAAACGCCTACCGGGGCGTTTGGAAGGGAAGAGGATCCTACGGCTCGCCAGGCTTTGCCTGACATTGCTGAAAATTCTCTTCCCTGCTGTAGGAGCGGCTTCAGCCGCGAACCACGCTTCGACATGGTGCCAATCGCGGTTGAAACCGCTCCTACCACAATTCAACGGCTCAGGTTTAAACCTCCAGCAGTATCCGATGGGGATCTTCAACCAGTTCCTTGATTGTGCGCAGAAACAGTACGGCGCTCTGGCCGTCGATGATGCGGTGGTCATATGAGAGTGCCAGGTACATCATGGGGCGGATGACCATTTCGTCGTTTTCGACGATGACGCGTTTGTTGATGCCGTGCATGCCGAGTATGGCGCTTTGCGGTGGGTTGAGTATGGGCGTGGAGAGTAGTGAGCCGAAGACGCCGCCATTGGTGATGGTGAAGGTACCGCCGGTGAGTTCGGCGATGTCCAGTTTGCCTGCCTTGGCTTTGGCTGCGTAGGCGGCGATGGCGCTTTCCACGGCGGCCATGCTCATGGCCTGGGTATCGCGCAGGATGGGGACTACCAGCCCGCGGGGGGAGGAGACGGCGATGCCGATGTCGCAATAGCTGTGGTAGATGATGTCGTTGCCGTCGATTGAGGCGTTGACTTCGGGGAAGCGCTGTAGCGCGACGCTGGCGGCCTTGACGAACAGTGACATGAATCCAAGCCGGGCGTTGTGGGTCTTTTCGAACAGGTCGCGGTATTTGCTGCGCATGTCCATCAGCGGTTGCATGTTGACTTCGTTGAAGGTGGTCAGCATGGCGGTGTTTTGGGTGGCTTCCAGCAGCCGTTCGGCAATGCGTTGGCGTAGTCGTGTCATGGGGACGCGCTTTTCGGTGCGGCCGGTGCCGGATGATGTGGGGGCTGCCGGTGTTTCGCTTGCAGTGGCTGGTGCAGTGGTGACTGATGTGGTTTCTGTAGGGGTAGGTTCTGGCGTGGTGGTTGTGCTGGTGGCAGCCGCAACGTCTTCTTTCAGAATCCGCCCTTTCTTGCCGGAACCGGTGACATCCGATGCGCTCAATCCGGCTTCATCCAGCGCCTTGCGCACGGCGGGGCTGGTCTGGCTTGTGGCGGTATCGTTATCGCTCTGGTTGGAGGATTCTGCTGGAGTTGCCGGGGGCGTTGTCTTGCTTGCGGTGGCGCTGTCATTCAGTGTCCCGAGCAATTGCCCGGCGACGACGGTTGCCCCTTCGTTCTCGACAACGGATTCGAGCACGCCGGAGGCTGGTGCAGGTACTTCGAGTACCACCTTGTCGGTTTCTATATCGACCAGGGGCTCGTCCTGTTCCACGGGATCGCCGGGCTTTTTGTGCCAGGTGACTACCAGGGCATCGGCGACGGATTCGGGGAGCGTTGGGGTTTTTATTTCGATGCTCATGTTGCAGTCCTTGAGTATATGTCGGGGTAGACGGTGGCAGGTGAGAGTTTGCATGTCATCCACTGTATAAAATACAGTGCTTCCGGCGAAAAAGTAATCACTGTCCGCAATATCATAGAGACAGGCAATGCTGATTATTGCGAATCAGGCTGCTGCTGTTTTTTACCTTCGACTCTGACTATGCTGCTTGTAGGTTGTTGAAGAAACGGGCAGCAGCTTTGTCGGAATGGGTTTGGTGTCTATACGGCCATTCTTTCCTTCAGGATGTGAATCTGTTTTCTGCTTAAAAACGTTTTAATATTAATTACTTCTGACAATGGGATCTGCCGCTGTGACGCTCATGCCACCCCACCCGCTCCAGGAACTGGTTCAGGAGTCCTATCTTGATGCCAACAGTCTCGCCTATATCGAGTCACTCTACGAAGCTTTTCTGCAAAACCCCGATACCGTCGATTCTGACTGGCATGACTATTTCGAAAGTCTGCAGCGTGCTGACGAAGGTCGACAGGAGTATTTGCATTCCAAGGTAAGGGACGAGTTTCGCAATCTTGGGTTGCATCCGCCCGGACAGGCGGCTGTTGCCGGGAGCGGCGAAAAGCAGGTGCGGGTGCTGCAGCTGATCAATGCCTATCGCTTCAGCGGTCACAGGAAAGCCCGAACCAATCCGCTGCGTGAAAACGAAATCACCGAAGTGCCTTCACTGACGATGGCCTACCACCAGTTGTCGATGGAGGATCTGACGCAGATATTCAATACCGGTTCGCTGGTGGCACCGGCGCAACTGACGCTGCAGGAAATCATCGATCGGCTGGAAAAAAGCTACTGTGACACTATTGGTTCGCAGTATATGTATATCTCGCAGGACGATGAAAAACGCTGGATTCAGCAGCATATTGAGGATGTGCAGGCAAGGCGGGAGTTCACGCGGGAAGAGCGTATCGAGATTCTGGAAAAGCTGGTGGCAGCCGAAACGCTGGAGCGGTATCTGCACAGCAAATATGTCGGGCAGAAACGTTTTTCACTGGAAGGTGGTGACAGCCTTATTCCGCTGCTGCATGAGTTGATCCAGTATTCGGGAGAATCCGGCACCACGGAAATTGTTATTGGCATGGCGCATCGTGGTCGGCTGAATGTGCTGATCAATGTCATGGGCAAGTCGCCTGAGCAATTGTTCCATGAGTTTGCCGGAGATGTGGATTATCACGGTCGCACCGGGGATGTGAAATACCATCTGGGTTATGCCTCCGACATGAATACGCCGGGTGGTCCGGTGCATCTGGCCTTGGCGTTCAACCCGTCGCATCTGGAAATTGTTGGCCCGGTGGTCGAAGGCGCGGTGCGTGCGCGGCAGGATCGGCGTGATCCGGGGTCGACTTCGCGGGATGAAGTGGTACCGGTCATCATTCATGGTGACGCCGCGCTGGCCGGGCAGGGTGTCAATATGGAAATGCTCAACATGTCGGCAACCCGCGGTTATCGCACGCATGGCACCGTGCATATCGTCATCAATAATCAGATCGGTTTTACCACCAGTACAACGGCCGACACACGCTCCACCGAATACTGCACCGATCTGGCGAAGATGGTCAGCGCGCCGGTGTTTCACGTTAATGGTGATGATCCCGAAGCGGTTATTGTGGCGACACGCATCGCCATGGACTATCGCAATACCTTTCACAAGGATGTTTTCATCGATCTGGTATGTTATCGCCGGCAAGGTCACAACGAGGCAGATGAGCCACTGGCGACGCAGCCGCTGATGTACCGCAAGATCAAGGCGCTGCCGACCACCAGGGCGCGTTATGCAAAGCGGCTGGGGGCGCTGGGTGATATTTCGGATGAAGGGGTGGAGTTGCTCACTTCGGCCTATCGGCGTGCACTGGATACCGGTATGCCGACGGTGACCGACCTGCTGGTCAGGAACAGCTGGAAGAACAAGTATCCGGTCAATTGGCACCGGTTTGCGGATGGCCGCTGGGATGAGCCGGTGGACAGCAGCATCGATGAAGCCCGCTTTGCCCGGCTGGGTGAAAGGCTGCTTGCGGTGCCGGAAGGTTTTGCGCTAAATGCCCGAGTTGCCAGTATCATGGCAAAGCGGGCAAGGATGGTCTCGGGTGATCTCCCGGCCGACTGGGGGTTTGGTGAAACGCTGGCCTATGCCTCGCTGGTCGATGAGGGCTTTCCGGTGCGGTTGTCGGGTGAGGATTCAGGCCGAGGCACCTTTTTTCACCGTCATGCCGTGTTGCATGATCAGGAGACCGGGCAGGCTCATATTCCGCTGCAGTATATTCGTGGCGGGCAGGCGGGGTTTCTGGTGATCGACTCACTGCTGTCCGAAGAGGCGGTGCTGGCTTTCGAGTATGGTTACGCCACCACCGAGCCGGACAAACTGGTGCTGTGGGAGGCGCAGTTTGGTGATTTTGCCAATGGCGCCCAGGTGGTGATCGACCAGTTCATCTCCTCGGCGGAGCAGAAATGGGGCTTGCTGAGCGGGTTGGTGATGCTGCTGCCTCATGGTTATGAAGGCATGGGGCCGGAGCACTCCTCGGCAAGACTGGAGCGCTACATGCAGCTTTGTGCGCAGGAGAATATTCAGGTTTGTGTTCCCAGCACACCGGCGCAGATGTTCCACCTGTTACGACGGCAGATGTTGCGCCGCTATCGCAAGCCGCTTATTGTAATGACGCCCAAAAGTCTGCTGCGGCATCCGCTGGCCATCAGTCCCGTTGCGGCGTTTACCTCTGGCCGGTTCGAAACCGTACTGGCCGATAGCGATCACCCGGCGCCCGAAGGTGTGCGGCGGCTGGTGATGTGCAGCGGCAAGGTCTATTACGAGTTGCTGGAGCAGCGACGCAAGGCAAGGCTGGACAACGTGGCGCTGATCCGAATCGAGCAGCTCTATCCCTTCCCGGAAGCGCGTCTGTGCGAAGTGATCGAATCCTACCCGGCTGTTGAGGAATACGTCTGGTGTCAGGAAGAGCCGCTGAACCAGGGGGCATGGCTCAGCATCCAGCCGTGGTTACGCAAGGTCATTGGCGGTTTTTCCCGTCTCACCGTTGCCTCGCGTCCGGCACTGGCGGCTCCGGCAGAGGGAACCTATCAAATGCACATTGCAGCGCAGAAGCGGCTCCTTCACGAGGCGCTGCATCCCTAGGAGCCTGTCCGAGAATAGGAGTCGTAGCGAGGGAAAGCCATTTTAGGCCATTTTTTTCGCTGATTTGAGGAGAATATTGGTTATATTTGACGAAAATCAGGGGGAAAAAGGGCCAAAATGGCTTTTCCGCAGTAGGCTTCCTATTCTCGGACAGGCTCCTAGGAGTGACATTGCAACAAGGGTAGCTGAGCGCGAACAGTTACGAAGTGGCTCGTTTTCGGCGCGCCGACTTGCAGTCGGTCAGGCCGAGTGCAACTCGGCGATCCGAAAGTGGTCGTTTACTTCCGCAGACTCGCATTCCCCGCCTTGAACTGGTGTTCCTCAGGGATGAGCTGAGTCGTTACCACCTGAATCCGAGGTGAATGGTACAAGATATTGGTTTCACAGTGGATCAAGAGCTTGTGTCAATCGCCGCGTTCAAGCCTCGGATTCAGGTACCAATAATCAATCAACGAGAGACACGATGATAAAAAACCTGAAAGAAGAAGCGCTGAATTATCATGCCGAACCCCGTCCGGGAAAACTCGAAGTCCAGATTACCAAGCCCACCGAAACGCAGACGGATCTTGCACTGGCCTACACGCCGGGTGTTGCCGCACCCTGTCTGGAGATCGAGGCGGATCTGGACAATGCCTACAAATACACCGGCAAGGGTAATCTGGTAGCGGTGATTACCGATGGTTCGGCGGTATTGGGGCTGGGCAATATCGGCGCGCTGGCGGGCAAGCCGGTGATGGAAGGCAAGGGCGTATTGTTCAAGCGCTTTGCCGATATCGACGTATTCGATATCGAGGTAGCGACGCAGGATGTCGAGGAATTCATCAACACCGCAAAGAATATTGCCCCCACCTTTGGTGGCATCAATCTGGAAGATATTTCAGCACCACGCTGTTTCGAAATCGAGCGACGACTGCAGGCGATGCTGGATATTCCGGTTTTCCACGATGACCAGCATGGTACCGCCATCATCATCGCCTCCGGCTTGATCAACGCATTGAAGATTCAGGGCAAGGACATTGCCGATGCAAGAATCGTCTGTCTGGGCGCCGGTGCCGCCGGTATTGCCTCGATGGATCTGCTGGTGGCGCTGGGTGCTGGCAAGCAGAATATCTACATGGTCGATCGGCGTGGTGTGATTCGTGCCGGACGCGAAGGACTGAATGAATACAAGGAAGCCTACGCACTGCAAACCGACAAGGAAACACTGCTGGATGCCTGCACCGATGCCGATGTGTTTATCGGCCTCTCCGGCCCCAACCTGATGACAGCGGAAATGCTGCAGGCCATGGCGCCCAAACCGATCGTCTTTGCACTGTCGAATCCCGATCCGGAAATCTCACCAGCATTGGCGCATGAAACCCGTGATGACCTGATCATGGCCACCGGACGCAGTGATTATCCCAATCAGGTAAATAATGTACTCGGCTTTCCATTCATATTTCGTGGAGCACTCGATGTGCGCGCCAGCTGCATCAACATGGAAATGAAAATCGCCTGCGTCAAGGCACTGGCCGAATTGACCCATGAACCCGTGCCACAGGAAGTGCTGGAAGCCTACGGCGTGGACGAAATGTCCTTTGGGCCGGAATACATCATCCCCAAACCGCTCGATCCCCGATTGCGGGAGCGCGTACCTGCTGCCATTTCGCAAGCCGCCATTGACAGCGGAGTCGCCAGAATCAAACCGCAAGGATAAACCGGCACAAAAATGGCACCACCAAGGCAGGATCGCCGAGTTGCAACTCGGTGCTCCCGCCAAAACACCCCCCCAGCTCAAGATCCCCAAATCCCGCAGTACCAAACCACTACCACCCCAAAAGCCCCCATCCCCCATCGGATCGCCGAGTTGCACTCGGCCTGCCGACGACAAGTCGGCGCTCCTACCAAAAAGCCACCCTCATTTGCAGTCTCTGCAAAAAACCGTACCCTCACTGGTTTCCCTTCGAGTAACTCCTGATGGCACAGAGATTTGGCGCGATTTCAGATACGCTCAAGACGTTCATCCTTGAGCAGAAAATCTATTTTGTCGGCACGGCAGCTGCACAGGGGCGGGTCAATATTTCGCCCAAGGGGATGGATTCGTTCCGAGTGCTCGATGCCAACCGCATCCTCTGGCTCAATGTCACCGGAAGTGGCAATGAAACCGCCGCCCATTTGCAGGAAGATCCGCGCATGACCATCATGTTCTGTGCCTTTGAAGGCAAGCCGATGATCCTGCGGCTCTACGGTGAAGCCCGAACAATCTACCCGGAAGATGAACCATGGGAAATGCTGGCTGCGCAGTTCGAGCCACTGCTACCCGGCGCTCGACAAATCATCGATATGAAGGTTGATCTGGTGCAGACTTCTTGCGGTATGGGCGTGCCTTTCATGGACTACAGCGGTGAGCGCGAGGCGTTGAACGACTGGGCGAAGAAGAAGGGGGATGCCGGAATTCAGGCCTACTGGGAAGAGAAGAATCAGCAGAGTATTGACGGTAAGCTCGTGAGGATTGGCAAAAGAGCAACCGGGGACGACTGAGCACTGTTCAAATCTGTCAAATCCAGCGCCGTGTCTCTTGCACGTAACGGGTATAGCGCTGCCCGAAGGCGCTTTCCAGAATCTGTTCCTCGGGCTTGATTTGTTGTGTGGTGATCAGCCAGAAGAAAAGTGGTGGAAAAACCAGTGGTGTCAGGCTGCCGAGATGGATGGCCCAGCCGCTCAGAAACAGCAGCAGGCTGAGATACATGGGATTGCGCGAGTAGCTGAAGACGCCTGCGGTGACCAGTTGTTGCGCTTTTTCCGGATGGCGGGGGTCGGCTGAGGTATGGAACCGGGAGAACAGGCGGAATGCGGCCAGGGCGGGTAACAGTGCCAGCGCCATTATGAAGAGGCCGCTGGTTGTCCAGGGTGTATCGAGCCAGAAGGAGAGCGGGAAGTGTTGGTGTGTCAGCCACATCAGGCCGAGGAATGTCAGCATGTAGATCGGTGGGGGGATTCTGAGTTTGAGCATGGTGGATCCGTTTTCTATGACAGGTATTATGGCATTGTCACGTTGTTACGTTTGTTGCGCTGTTTTGGTTTCATTGCCTTGGAGTCTGTTGGACTTAACGCTGTTTGGCTGCGCCCGCAGGAAGTGCCCTTGGGGTGCAAATCTCTGGATGGCGATTAAGTCAGCTTATCCTGTTCGTCAAATAGCTTGGCTATTCTCCTCACACGATAAACTGACTTAATTTGCCCCCAGTGATTTTCGCTTCAAACGGTTAAGTCCGACAGACTCCTGGCAAGGATACCGGAGGATACGCGCAGGCTGCAAAGTTGATGATGGTGCTGGCCGCCAGACAACCCGGTTTCCTTGGTGTCGAGTCTGCCTGAGAGGGCGCCGGTTTTGGTATCACGGTTTCCTACTGGGAGTCGGAGGCGGCGATCGAGGCGTGGAAGCAGCAGGCGGATCATCTGCGTGTGCAGGGGTTGGGGCAGCGTCGCTGGTATGAGCATTACGAACTGCGTATCGCCAGGGTCGAGCGGGCTTACGGCAAGCCCGGTGATGGTCGAACTCAGGGTCAACCCTTGACCTGAATCCGAGATTTGAACGTAGAATCGGGCACCCTTCATCCGCGTTTGAACCCTGGATTCGGACGTGATCTGCCGGGCCTTGTCGCATTGACGATTCTCCCCCGGATAACAGGGGGATTTATGATAGGCTCAGCTTCGGCCTGCCAATAGAATCAATAAGGAAGCTACACCATGCAACACGACATCATTCAGCGCGAGCTGGTTATCAATCTGTCCACCACTCACTGGCAGGTCAATACGCTCCATGTCAATGAAGATATTCTGGGGCCGGTGGATTATGGCTGGCATCGCTACAAGCAATATCCGGACAGTTTCACCTTTGGTCAGGGGTTGCTGGCAGGCAGCTCCATTCCCGGTTCGCGTCGGCTGGTGTTCTGTGCATTCAGCCCGCAGTGGGATGGCTTTTACGTGTCGAGCATGGGGGGCGCGGCCTATACCTATCATGGTCTTGGCGTCAGCTATGTGGCGTTGCGTGGTCGTTGCGCCGAACCCAGTGTGCTGATCCTCAATCACAAGGATGATGCGTTGATTGTGCGCATCGAGCCCCTTGATCCACAGCCGTACTGGCAGGGTTACCAGGGCAGCGCCGAGGAGGAGTTGATAGGCTTTTTCGGGTTGCAGCAGGCGTTGTTCGACCAGTATGCCGGGGAGTATCACCCCAAGCGGGTGCGCATTTTCGCCGTGGGCCCGGCAGCGGAAAACACACCGGAAGGCATTATCGGTTCCAGCACCATTGCCAAGGGGAAGATCACCCCGGTTGTCGACTGGTGTGGGCGGGGTGGGTTGGGCAGCCGCCTGTTGCAACAGCACAATATCGTGGGTTGTGTCTTTGGCGGGGAGTGGAAGGATCCGGACCTGCTGACCTCCAGGGAACTGGATGGCTATTTTCTGGAGCATTTCGGCCAGAAGGTCGTCAAGGCAGATTTGGCGGTGACGGAGAAATACCGTTATTCCGAGAAGTTCCAGACCGGTGGCACGTTTGGCGTGAACATGTATCAGACCTCGGATCGTCTGCTGACGTTCAACTACACCAGTGCCTATGCGACCGAGGAAGAGCGTCGCGCCCAGCACAAGGAATTCATCCTCGACCATTACCTCAAGCAGTACAACGAAGAGATCATCAAGCCGAAGAGTTTCCAGCACTGCGGTGAACCCTGTGCGGTGGCCTGCAAGAAGGTCAACGGCAAGTACAAGAAGGACTACGAGCCTTACCAGGCATTGGGGCCGCAGACCGGGATATTCGATCAGCGTGCTGCCGAGCAGTTGAACGATTATGTCGATGCGATGGGTCTCGACGCCATCCAGACGGGCGGCTATGTTGCCTGGATCATGGAGTGTGTCCGGGATGATCTGATTCCTGCTGCGGAGTTCGGTTTTCCACCGGCCAGTGACATGACGTTTACCTTCGCCAGCAGTGGAGAGGATTTCGACGTGGTGGCGGACAGCATGAAGAATGCGCAATACGCCATGGCAGTCGTCAAGGCGATTCTGTTCGACGAGCGTGCCGCCGTGTTCAAGCAGGGCATTCGGGGCGCAGCCTACGAGATGGAACGGCGGTTTGATACCCGGCCGCTGCATCGCGCCGTATTCCTGTCGCACGGGGAGTATGGCTACATGGTACCCAACCAGTACTGGGTGCCCGGCATGGGCAGCCCGATGCCGATCATGGGGAAATACTACGTCTACTATGGCCCCGAGTTCATGATGCCGGCCGAGCTGGGGCAAAAGAATGTCGAGCGCATGACCTACGAACTCTACAGCGACAATACCGGCATCTGCCGTTTTCATCGCAAATGGTCCGAATCATTGACCGACGAGATCATCAAGTCCCATTTCAACCTCGACGTGGACTACAAGAAGCACCAGTTCAAGCTGGCGCGGGAAATCCATGAGCGGGAGTCGAACAAATCCGTTCCGTGGGAAACGGAGCGCATGGCGGATCTACTGCTAACCTTCCTTGGCTACTGGGGTGACTTCGGCCTGAAGGATCCCGACCTGCAACGCTGGATGAAACTGGCCGAAGAGGACAAGCTGCTGGCAGCACAGGCCTTCTGGCAATCCATTCTGCAGGGGCAGGCCGATGCTTTTGATGCGGGTGCCGATGCGCTGCCGGATATTCTCACGCCGGCTCAGGCGGCGGCGAGTTCTGATATCTGAGTGTGAGTAGGCCTCTCTGACCCGCTGAGATGCACCTCAGTGGGTCTTGGTGGCTGGCTGCAGTTATATGGACTGCAGATAATAAAAAAGGCTGCTCCGCAAGCGGAGCAGCCTTTTTTTATGAACACAGTCGTCAGTCTTGTCAGCTGGTAAACAGCTTGGCATTCACCAGCATGTGCACTGCGATACTCGCGGCATAACCGGCGGCAATCGCGGGTGCCCATTTGAGGTGGCCGAAGAAGGTATATTTTCCGCGAGCCTGACCCATCAGGGCGACACCGGCAGCTGAACCGATGGAGAGTAGGGAACCACCCACCCCGGCGGTCAGCGTAACCAGCAGCCATTGCCCGGTCGACATATCGGGATTCATGGTCAGAACCGCGAACATGACTGGAATGTTATCCACGATGGCGGACAGGATACCGACCACGATGTTGGCAGTGGTTGCACCCCAGCCCGTATACATCAGCTCTGAGGCCATGCTCAGGTAGCCGATGAAGCCCAGGCCGCCCACACACAGCACCACGCCGTAGAAGAACAGCAGGGTATCCTATTCCGCTTTTGCCACCGGGCTGAAGACATCGAAAGCGCCCGGTGATCCCATTTGCCCATCGTGTTCGGCATTGTCGGGACGACTTTCGTTTTCACGGTGGGTTTTCTTGAGGAAAAATCCGAACAGTTGCAGGTAGCCCAGACCAGTCAGCATGCCGATGACGGGGGGCATGTTGAGGAAGTTGTGGAATGATACAGCCGTGGCAATGGTCGCCAGAAAAAGGATGACAATGCGTTTTGCACCGCGCTGCATCGGAACCGGCTCGCCTGATACATCAGGTTTCACGTTGGGTACCGCGAAGTGCATGATCGCCGCAGGTACCAGATAGTTGACGGCAGCGGGGATGAACAGTGCAAAGAAGGTCCAGAAATCCACAATGCCTTTCTGCCATACCATCAACGTGGTGATATCGCCAAATGGAGAGAAGGCACCGCCAGCATTGGCACCAACGACGATGTTGATACAAGCCAGTGTGACAAAGCGGCTATTGTCGCCTCCCACGGCCAGCACCACTGCGCACATCAGCAGCGCAGTAGTCAGATTGTCGGCAATGGGTGAAATGAAGAAGGCCAGTGTGCCGGTTATCCAGAACAGGGAGCGGAAGCCAAAACCACTACGCACCAGCCATGCACGCAATGCATCAAAAATGCGCCGCTCTTCCATGGCGTTGATGTAGGTCATCGCCACCAGCAGGAAGAGCATCAGCTCGGAGTATTCCAGCAGGTTGTGCCGTACTGCATGTTCGGCGGCATCGGGCAGGCCATGCTGCACATAAACCCAGGCGATAATGCCCCAGATCAGGCCGGCGGCAATGATCACCGGCTTGGATTTTCGCAAGTGAGTGAATTCCTCGGCCATGACCAGCAGATAGGCCAACGCAAACAGTGCCAGTGCGGTAAATCCGACCCAATGTGAGGTGAGATCCAGGTGGTGTGCCTCTGCCTGCGCGGAAAAGCCAAGCGTCGGCAGCAGCGTGAACAACAGGAGTGGGATAATTTTCAGCATTTCTCTTTCCTTAAAATACCAAGTTCATCATGATAATCATCACCACCAGGAACAAGATGGTCATGATGCCGCCCGCTTTCATGAAATCAACCACGCGATAGCCACCTGGCCCCATGATCAGAGCATTGACCTGGTGAGTTGGAATCAGGAATGAGTTGGATGTTGCGATGGCGACGGTCAGGGCAAATACGGCGGGGTCCGCATTGGCGCCGATGGCGATATTGACGGCCAGTGGTACCAGCAGAACGGTGGCGCCGACGTTGGACATGACCAGCGTGAAGAAGGTTGCCAGTGCAGCTACGGCGGTCTGGATGACCCAGATCGGCATCTCGCCGACTACAGACAGCACCTGCTCGGCAATCCACTTGGCGGTGCCGGTGGTTTCCACCGCGAGACCGAGTGGAATCAGTGAGGCGAGCAGGAATACGGTTTTCCAGCTGACGGCATCATAGGCTTCCTCGATCTTCAGGACGCCGGAGAGCACCATGCCCATGGCACCGGTCAGCAGCGCCACGGACAGGCGGATATCGGTAAACAGCACCATGAACAGGGCGATACCGAAAAAGACGGCTGCGGGCAGGATCTTGTGTGGCCGCAGCTCCTCTTCGCGCGGATATTCTGTTGTCACCACAACAAAGTTGCGATCCTTCTCGATCCGCTCCAGCACGTACCAGGGGGTATGCACGACCAGTGTGTCACCCGCCTGAAACGGAATGCTGCGGATGTCGTCACCCTCGTGCATGGTCTTGCCACCACGGTGCAGTCCGATCAGCGCCAGACCGGTGGTCTTGCGCATCCAGATATCCCGCGCGCTCTTGCCAATCAGGTTGGAGCCGGGAGGAATGACCACCTCGGCAATACCGGCCTTGGTAGGGGAGAGGGATTCGGCAAAGGTCCGCAATTCGTCGCGTTTCTTGAGATGGTATTTCTCGACGAAATGGTCGAGATCCTTGGGGTCGGCGACCACGCCCAGCACCATGCCGGCCTGGATTTCGGTATCCCGTGCCAGTGTGCCGGGTCCGAATCGAGACTCTTCGCCGGGACGCTTGTTGGCGATGACGCGAATCCGGTAGGTGGTTTCGATATCGTCCAGTTTCTTGCCGATCAGTTCGCTGTCATCGGTGACCACGACTTCGACAATCTGGAAATCCACATCGTAGACATCATGGAAGTAGGCCAGTGGATCGGAGCCCGACGTGCTGCTTTCGCTCGGGGTCTTGGTTTTGGGGAGTACAAAGCGGCCGGCGATCACGAAGTAGAGAATGCCGGTAATGATCAGTACCGCGCCAACAGGTGTTACCGAGAACAGACCCCAGGTATCCATCTGCTGTTCGGCAGGCAGAGCCTTGTTGGAGGTGAGGATCAAGTCGTTCAGCAGGATCAGCGGGCTGGAACCGACCATGGTCATGGTACCACCGAGGATGGCGGTAAAGCCCATGGGCATCAGCAGCCGTGACATCGGAATGCCGGATCGTGCCGAAATCCGTGAGACAACCGGCAGAAAGAGGGCGGCGGCGCCAACGTTTTGCATGAAGGACGAGATGAAACCCACGGTAGCGGAGATGATCGGAATGATCCGCTTTTCGGTGGTGCCACCCACTTTCAGGATAAAGGCGGCGACCTTGCTCATGATGCCGGTCTTGTCGAGGCCGGCGCCAATGATCATGACGGCAATGATCGAGATGACCGCGTTGGATGAGAAGCCATCGAACAGATGCTTGTTGTCGACCAGGCCCTCCTTCAGCCCCATCCAGGGTGCAAGGAGCGTTGTCAGACCCAGCAAGACCATTACCGTGGTGGCAGCCACGTCCACGCTGACGATTTCAAAGGCAAACAGGTAAATGGTCAATACCAGAATTCCTGCAACCCAGGCGATCTCGATGGTTGGCACAATGGTGGCCAGATAGAGCGCGAGCAGCAGAAAGACGAATGCCGCGATCCATTGCTTGGGGGTGAGAAAATTGATGAATGCTGAAGGGAGTGATTGATCTTTGGCTTTATCCATTCTTCCGCTCTTGGTTAGGTTGCAGGCAAGTCTGTCCGCGGCAGCTGGCTAGGCTGTAAGCACGATGGTTCTACGTACCCATTGTCAGAAAGCCAGATTTGAACCTGAATCTGAGGCTGGGAGCCTGTCGGACTTAACGCTGTTTGGCTGCAGATCTCTGGATGGCGATTAAGTCAGCTTATCCTGTTTGTCAAATAGCGCTGCTATTCTCCTCACACGATAAATTGATTTAACTCACCCCAGTGATTTTCGCTTCAAACGGTTAAGTCCGACAGACCCCTGGAATGCGGCGACTGGCACAAGCCTTGATTCCACCGCGGATTAAAAAATACTTGCTCAACCTGTGGTGGGTGAAGCCGGTATTTTTTTAAACCACTGTGAAAGCGGTATCTTGTGCCATTCATCTCCATTCAAACCTCGGGTTCAGGTTTATTTCAGGATCGGGTCGGGCAATATTGGTGTAGTGAGAACGCTTTTTATAGCTATATCAACAATATTTATTACAATCCTGATAGCAGACATGACCAATTAAAATTCAGAGCGGATAATTACAGATATCGTTGACAATGTCATTGACTATGGTTATGTAAACTCGAATTGCAGGGAAATACTCCTTTTCGAGAGGGTAAATTCGTGCTACCCAGGAGCACCCGCTCCACCTGTGGTGTGGGTGCTCCTGGCTTGATGGACTACCAGGAACCCATAACATGAATATCCTCGAAATTCCCTTTGTCGAGCTGACCGGGGCTTGCCTGAACAGTGAAGGTTTGTTGCAGCAGCCATTTGCTCCGGCATGCCAGAACCATCTGGGTACAATGCATGCAGGCGTCCAGTTTTCGTTGGCGGAAGCTGCCAGCGGCCTGTTCCTGCAGCAGCACTTTCCCGAGCTGGCGGACGGCGTGGTGCCGGTGTTGCGGGAAGCCCACGTGAAATATCGCAAGTCGGTTAACGGCGACATCGTGGCCCATCCGGCAGCAAGCGAAGCGTCCATTGACAGGTTTCTGCAGCAGATGACGGGGAAGGGGCGTGGCAGTATCGAGGTCGATGTAGTGTTGCAAAATACCGCCGGGGAGATAGTCTGCAACGGCCGCTTTCAATGGTTCATACAACGAATCGAAGCGGGTGGGGCGTGAGCATGATCGTCGATTCCATCTTCAACCATCATCGGGTCTCCCCGCTGATTGCCAGCTTGGGTCAGCTGCAGCCACTGTAGTTCAAACACATTGCGGCATCCGGTTGCCGGACAGGCTCCTAGCCTGGGAGTCCAATGTCATCTGGCAGGCGTTCATGCAGATTGAGCCTGAGGCCTGACTTCGAGAATTACCTGGACGGGCAGGGGTTCCCGGAGCTGCTTCTCGTTGAGTTGCAATGTGAATCTTTTGTGATATTTTGGTGATTCGCCCGTTATCTCCAGGGCACACACTCTCCCCTATTGTTCCTTTGGTGCGCTGCATCCAGCGTACGAGGGTGCCCCGTAATACTGAAATAACCGAGGAAAGTTGATGAAGAAATTGATGGTGCTGATCCTGCTGCTGGCAGGCGCATTCACGCTGCAAAAGCTGGTGGCCAGTGGTTCGGCGGTCGAATCCACACAGTCGCCCGAGCTGGATGGTCTGGTGGTGGCAACGTTTGCTGGTGGCTGTTTCTGGTGTGTCGAGTCCGGCTTCGAGAAGCTGCCTGGTGTGCGGGAGGTGATATCCGGTTACAGCGGTGGTGATCTGAAAAACCCGACCTACCGGCAGGTGTCCGGCGGTGGCACCGGCCATATCGAGTCGGTCCAGATCTACTACGATGCGTCTACCATCAGCTACGATCAATTGCTGATGGGGTTGTGGAAGCTGATCGATCCCACTGATAACGGTGGTCAGTTTGCCGACCGGGGACCGCAGTATCGTCCGGCTGTCTTCTACGCCAATGACAGGGAGAAGGCGATCATAGCGGCATCATTGAAAAAGCTGCAGCAGAGTGGTCGCTATGACAAGCCTCTGGCGGTGGATGTTCTACCTTTCAAGTCCTTTTACAGGGCAGAGGAATACCATCAGGATTACTACAAGAAGAATCCGGTTCGCTACAAGTTCTACCGCTACCGTTCCGGTCGTGACCAGTATCTGCAGAAAATCTGGGGAGACGAGTTGGACAAGCCGGTGGTTGTCTCCCGCTATGCCAAACCCCCAAGGCAGGTATTGAAGGAGATGCTGACGCCACTGCAATACAAGGTCACCCAGGAGGAGGGTACTGAACCGCCATTCAGCAACGCCTACTGGGATGAGAAGCGAGATGGTATCTATGTAGATGTAACCACCGGTGAGCCGCTGTTCTCCTCGAAGGACAAGTTCAAGTCAGGCACCGGTTGGCCCAGCTTTACCCGCCCGATCAATCCCGATAGCGTGGTACAGAAGACCGATTACAAACTGGTCTTCCCCCGACATGAAGTGCGCAGCCTCTCTGGCGATGCGCATCTGGGCCATGTCTTCAAGGATGGACCAGAGCCCACCGGGTTGAGGTATTGCATCAACTCCGCCTCGTTAAAGTTCATTCCCCGGGAAGAACTGCGGGAGAAGGGGTATATCCGGGAGTTGTCATTGTTTGAGGAATGAGGCTGTGAGCCTGTGGGCAGGTGCCGTTTGGCTGCGCCTGCAGGAAGTACCTCCGGCTGCAAATCCGACAGGCTCGCAGGCGACGGATGCCACCATGACCGGCTCGTCCCTCCCAGATGACATGACTGCCTGCCAGACCGGTCAGTGCAGGCAGCAGCGCTTGTATTTCTTGCCACTGCCGCAAGGGCAGGGGTCGTTACGACCGACTTTTGGCGTGTCGCGCAAGAATGGCTCGGTAAATAACGAAGGGTTGGCCACGAGCTGGTCGAACAGATACACGACACTGGTACCTATCCGCTTGAGCTGCTGTTTGATTTCTTTCTTCGTCAGGCTTTTCAGTGTTTCTTCCTCAGTCTCGCTGATAAACAGCCATAATGACTCAAGCGTAGTATTCAGCGCTTTTGCTTGCTGGCTGGACAGCTTTGGCCACAGGGGTAGTGCAAGGATGAAACCGAGGCACCATTCGATCTCGACCCTCAGGTATTCGTCGCCCGTATCCTGTTGTTTCTGAAACAGTGGTTTGAAGATGCCGTCGTAAAATTCGGCATTGATTTCGTTGTGCATCGTCAGGGCGGCTGAAATAAATGCCTGGAGGTCATCACTGGTCTCCCATTCGGGCTCGTCTACGTCGTCACCCCACAAAGCAGGCAACCAGTGAGATGGCGGGATTGCTTCGGGTGAGCAGGCCAGCGAAGTGAGGAAGCCGTGTAGCTCCGCACTGTTCTGGATACCATTTTCTCCGCTATAGCGGGCAAGGAAGCAATCCAGCAATGCATTTGCAGCGTTCTCCGGATAGTGCCGCAGGGCGGCATAGTCAGGGGGCGGTGTCTCCCTTTCGCTTCGTAGTCCCAGCGTGATCTCCATTGCCTCCAGATCACCGGTGCAGGAGACGTCCACACAATCCAGCTCGAACAGTTTGCGGATATCGTCGATCAGTTCCACCGCCATCAAACTGGCAAGGTTGTTCATCAACAGACCGTTGAGCGTTGGCAAAGTCGTATCTGGCTGGTTCATGTAGTTGCGAAAGCTTTCCACCACCTGCGTTCGCAGGTATGGCTGGCGTCGGGCAATCTCCCCCAGAGCGTCCAGCGCCATGATGCGGGCATACTCTTTATGCGAGCGCTCGTTGAGAAAGATACTCAGCGGTTCGATGGCGGGTTCACCTATCATCCCCATGACTATTGGCAGTTCTTCAAGAGCCCAATCGTCAACACAGATGGGATCGAACATTTCTAGTAGCGGTAAAACAGCATCGCTAGCTCCGAGCTGGCCCAGCGTGCGCCAGGCATGGATCGGTGCCCAGACTTCATCGGACTCGCCATCGGCATTGTTCAGCGCCTGGTTGCAGGCCAGTGCGATGAGATCAGGGATATCGTCAGTGGTGAATCCGTGGCTGAGATAATCCGGCCACTCCGAGGTAGAGTTCAAGGGGCCAAGTGTCATCAGAATGTCTGTTTTCTTACTCATGGGATGGTGTCTTCGTGTTTCAGGGATGGGATAGCGGATAGCCATCGCCTCAAGTATACGCAGTGGGCTTTCTGCTGCTATCAGCGCGGGTGTCATGTTGCTGGAAAATCGTGATTTCCACTGTGAGCAAGCCAGACCTGTCCTCGGAAACACAGGTTTGCAAAACCCCTCTGCCCACCAGGAGCCTGTCCGAGAATAGGGAGCCTACTGCGGAAAAGCCATTTTGGCCCTTTTTCCCCCTGGTTTTCGTCAAATATAGCCAATATTCTCCTCAAATCAGTGAAAAAAATGGCCTAAAATAGCTTTCCCTCGCTACGACTCCTATTCTCGGACAGCCTCCTAGGACTGCCTATTACCCATAAAAACAACTGGACAAGCGTCGCCGCGTATTTCATGCTACGCGCATGAAGATACAGAACCAAATCAAGCGCACCCTTTCCAGTCCCGAAAACCTTGCTTACGTCGCCAACCTGCTAAAGGTCGATGCCCTTCCCCACAGAACGGCATTGGCGAAGAGGGTATGCGAGCATTTTGATTTTCATGATGTTCGGGGCAACATGCAACTCAGCGGCTGCCTGAAGGCGTTGCGAATACTTGAGCAGCGAGGGCATTTTGTTTTGCCTGAGG
>CAYTPO010000086.1:0-2349 GCA_964439815.1 uncultured Thiotrichales bacterium
AAACAGACCCCCTTCCCCACCAGCACGACATGAGGGTGCCCGACCTCACCCCAGCGCAGTTCGAGCAGGCGTGGCGCATGCCGGCTGGCACGCCCTACCATGTGGATGGTCGGGTAGTTCTCCTGCAACAGGGCATCCCCCACGATCTCGGAGAAAACAGCGCCATATTGTGCTGCCAATTCAGCAGCTTGTGCCGACAGCGCCTCGGGCATCATGTCATTGGGCGGCGTATTGATCAGATCACGTACCCGATACAGCGCATTGACCTCAGCCTCCAGCGCCGTGGTATTCCCCTCGATGTTCAGGCGGGGCTGCGGTTTGTCCTCCGCCCGGTAACGCTCAAAACGATAGCTCGCTGCAGCCCAGCCGACAGCCATCTGCTGTCGCTGCAAGGCACTCCATTCCCCTTCGAGCCGATAGTCGGTCGCTGGCAAATCCGCAACCGCCGCCGCCAGCGACCAGGTATCGACATCGCCATCCCCCAATCCGACCAGGCAATGGCTGATTGCACCGTCAGCACCCGGTACGACACAGGTCGAGCCCGTCTCGGCAACAAACCCCTGCGATTCGATCCAGACTTTCTCCCGTGCATCACAAGCGGCAAGAAAATCTGGCCATGCGGATGCCCCGAGCAGGTGTAGTGGTATGGCGGACGCGCTGCCCGCAACAAAACAGTTGGGTAATGGCAAGGGAATATCCTCTGAGAATTGAATAGCCGCTATGATATACCGCTCACCACTTTTGGGCATCAAGCGGGCAGCATGATTCAGGCACTTCAAATCACCGATCTCCACAAGACCTACAAGGGTGGCTTCGAGGCGCTGAAAGGTATCGACCTGGAAGTTGCCGAGGGCGATTTCTTTGCCCTGCTCGGTCCCAACGGCGCCGGCAAGTCCACCACCATCGGCATCATGACCTCACTGGTACGCAAGTCATCCGGCCAGGTGGCCATTTTCGGCCACGATATCGATCGCGAACCCTCACTCGCCAAACAGGAACTCGGACTGGTACCACAGGAGTTCAACTTCAACATGTTCGAACCGGTGGAGGAGATCCTCATCAATCAGGCCGGCTACTACGGTATCAGCCGCAAGACTTCACGTCCCAAGGTGGACCATTACCTGAACAAGCTGGGGCTGTGGGACAAGCGGCGGGTCGAGGCACGATCACTTTCCGGCGGCATGAAGCGCCGCCTTATGATTGCCCGGGCCATGGTCCACGAACCGCGTATGCTGATTCTCGACGAGCCCACGGCCGGGGTGGATATCGAAGTGCGGCGTTCCATGTGGGAATTCCTGCAGGAGATCAATACGCGTGGCACCACCATCATCCTCACCACCCACTATCTGGAAGAGGCTGAAAACCTCTGCCGCAATATTGCCATCATCGATCGGGGCAGGATCATCGAGAACACCACCATGAAATCACTGCTGAACACGCTGGACAGTGAAATCTTCGTGCTCGACCTGCGCCATCCGCTGCCATCCGCACCGGAGGTGGCCGGGATGAACATCAGACAGGTGGACGACCACACACTGGAGGTCACGATCAACAAGGATACCGCGCTGAATCAGTTCTTCAGCAAGCTGGGCGAACTGGGCATCGAAGTCACCAGCCTGCGCAACAAGCACAACCGGCTCGAAGAACTCTTTCTCCACCTGATCAGCAATGGAGCCAAGGCATGACCATCCGGGAAAAACTGACGGCCTACAACACCATCGTTACCAAGGAGGTGCTACGCTTCCTGCGGATCTGGTTGCAGACCGTATTGCCACCCGCCATCACCACGGCACTCTACTTCATCATCTTTGGTGGATTGATCGGCCCCAGAATCGGTGAAATGGATGGCTATACCTACATGGAATTCATCATCCCCGGGCTGATCATGATGGCCATCATCACCAACTCCTACGCCAATGTGGTGTCATCGTTCTACATGGCCAAGTTTTCCCACAGCGTGGAAGAGATGCTGGTATCTCCACTGCCCAACGCCATTATCCTGCTCGGCTATGTCACCGGTGGCGTCGCCCGCGGACTCACCGTCGGCCTGGTTGTCACCCTGGTCTCGCTGCTGTTCGCGGAACTCCACATCCACAATATCGCCGTCGCCATCAGCATCTCCGTCATGACCGCCATCCTGTTTTCGCTCGCCGGCTTCATCAACGCCGTCTTCGCCGAAAGCTTCGATGATATCTCCATCGTCCCCACCTTCGTGCTGACACCGTTGACCTACCTGGGCGGCATTTTCTACTCCGTCTCCATGCTGCCGGAATTCTGGCAAGGCGTCTCCCTGCTCAACCCGATCCTCTACATGATCAACGCCTTCAGATACGGGCTGCTCGGCGCCAC
>CAYTPO010000087.1:0-10177 GCA_964439815.1 uncultured Thiotrichales bacterium
ATTCAGATACACCTTGGGTTTCGTAGGTCGGGATAAGCTGGCGTTCCCGAGATGGATTGCCCGGCATGAACTGCGGTTTTATGCTGCATCTCAAAAAGATCCCTTGTCTCGGCAGAGGTGCTCACATCCCTGTGGTCTGGACGCCGGTCCATCCGGCATGACGGTGCGGGTGGCGGGGTTGTGGTTTCGTCTTGAATCTCAAAAGATCCTTTGTCTCGACAGAGGTGCTCACATCCCTGTGGTCTGGATGCCGGTCCATCCGGCATGACGGTGGACGTGGCGGGGTTGTGGTTTCGTGTTGAATCTCAAAAAGATGCCTTGTCTCGGCAGCGGTGCTCACATCCCTGTGGTCTGGATGCCGGTCCATCCGGCATGACGGTGGGCGTGGCGGGGTTGTGGTTTCGTGTTGAATCTCAAAAGATCCCTTGTCTCGGCAGCGGTGCTCACATCCCTGTGGTCTGGATGCCGGTCCATCCGGCATGACGGTGGACGTGGCGGGGTTGTGGCTTCGCGTTGAATCTCAAAAGATGCCTTGTCTCGGCAGCGGTGCTCACATCCCTGTGGTCTGGATGCCGGTCCATCCGGCATGACGGTGCGGGTGGCGGGGTGGCTCTAGATCATCGCGAGTATCTTTTTTACATAGCGCTGGGTTTCGCGAAAGGGGGGTACGCGGCCATATTTCTTTACGGCGTTGGGACCGGCGTTGTAGGCGGCCAGCGCCAGTTTCCTGTTCTGCTGGAATTCATCGAGCATCATGCGCAGGTAGCGCACACCACCGGCAATGTTCTGCGCTGGGTCGAATGGGTCGGAGACGCCGAGCATTCTTGCTGTGGCGGGCATCAGTTGCATCAGGCCTTGTGCGCCGACGGGGGAGACGGCTTTGGGATTGAAACAGGATTCGGTAACGATCACGGCCTTGATGAGGTCGGTGTCGACGTTGTAGCGCTCGGCCATGGCCTGGATATGGGGTTGATAGGTGCGGATGCGCTTTTTAACGGCAGCCCGGTTCTGGTTGCAGGTGCTGACGGCGGTTGGACGGCCGTAGTATTTGACGCTGACCAGCCGTGTGCCGCGCAGTTTCTTGTCGGTAAACAGTGGAACGCCGTCGTCACCATGGTAGTGATAGACGCGGTCTCCGGCTGTGGCGCTGCTGCAGAGAGCGGTCAGGACCAGGCCGATTTGTGTCATCCGTAGGGGCATGTGTTTCGTTGTCAGTTCCGGGTAAGGTAAATAAAAGTCGGCTTTGCTAAGCTCTGCACCCTGTATATGGGGAATGGAGCAGTTGAATCAGCCGTGGCGAATTTTACCAGCATTTTGACGCTGTTGGCGGATGGCCGGCCGCATTCGGTCGCGGAATTGGCGGCGAATGTGAAGTTGAACCTGGAAACTGCCGTTGGATCACGAAAGTCCACACCAATTGCTTGCGCGTCTTTTTCACGCCCAACCGTGGTTTCCAGGTTGAACGCACTTGCGGTATCCACCGCGCTGCAGCAATTGCGCGATGATGGCCTGGATATCGGGATTTCCAAGGGGGGAGAAGTCATCTGGAGAGAGCCTGTTTCCCTGCTGTGCCCGGTGCAGATTGGGCAGCGGTTGCAGTCACCAGGCAGGGAGTGGTTACTGCCTCCTGAAGTCTTCTATTCGGTCGATTCCACCAGCAGCTATCTGGCACGTCAGCCGGCGCAGTCCCAAGGGCGGGTTTGTCTGGCGGAGATGCAGACATCGGGTCGGGGGCGGCGCGGAAATCAGTGGATATCGCCACCATGTCACAATCTCTATTTCTCGATACGCTGGCAGTTCGAGTGCAGTCCTGCGTTGCTGGCGGGGTTGAGTCTGGCCGTCGGAATTGCGGTGGCTAAGGTGCTGGCACCGTTGTCGGAGGCTCCGGTCGGGATCAAGTGGCCGAATGATCTTTATGTCGATGGCAGAAAACTGGGGGGGATTCTGGTTGAGCTGCTCTCCACCTCGGCAAGTCATGCGGATGCAGTCATCGGGGTCGGGTTGAATATCAATATGCCGGATCAGGGGCAGGCCATCGACCAGCAGTGGACGAGCCTGCACCACCATTGCGGAGAAGCCGCACTGCCGGATCGTAATGCGCTGGCGGCCGATTTGTTGACCGCATTGCGTTCGCTGTTTGTGGCGTTCCCGGAATCCGGGGCGCAGTTCATCCAGTCGCAATGGAGTGATTACGATCTGGCGTTTGGCCAGGCGGTGACGATTCACAGCGGGGATGAGGTGGTACGGGGTATCGGAGCCGGGATTGATGAAGCCTTTCGCTTTTTGCTGCGAAATGCGGATAATACCCGCAGTTTTCATTCGGGTGACGTGAGTTTGAGGATTTGATGGGAACCTGCCTGCTCGATCTCGGGAACACCCGTTACAAATGGATTGACAGCACTCAGGTCAATGAAGGAAGCCCGCTGCGAAAGACCTATTCGCCGCAAGAGGCTGCTGCGGCGCTCTGCCGGGAGGTGATGGCCACTTCATCGGCGCTTCAGTGGCGGGTTGCCAGTGTCAAGGGTGAAGCATTCAATCATCTGGTTGCGGACGCATTTCGGGCGCAGGGAGGCAGGGTGATCCGTTTTGCGGTGATCCCCGCAACACCGCCGTTCGGACTGGCTTATCGAGAGCCGCAAAGGTTTGGCATCGACCGCTATCTGAATCTGTTGGCGGCCAGAGATCTTTACCGGGAACCCCTGATCGTGATCGATGCCGGTACGGCGGTGACGGTCGATGCACTCGATGCGGCCGGTGATCATGTGGGGGGGATCATTTTCCCGGGCCTGGGCCTGCTCAGGCAGAGCCTTGGTGCCGGCACCAGTCTGGTCACTTCCGATCCTGCCGCAGCGACTCTGCTGCTGGGAAACACCACGGAATCCTGCGTCAATGGCGGCAGTTATCATGGCCTGCAGGGGGCGGTCGAGCGAATCGTGAGGCTGATGACGCAGCAGCTGGGAGGTCATGTCACAATTATTGTTACCGGGGGAGATGCAGAAGTCATTGCTCCTGCATTACAATCCAATGCCACTCTGGATCCAAACCTGTTGCTAAAGGGACTCGGTAAACTCTGACTATGCGTTATTTCATCCTGCTTCTGTTGCTTGCCAACATCGTTTTCTTTCTGCTGCCCAAGGAATCACAGCGCACCATGCACAGCTACACGCGAGGCGCGCAAAACATTCCGATGCTGGTCATGCTGGGTGAAACCGATGCCCCCCCCAAACCCTTGTCGCAGGTGCCTGTCGGCTTTTCGGGAGTGACATTGGCCAGTACCGATTCCGTTGCCGAGACACCGGTACAAGTGGTATCGCTGGATGATGCGCCTGTAGCGCAGCAGGATGAGACGGGGCAGCAGGAAGAAGCTGCCCCCGTCGATGAAGCCGACGATGTGGCGCAAGACCACGTGAAGCAAGAAAAAACAGCGGAAGCACTGGCGGCCATCAAGGACCAGGGCAAATTCGACAAGGCTTCCGAAGCCAGTGGCGGCTACGGCATTGCTGCAGTTCAGCCACCGCAGACGATCGTTCGTGGTCCGCTCAAGTGCTATACGCTGGGTCCGTTCAAGGATAAGAAGATCGTCAACGACTTTACCGCGAAGATGGTCAAGAAGGGCGTCAAACCCGCCCTCAGAACGGCAAAGGCACGCAAGGCCAGCGGCTACTGGGTATATCTGCCGTCCTATCCGACACGCCAGAGAGCCAGGGAAGTGGCCGATCATCTGGCATCGATCGGCTTCACCGATTATTTCATCGTCGGCGAGCCTAAACGCAACAACGCCATCTCACTGGGGCTGTTTTCCCGCAAGGCGGGTTCATTGCAGCGGGTGCGCGATCTGGCGGAAATGGGTTACAAGGCAAAGGTCGAGACCCGTTTCTCGGAATATGAGGTCTACTGGATAGATTACGAGAGCTACAGCGAAATCGACTGGACACCGCTGATCAGGGAATACAAGGAAGAGGTGGAGATCGAGAATCTTGATCGGGAGTGTGAATAGCGGGCCAGTCCCCAATCGCGCTTGTTCATGTTGAATTGAAGCGTGGAGGCGAGCTTCAGCCGCCGCCGTCATGCCGGATGGACCGGCATCCAGACCACAGGGAGGTGGGCGCCTCAGTTTGGGCGAGGTGCCTTCTCCGGCTTCAGCACCAAGCCACGGTTCATTCCGGGAACCACGAGCCTGCTTCGGTTCGGTCCCGATTTTGCGGTGGTTTTCGCTACAATTCCCTGGATGCAAAATCGGCCAGTCGGGATCGCTCGCCGGTCATCAGTGTGATGTGACCACTGTGCTCCCAGGATTTGAACTTGTCGACGACATAGGTGAGCCCTGATGTGGTTTCGGTCAGATAGGGGGTGTCGATCTGGCCGATGTTGCCGATGCAGATGATCTTGGAGCCGGGTCCCGCACGGGTGATCAGGGTTTTCATCTGCTTGGCGGTGAGGTTCTGGGCCTCATCGAGAATAATGTAGCGGTTGAGGAAGGTGCGACCGCGCATGAAGTTGAGTGAGCGGATCTTGATCCGACTCTGCAGCAGATCGTTGGTGGCGGCGCGTCCCCAGTCCCCGTGCGTGCTGTCGGAGCCGGAGAGCACCTCCAGATTGTCCATCAGCGCACCCATCCACGGCGTCATCTTTTCCTCTTCGGTGCCGGGCAGAAAGCCGATATCCTCGCCAACCGGCACCGTCACGCGTGTCATGATGATTTCCCGATAGTGTTTGGAGTCGAGTGTCTGCGTCAGGCCGCAGGCGAGCGCCAGCAATGTCTTGCCGGTGCCGGCGGGGCCGACCAGGGTGACGATATCCACTTCCGGATTCATCAGCAGGTTCATGGCGAAGTTCTGCTCCAGATTGCGGGCGTTGATGCCCCAGATGTCGTGCCGGGGCTCACGGAAGTCGCGTGCCATTTCGATAATGGCGTGATCGTTATGCACCGACTGGACGATGGCCTGGAGGCTGTTGTCCTCATCGTCGGAGTAGAGGCACTGCAGTGGATACCACTCAGAGGCGCCCGGCCCGCTCAGCCGGTAGAAGGTGCGGCCGTCCTCCTGCCATGATTCCATATCCTTGGAATGATGCTCCCAGAAGTCCTCTTCGACGGCATGCATGCCGCGAAACAGCAGATCAACATCGTCCAGTACCTTGTCGTTGTAGTAATCCTCGGCGTGGATCCCCAGCACCGCAGCCTTGATGCGCAGGTTGATGTCCTTGGAGACGAGAATGATGGCGGTTTCCGGCATCTCCTCTTTCAGTGCCAGCGCAGTGGCCAGGATGCTGTTGTCGGCAGTCTCGCCGGGCAGGGTGGCGGGCAGGGTCTTGTCGAGCACATGGGTCTGGAAAAACAGCCGACCATGCTCTTCGCCATTGTCCACACTGGCGTAGCTCGTCAGCTGCAGACCGTTCTGCAGGTCGGAAGCACCAGCCGTGGTCATCAGGTCGTCGATGAAGCGACTGACCTGGCGGACATTGCGGGCAACTTCCGAAACGCCTTTCTTGCCCCGGTCGAGCTCTTCGAGCACGACCATCGGCAGGAAGATGTCGTGCTCCTGAAAGCGGAACAGAGCTGTGGGGTCGTGCATCAGCACATTGGTGTCGAGCACGTAGAGGCGCTGGCGGTTTTCAGGTACGGCGGTGGGTTTGTTCATCGTTATTGTTTCCGCGTTTTCAAGCCTTGGATTCGGGAGATTGTTACTACAGTGGGATAGTGGTTGCCCATGAAAGTTCCGGTAAGGGCCATCATGAGGCCGCCAGTTCCCGGACGGCTTCGAGCACTTCTTCGACATGCCCCTTCACCTTGACCTTGCGCCATTCCCTGACCAGTCTGCCTGTCTTGTCGATCAGGAAGGTGCTGCGCTCGATACCCATGTAGGTCTTGCCATAGAGCTTCTTTTCCTTGATCACATCGAAGGCGTTGCAGGCGATTTCATCCGGGTCGGACAGCAGCTCGAAAGGGAAGCCCTGCTTGGCCTTGAAGTTCTCGTGAGAGCGGATCTTGTCGCGCGAAACACCGAGAATCTCGGTATCGAGCTGCTGGAATTCCTCGTAATGATCGCGGAAATCCTGCCCTTCGGTGGTGCAGCCGGGAGTGCTGTCCTTGGGATAGAAGTAGAGTACGACGTTCTTCTTGCCATGATAGTCGGACAGGGAAATGGTCTGATCGCCAGTGGCTTGCAGCGTGATATCGGGTACCGGATTTCCAACCTTGAGTTCGGTCATTAGCGTGCTCCTTTGGTGGGTGTCGGTACCCTTGTACCATAATCCGCGAATGGGTGAAATTCGGAAGGCACGCTGCTGCTTGAGCGCATGAACACAGGGCAGTATGATCTATCGTTTTGCAGGTGGAGATAGTTTGATGTTCAACGGCAGTATGGTCGCACTCGTAACACCGATGCTCGAAGGCGGCGCTATCGATTTCGATAGCCTCACGGCGCTGATCGAATTTCACATCAAACAGAAGACCGACGCGATTGTGGCTGTGGGCACCAGCGGTGAATCGGCGACACTGGATGTCGATGAACACTGCGCCGTCATCAGGCACGCGGTAGAGACAGCGGCAGGGCGCATCCCGGTAATCGCCGGTACGGGCGCCAACTCCACCAGCGAGGCGATCGAGTTGACCGAGTCGGCGAAGGCATCGGGCGCTACAGCGGCTCTGCTGGTCACCCCCTATTACAACAAGCCGACACAGGAAGGTCTCTACCAGCATTACAAGCTGATTGCCGAGACCGTCGATATACCGCAGATTCTCTACAATGTACCCGGTCGCACTGCTTGCGACATGCTGCCGGAAACGGTGGGGCGTCTGTCGCAGGTCGATAATATCGTTGGTATCAAGGACGCGACCGGCGATCTCTCCCGCGTGGCGATCCATCAGGCCTTGTGCATCGACGGGTTCGAGTTGTACTCCGGGGATGATATGACCACGGTCGATTTCATTGCCCTGGGTGGGCAAGGTTGTATATCGGTGACCGCCAATGTTGCGCCGGATCGCATGCATGACATGTGCATGGCTGCACTGGAAGGTGATCTTGGCAGGGCGCGGGAGATCAATGCCGAGTTGATTCCGTTGCATCGTGATCTGTTCCTTGAAGCCAACCCGATCCCGGTCAAATGGGCACTGCATGAAATGGGCAGAATCGGCTCTGCCATCCGGCTGCCGCTGACGCCATTGAGTGAATCCTGCCGGCCGGTGCTGGTCGCATCCATGCAGGCTGCTGGCGTATTGTCAGTATGAAAAAAGCGGTGTCTCATGGCGCGATCCTGTTGTTGGCGGGCATTTTTCTAGCCGGATGCAGTCTGTTGCCATCGAACAAGGATGACTACAAGACAAGCCGCAGCGTGGCGTTTCTGAAAAAGCCGGAAGGTATTCTGACACCACGACCCGACACAACCTATCGTGTACCGGAGCGGCTTGAAGATGCCGATCGTGATATCGATGAACCAGCCCCGGTGCCGCCAAAGCCGGTTGCCAGTGTCGATTCCACTCCATCGGCAGCCGTCAAACCCGGCAAGCCTGTATCACCAAAGGCGCCAACCCAGGCGAATTCCGGCGGCTCTGCCGACAAGGCTGGGCCTGTGGTGACCCGCAAGGAGGATCTACCGGTATTCGTTACCCGCCAGGCGTTGACCGATACGATGGTGGTCAGGAAACAGGCAGCCGCAGAACCACACCCGCAGCCCGGAAAGATTGCGACCGAGCAAAACTGGTTCGAGGTTGAGGCCCAGCCGGAGAAGGTCTGGTCGCGTCTGGTCGCCTACTGGATGCAGCGAGACATCCCGTTGCTCGAATCAAACCCGTTGACGGGCAGAATTCTGACCGACTGGATTCCTGCCGCCGATGGTGCTGCGCGGCCGGGGGTACGTGACCAGTTCGAGGTCAAGCTGGAACGCACCGGCAGTGGCAGCAAGATCACGCTGCTGCATCGGGCCTCACAGAGAGCGGCCCTCAAGGGCGGCAAGAGCGAATGGGCATTGCTGGGTTCCGATCCGGCGTTGCAGGGTACGGAAGCAGTACGTCTACGCAGTTTTCTGACGGGACAGTAGCCTGTGATCAGGTTTGCGTCGCTGGGATCCGGCAGCAAGGGTAACGCAACGCTGATCCAGTCCGGCGATACCCTGGTGCTGGTCGATTGTGGCTATTCCGCCGTCGAAACGGCGCGGCGAATGGCAGCGCTGGAGGTCTCGCCCGATGCACTGACAGCCGTCCTGGTTACTCATGAACATGGTGACCACATCAAGGGTGTGCCAGTCCTGTCGCGAAAATATCGCCTGCCGGTCTACCTCACCCACGGCACGGCGCGTGGTTGCCGTGATACCCGGTTTCACCAGACCCGTTTCATCTCTCCGCACAACAGCTTTGACCTCGGAAATCTGCGGGTGTCACCCTTTCCTGTGCCGCATGATGCCGAGGAACCCTGCCAGTTTGTCTTCAGTGATCCTCACGATCAGCGCCTGGGTCTGCTGACGGATGCCGGCTGTATCACTTCACACATGATCGCTGCACTGGATGGCTGTCATGCCCTGTTGCTGGAGTGCAATTATGATCCACAAATGCTGGCCAATGGACCCTATCCACCGCCGTTGCAGCGTCGTATCGATCATCGCTACGGGCATCTGGCCAACCACCAGGCGCGGGAGTTGCTTGCTTCCCTCGATACCGCCAACCTCAGCTACCTGCGTGCCATGCATTTGAGTGAAAAGAACAACGATGAAAATCTGGTGCTCGATATGTTGTGCTCGGTGGTGGATACCATCAAATGCGATGTCCGGGTTGCCAACCAGCAACGGGGATTTGGCTGGGTGGAGCTGGCTGCGCCCTGATGCCCCTGCAAGGCCGCAAATACGTTACACCTTGGCCTCAGGTGCAACTGCAGACAGTCACCTATATAATCCCGCTACCCGGGATCATGCTATCGAGAATCAAAAAATGAAAAACCAGTATCTTGCAAGACTGAAAAGTTGGTGTCTGGCGCTATTGCTAGCGTTACTGTGGTTGAGCGGCAGCGCTTATGCAGAGGACAAGAAAGTCATCAGCGAAAGTATTATCCAGCTGAAGGAGGACGGTCGTTCCTATATTCAGCACCGTACCATGCGGACGGACTGGAGCAGCTACGAATTTCACGTCAACAAGAATCTGGATATCAAGGATTTCTATTATATCTATCCCAATGATTTCGAGTGGGACAATGAATCCGGCAAGTTGAGCAATATACTCCGATTCAAGCAGGGCACCTTTGTCGTTATGTACCCGGGGAAATTCGAAACCGAGGTAACGCAGGACGATGATGGCGTTTACACGTTTAAAAGCTGGGATGGCAAGGCGCAGGAAGACGGGTTGTTTGGATTCTGGAATACGCCGGGTAATTTTACCCACTTTGTCTACGCTTGGATGTTTCCGGAGAAGTTCGAGATTCTGGAATACAGCAGCAATGTGAAGGGGGAGTGGGTTGAACGTAACAACACGATCTCCTTTTTTGCATCGGATGTGAACAATGTAACGTTCACCATCAAGTACAAGGCGAAGGAAGTACCGCCAGTGGTGCCGCCCGCGCCCGCTGATACGGATGGAGATGGTGTCATCGATCTGGTTGACCAATGCCCCGAGACGGCCAGTGGCATCAAGGTCACGCCCCTGGGCTGTGAAATCGATAGTGATAACGATGGTGTGGTCGATAGCAAGGACAAATGCTCCGAAACGCCCAAATGTACCGTGGTGGATGCAGCAGGATGCGAACTGGATTCCGATAATGATGGCGTAGCCGACAGCAAGGACAAGTGCCCCGACTCAGCAGAAGGCGCGAAGGTCAACGACACCGGCTGTGAGCTGGATTCCGATAACGACGGCGTCGTTGACAGCAACGACAAGTGCCCCGAGTCAGCAGAAGGCGCAAAGGTCAACGACACTGGCTGTGAGCTGGATTCCGATAACGATGGTGTCGTCGACAGCAACGACAAATGCCCCGAGTCACCGGAAGGCGCAAAGGTCAACGACACTGGTTGCGAGCTGGACTCCGATAACGACGGCGTCGTTGACAGCAAGGACAAGTGCCCCGAGTCAGCGGAAGGCGCAAAGGTCAACGACACTGGTTGCGAGCTGGACTCCGATAACGATGGTGTCGTCGACAGCAAGGACAAATGCCCCGAGTCACCGGAAGGCGCGAAGGTCAACGACACTGGCTGTGAG
>CAYTPO010000088.1:0-13239 GCA_964439815.1 uncultured Thiotrichales bacterium
GCAGCTTTTCATGCCACTGGGTTTCCTGGGTGTCATCTATCGCGCACTGCGTTATTCGCTGGCTGACATGGACATGGTCTTCAAACTGCTGGGCCGCAAGCCCGAGATCACCGATGCACCCGATGCCAGGCCACTGCAACCCCGCAACGGCAAAGTCGAGTTTCGCCACGTCAGCTTCCATTACCAGCCCGACCGCGCCATCCTGCATGACATCAGCTTTATAGTGGAGACCGGCCGGAAAGTGGCCATCGTCGGTCCTTCGGGATCCGGCAAATCCACTCTCGCGCGGCTGTTGTTTCGTTTCTACGATGTGCAGGAAGGCTGCATCTGTATCGATGATCAGGACATCCGCCACGTTACTCAGGAGAGTCTCCGCAAGGCCATTGGCATCGTCCCGCAGGATACGGTGCTGTTTAATGCCAGCCTGATGCACAACCTGCGCTACGCAAAACCCGATGCAACGCTGGAAGAGATCCACGCCGCGACCAGAGTGGCCGATATTCACGATTTCATCATGTCCCTGCCGGAGGGGTACGACACCGTTGTCGGCGAGCGGGGACTGAAACTCTCCGGCGGCGAAAAACAGCGGATTGCCATTGCCCGCGCCGTGCTCAAGCAACCCAGAATCCTGCTGTTCGATGAAGCCACATCGAGCCTCGACACCCAGTCGGAGCAGAATATTCTGCAGGCACTGGAGCGTGCCTCGGAAAACACGACCACACTGGTCATTGCCCACAGGCTGTCTACCATCGTCAACGCCGACAAGATTCTCGTCATGGAAAAGGGACGGATTCTGGAGCGTGGCTCGCATCCCGAGCTGATCGAACAAAACGGGCTGTATGCCCGCCTGTGGAAGCTGCAACAGGATGAAGAAGCAGTGGAAAAACAGTAAAACCGTCAACCACTTCAATGAATATGCTATGATTTCCACGATTTTCGGCTGATTGAATTATAGACAATGTTCTCTGGACACCCGCTCAAGAAATCGCTGGCTGCTGCATTGCTCGCCTTACCATTATCGGCTTCAGCCATTGGTGTGGGGAACATCGATATCCTTTCCCACCTCAATCAGCCTCTGCTGGCGCGGATCAGTATTCTTGCATCACCCAAGGAAGGCATCCGCAGTCAGGATCTGGAAGTCAGGATCGCCAGCCGGGAAAAGCACACCAAATACGGGCTCGAATACCCGCAAGCACTCAAATCTGCCAGTTTCACCATCCAGCCGCAGCCCGGTGGCAACTATCTGGTGCGAGCGACCACGAGCCAGCCGATCAAGGAACCGCTGATCAACTTCCTGCTGGAAGTTAACTGGAAGAACGGCCGCCTGTTCAAGGAAGTCGCGCTGTTTCTCGATCCCCCGGGTTACCAGCAGCTACCCGTTACTGCTGCGCAGGAGCCCGAGCCCATACCGGCAACAGTCACTGCCGCACCTCAACCCACCGAGGTGGCAGAAACGGCCCAACCCGTGTTTACCCGCGAAGCCCCCATCACCGCCAGGGCGTTGGATACCGAAGTATTTACCCTGCAACCTGACGATCTCATTCCACCGGCACGCAGCGAGCGCAAGAAATCATCGAAGAAACGCAGTACTGCAAAAAGCGCCACACCCAGACAGGTCAAGCCACCACGCAGCAAGCGGACCGTTATCAAGGATGGTCGTTATGGCCCGGTTCGCCCGGGCGACAGCCTCAGCAAGATTGCAAAGAAAATAGCCGGTCGCGGCGCATCGAAAGATGAGATCAAGGCACTGATGCAAGCCATTTACGTGGCAAATCCGCAGGCCTTTACCGGCTCCATGGATTCACTGGAAAAGAACAGTTATCTGGTCATCCCGTCAGAGACGGATGTCAGCATGGGCGAAAGCTATCTGGCAACTTCGGCAGCCATCGGGATCAGTGATTTCGTCACGACACTGGCTGGAAACGAGCCAATCCTGATCGATGAGACAAGCGTTGCCGGGCCGAAGATTCCGGCACCGGAAACCCCACCCGTCAGTTCTGCAACCGCCGCTGCGGCCGCTGCAGAGCCCGCTGCGGAAGCACCCAAGCAGGAAGCGGCCGCCCCGGAAGAAGCTGCCCCAGCGGTTGAGGGTGAATTGAAGATTCTGCCGCCAGATCAGGCGGCAGCCGAGATTTCCCGCAAGTTGTCCAGGCGCATGGCAGAGCTCGACAAGGAAGCCTCCGGCATGCGAGCGGCACCTTCCCAGCCGGCGGAAACGGTAGACAACGATCCCGCCATTGCCGCACCCGAGGAGGTCGCCAGTACGATAACCTCTGACCAGCAATCCGGCGATCAGACGACTTCCGGCACGACCAATGCCGTACTGCTGCAGGAGATTGCGGCACTCAAATCCGAACGCAAGGTTCTGGAGCAAAAGATTTCCAGAACCGAGGAAAAGCTCAACAGAACCGAAGAGACTCTGAAACGCCTGGAGCTGAAGATCGAGGCACTGAGCAAGGTTGGTTTTGGCGCATCCGATGGCAGCTTCAGCTCCCTTATCATGAAGTGGCTGCCGTGGCTGCTGTTCATTCCGCTGCTGCCACTGCTGCTGTTTCTGGTATGGCGGCGCCGGCGCGATGAAGAGCCGGTTCACGTACCCCAGCCTACCACCGGCATCACCGCCATCGATACACCCGATGCGGCGGTATCCCCCGGCAATCGGGATGATATCGAAACCGTCGAGAGCGCATCCCGTGGCATCCCGGCCATGGATCTGGATCTTGGGGATGCCGAGGCGTTGGAGTTACCGAGCGATGACACCGCAATACTGGCGAGTGACAGTGAAATACTCACCAACGACACGGAAAAACCCACGGAGCCAACGCCACGTGAGGCACCGGATGCGACCGTACCATCATTCATCTCACCGGAAACGGATATCGAGCCACTGGTTCATCCCGATCTGAGCCAGATGGATCACGAACTGGTCGCCAAGGATACACAGGAGACGATGCGTCCTGTTCAGGATGAATTCGATGCCGATGCCACACAAATCATCAACCATCACGATGATGCCGAATCGGACTCATCACTGAATGCAGCGCAGGAAGCGGAAATCTATCTCGCCTATGGTCAGTACTCGTTGGCGGAAGAGACCATCAACCGCCTGCTGGCACTGGAACCCGACAATGACCGGCACAAGCTGCTGCAACTCAAGCTGTTTGCGGAAACGTCCAGAATGAACGAGTTGCAGACCCTGTCCGTGGAGCTGATGCAGAAACATCCCGATCCCAACAGCGGCATGCACCAGCAGATCAGTAATATCTGCGAACGTGCATTCACCAAGAAAGCCGGCAAGGAAAAGACGCTGACGGATCAGGACGAGGTCCAGATCAATACCGGTGAGACCCCCGAAGTACTGCCACCACTGGATATCACACTCGATGGCATGAGCGTCGGCGCCGACAAGTTGAGCGCCACCTATGCCGATGATATCGGCGATTACATGTCGGAACAGACATTGGCGGATCTGGATCTTCTTGATGAGGACAACGATGACAAGACCGTGTTCGAGGAGCCTCTGGAAAAGACCACAGAAACCGCACCCAGCCTGGAACTGCCCACCGATGGTGAGGATCTGACAGTTTCAGACCTCGAATCCCTGACCGTGGATCTGGAGCTGCAGGAGGCCAAGCTGGACATGAATGCCGAAACCATCGCCAGTCCGGCCAATGAGGATCAGATAGAGGAATTCTCCGATACCGACCTTCGCCTTGAAGCCATCGATCTCGATGATCCGAAAAATCTGCAGAGCCGGCTGGATATCAGTTTCGACCTGGAATCCGAGCTGGAGAAACATGTAACAAAAAGTAACCATGAAGATTGAGCATCCTGCGACATAAAGCAGGATAATGGCGTCTGTTTGTGACGTGATATTCACCATGAAAGCACCTGAATCCAAAGTTTAAATGGGGATGAATGGTGCAAGACAGTGGTTTTGAAAATACCGACTTCAGCAACAGGTTACGCATTTTTTTACCACCGTGGAATCAGGAGCTTGTACCAGACACCGCGTTCAAGCCTCGGATTCAGGTAACTGCACTTCTCGGGTTACTTCTGAAATATGTAACGTCAGATCAAGGCAAAAAAAAACCGGGAGGCTGTCCAAGAATAGGCTCCCTATTCTCGGACAGGCTCCCAGGCCATGGATGGCCATAGCTAGCGCAATGCAGGAGCAATTGCCGACCAGAAGTGAGCCGAGTAATTATCAAGCAACATCCCGAAAAAAGGGGGAAAAATCCAATGAGTCTACTTGAAACCATTCTTTCTGCGCAGGGCGGAAACCTCGTCAAGCAGTTGGCCAACACCAATGGCATCGACCCGGAATCTGCCCTGAATGTACTGGGCAAACTGGTGCCCGGTCTGACCCAGCAGATCAAGAACAATACCCAGCAGCCCACAGGGCTTGAGTCCCTGCTGAAGGCCATTCAGTCCGGCAATCATCAGCGTTATATCGAAAGCGATCAGGATGCTTTCACCAGCAGCGCTCGCAATGAGGGCAATGCCATTCTCGGTCATCTGCTGGGCAGCAAGGACAGAAGCCGTGCCATGGCTGCCGAGGTAGCATCGGAAACAGGTATTGGCGACAGCATCATCAAGAAGATGCTGCCGCAGGTGGCCAATCTGGTCATGGGCGCAATGAGCAACCAGACCCGTTCCGGCGGTGCGCTGGGTGACGTGCTCAACATGCTGGGTGGCGGCCAGCAGAAACAGGCCACCAGTCTGCTGACCTCATTTCTCGACCGCGATAATGATGGCTCCATCATCGATGATGTCATGGGCATGGCGGCACGCGCCCTGATGCGCTGATTCCACCCCCCCTCAATCATCCCACCTGACTGCTGCCACAGCAGCGGGTGTGGAGCACAGCTTTCAACCCTATCTCTGGAGACACAACAATGGGTATGTTCGATTTCGCAAAAAGCATGGGCAAGAAACTCTTCGGCGGCGATGATGATCCGGCCGAAAAGATCAAGAAACACATCGAGGCAGATAATCCCGGCATCGAGGATCTCGAAGTCAGTTACGAGGAAGGCAAGATTGTCATTGCCGGAAACGCCGAATCGGCAGATGCCGTGGAAAAGGCCATTCTGATGGCAGGTAATGTCGAAGGTATATCGGGGGTCGATGCCAGCGGCGTCTCTGCCCCGGTACAGACGGTAACAGTGGAGTTCTACACCATTCAGAAAGGTGACACGCTCTCTGCCATCGCCAAGCAGTTCTACGGAAAATCCAGTGAGTACCCACGGATTTTCGAAGCCAACCGCGAGGTTATCAAGGACCCTGACCTGATCTATCCCGGCCAGGTCATCCGGATTCCCCAGTAAGTCGACTCTCGACAGGGCACAGGTCGCTTTTACCTTGACGTAGGCGACCTGGCCTTTCCATCCAGACAGGGGTTTGCATGCCTGAAGAACCCAGCGCAGCGCAATTGCAGGAAGAAGCCCGGCAGTTTCGCGATCAGTTCAAGACGGTTCTGCTGGCAACCAGTGGAGCCGATGGCAGCGCCGATGCCAGCTACTCCCCCTGTATTCCCGATGCTTCGGGTGATATCTGTATATTCGTCAGCGAACTTGCCCGGCATACGCAAAACCTGCTGGCACAGCCCCAGGCAGGCCTGATGTTCATTGCCGACGAAAAGGATTCTCGCAATCTGTTTGCCCGCAAACGGCTGATGCTGAATGCCAGCGCCAAAATGGTACAACGCAACGAGGCAGAGTGGCGCAATATCATGGAGCGTATGCAGCAGACACATGGCAATACCATCAAGCTGCTCATGTCATTACCCGATTTTCACCTGTTTCGCCTTGTTATTGAAGGTGGAACCTACGTCCGCGGTTTCGGGCAGGCCTTCCCGGTAAAAAACGGCGTCCTGGAAATCTCGCCCCAACGCCGTTCACGCTGATATTCGGCGGCTCAACTCCATCAAATCAGGTTTGATCGTAACCCCGTCTTATTCATGGTGGCGGTTAAAGCCTATGATAAGTAAATGAAAACAATGGCAAACTCTTGACAGTCCCGTTTCACCCAAATGGTGAGAGGCTTCAGCCTGTCATGGCCCTGGCTTGTTCTGGCACGCCTACGCTTGCGCTTCACTCAATTGGTAGCGATTGCTACAAATTTCGCTCCAGAGCGGCGCCCAGACGCACCAGTCCAGCGCCAGGATCTGCGATCCACCATGAATAAGACGGGGTAACTACTCAGCAAATCGTTACGAAGCCGCTCGGTTCTGGAGCACCGAGTTACAGGCGGCAAGGCCGAGTGCAACTTGGCGATCCGAGGGGATTTTGCAACCAAACAGCGTTAAGTCCAACGGGCTCCTGGCTCCAGAAACTCCAGTGCATTGTCATCCGGGTCGCGGCAAAAGAGCGCAGCGCGCCCCGATCGGCTGAGCGTATAGTCAACTCCGGTTGCATCGAGTTTCTGTCGTAGTTGTGTCAGATCGGTAACGCACAGCGCAGCATGCCGATCCCTGCCGCCATGCCGCGGTCGCTCAACACCCGCATCCGGGCTGGGCAGCATCAACAGGTGAATCTGCTGGCCCTGCCCCACATTCAGCCAGGCACCCGCAAAGGGCAGATCCGGCCGGTCGTCTGCAACTGGCATCTCCAGCACTTCATGGTAAAAGGCCAGCGACTTTTCCAGATCCTGCACCAGCAGGCTGATATGGTGAATGCCCTGATAAAGATTGTCCTGCATCTGTTCTCCCGGTACTGATATAATGCGCCGCTCAATTCTAACCCCCAAACGGCCCATGAACCCAGATCTGGATAAACTGCAGCCCTACCCCTTCCAAAAGCTGGCGGTTCTGTTTGCAGAGATCGAGCCACCCGAGGAAAAATCCGACATACGCCTGTCGATTGGGGAACCCAAACACCCGACACCGGAAATCATCTACCGGGCCATTAAAAACAACCTGTCGCAACTGTCCGGTTATCCGCTTACTGCCGGCACCATGGCATTGCGTGAGGCGGTCAGCACATGGCTGACACGCAGATTCAGTCTGCCGGCAGGGAGTCTGAACCCGGCTACCCAGGTACTGCCGGTCAATGGCACCCGTGAAGCGCTGTTTGCCTTTGCCCAGTGCATCGTGGATCCCACGGTAGCCGATGCGGCAGTACTGATGCCCAATCCGTTCTACCAGATCTATGAGGGTGCTGCGCTGCTTGCAGGTGCGGAACCCGTATTTCTGAACTGCCTGGCTGAGAACCATTTCGTACCTGATTTCGATGCTGTCGATAACAGGCAATGGCGGAATTGTCAGCTGCTGTATCTCTGCTCCCCCGGCAATCCAACCGGGGCAGTCATCGAAGCACCTGTATTGCAAAAGCTGATCGCTCTGGCGGAGGAGCATGATTTCATCATAGCCAGTGATGAATGCTATTCCGAAATCTATTTTGATGAAGAACAGCCTCCCGCCGGGCTGCTGGGCGCGGCAGCGGCCATGGGCAATACTGATTATCGACGTTGCATTGTCTTTCACAGCCTCTCGAAACGCTCCAATGCACCCGGTTTACGCTCGGGATTTGTTGCCGGAGACGCCGAGATACTGAAAAAATTCCTGCTCTACCGCACCTATCATGGTTGCGCAATGTCCCCCGTAGTGCAGGCCGCCAGTATCGTCGCCTGGAACGACGAAACCCATGTAAGGGAAAACCGCGATCTGTACCGGGAAAAATTTTCAGCAGTCAGAGAAATTCTCGCTCCGGTTCTCCCACTGCAAATGCCGGATGCCGGATTCTATTTCTGGGCGCGAACACCGATCAGCGATACCGAATTCGCCCGCAAGCTGCTGGCAGAGCAACATGTTACCGTACTGCCCGGCAGTTACCTGTCACGCGAGAGGGACGGCATCAACCCCGGAGAAAACTATATTCGCATGGCGCTGGTTGCACCACTGGATGAGTGCATCGAAGCAGCCCATCGAATCAGACAAACAATAGAAGCCATTACTCAATGAGTGGTGACTTTTCACTACGATCCCTATGGAGAACCCCATGAGTGAACTGCAAACAATTATCGAAGAAGCCTTTGAGCGCCGTGCCGACATTACCCCGGCCAATGTCGATGCATCGACCCGGGATTCGGTCAACCAGGCCATTGCCATGCTCGACAATGGATCGGCACGTGTTGCGGAAAAGGTGGATGGCCAATGGGTGGTCAACGAGTGGCTGAAAAAGGCGGTGCTGCTCTCCTTCCGAATCAATGACAATCAGGTGATCCGCGACGGCTACACCAACTACTACGACAAGGTTGCACCAAAATTTGCCGACAAGACGGCTGAACAGTTTCGTGAAGAAGGCGTGCGCGTGGTGCCACCCGCAGCCGCACGCTACGGTTCGTTTATTGCCTCCGGCGCCGTATTGATGCCGTCCTATGTCAATATTGGCGCTTACGTCGACTCCGGCACCATGGTAGATACCTGGGCCACGGTGGGATCCTGCGCGCAGATTGGCAAGAACGTCCACCTCTCCGGCGGCGTCGGCATTGGGGGCGTGCTCGAACCCCTGCAGGCATCACCTACCATTATCGAGGACAACTGCTTCATCGGTGCCCGTTCCGAAGTCGTCGAAGGCGTGATCGTCGAGGAAGGCGCGGTGATTTCCATGGGCGTCTATATTGGTCAGAGCACGCGCATCTATGACCGTGAAAACGACGAGGTGCTTTACGGACGCGTGCCTGCAGGCTCCGTGGTTGTCTCCGGCAACCTGCCATCAAAGGATGGAAAATACAGCCTTTATTGCGCAGTTATCGTCAAGCGAGTCGACGAGAAGACCCGCTCCAAGGTTGGCATCAACGCGTTATTGCGCGATATTTGATTTCATGGCATTCAGGGTGGGGTTTTATCCTCCCCCTGACCATAACCGGCAGAATTCATGATTACCCTCTACGGCATCCCCAACTGCGATACCATCAGAAAGGCGCGGCGCTGGCTCAAGGAGCACCAGGTCGATTACCGCTTTCACGATTTCCGCAAGGATGGACTCGACAAGGCGCAGCTGACCGAATGGGTCGATGAGCTGGGTTGGGAAGTGCTGTTGAACAAACGCGGTACCACGTGGAGAAAGCTTTCGGATGAACAGAAAGCGAGTATTTCCCGTGATAACGCCATTGAATTGATGCTGGAGTATCCAGCCATGATCAAACGCCCGGTGCTCGATACCGGCCAACGCCGGCTGATCGGCTTCAATGAGCAGCAATACCAGTCCGAATTATTGGCCTGACCCCCACCTGCATTCATTCACAACGGAATCCCCTGATGAGCGATACATTGAATTTGGCCAAGGAACTGATCTCCCGCCCCTCGGTAACACCGGAAGACCTGGGTTGCCAGGATCTGCTGATCGAGCAGCTGGAACCGCTGGGATTCAAGGCAGAAAAAATGCGTTTCGGCGAAGTCGATAATCTGTGGCTGCGCCTTGGAGACCAGGCCCCCCTGTTCTGCTTTGCCGGTCATACCGATGTCGTTCCCACCGGGCCAGTCGAACAGTGGGATTCTCCACCTTTTGCGCCAACGGTTCGCGAGGGTGAACTGTTCGGCCGTGGCAGCGCCGACATGAAGGGCAGCGTCGCCGCCTTTGTGGTCGCTGTAAAAGCCTTTCTCAAGGAAAACCCCAATCCCAATGGCTCGATTGCCTTGCTGATCACCAGCGACGAGGAAGGCCCTGCCGTCGACGGAACGGTGAAGGTCATTGAAACCCTGGAAGCTCGCAACGAGAAAATCGACTGGTGTCTGGTTGGCGAACCTTCCAGCACCGAAAAACTTGGCGATGTCATCAAGAACGGACGGCGTGGTTCACTGGGTGCCACACTGACGGTCATCGGCAAACAGGGGCATGTGGCCTACCCGCACCTGGCTGAAAATCCTGTTCACAAGGCCGCCTTTGCACTTGCCGAGCTGACCAACACCCTGTGGGACGAAGGCAATGAATTCTTCCCGCCCACCACTTTTCAGATATCGAACATCCATGCCGGTACCGGTGCCACCAATGTCATACCCGGCGAAATGGTCGTTGAGTTCAATTTTCGCTACTCCACCGAACTCAATGCCGAGCAGATCAAGCAGCGGGTGGAAGAAATTCTGCGCCGCCACGGTGTTCGACATGAAATCCAGTGGAATTTGTCAGGCCTTCCCTTTCTGACGCCTGAAGGAAAACTGGTCGATGCCATCACGGGTGCCATTCAGGAGGTGATGGGATTTGCAACCGAACTCTCTACAGCGGGCGGCACCTCCGACGGGCGTTTCATTGCACCCACGGGAGCCGAGGTGGTTGAACTCGGCCCACTGAATGCAACCATTCACCAGGTCAATGAGCACACCAATGTCGAAGACCTCGACAAATTGACCAGCATCTATCATGCAACACTGAAAAACCTGCTGGGATAACGGCAATGATTCTGGCTGGTGATATCGGCGGTACCAAGACACTACTGGCGCTGTATCAAAGTGAAGGTGCTACGCTCCAACAGATAACCCGAAAGATCTACGATAGCCAGGGGCATGCGGCATTTGCAGAAATACTTGCCGATTTCACTACCTCCGTCGATCTCTCTTCACTGAGCTCCGCAGCACTGGGCATTGCAGGCCCGATCATCGATCAGACCTGCAACACGACCAACCTGCCCTGGGCAATATCCGGAAAATCATTGCAAGGGCAGCTCGGTCTGGAAAAGGTATTCCTGCTGAATGACCTTGAGGCCACGGCTTACGGCATGACCCACCTGCCCGCCAGTGATTTTTCTTCGCTGAACCGTGGTGAACCGGGCAGCTCCGGCAATATCGCCGTTATTGCGGCAGGAACCGGGCTGGGTGAAGCCCTGCTCTACCATCAGGATGATCGCTGGCACCCGATTGCAACAGAAGGCGGGCATTGTGAATTTGCGCCACAAACCAGCCAACAGGACAATCTGCTCCACTGGCTGAGAAATCATTACCCCGAGCATGTCAGCCTGGAGCGTATACTGTCGGGGCCAGGTATTGTGAGCCTCTATCAATTCCTGCTGGATACGGGCTTTTCATCCCCACCCGAAGAATTTCCGGCGACAAATACCGAAGCCTTGCCAGATGCCCGGGAGATCAGTTTTCAGGCACTCACCGGAAATCATCCACTTTGCGTGGAAACACTGAGATTGTTTACCGAGATCTATGGTGCGGAAGCAGGAAATCTCGCGCTCAAGTCCCTGTCGAGAGGGGGTGTTTTCATTGGCGGTGGGATCGCACCCAAGATTCTGCCCCTGCTGAAAAATGGTGTCTTCATGGATGCTTTTACGCGCAAGGGACGCTTCAGTAACCTGATGCAATCGATGCCGGTCAGGGTTTCACTGAATCAGGAAACGGCGCTGATCGGCGCCGCATATTTTGCTCATGACCATGAGTGAATGATCGTTCAATGTCGGGAAATGACCACCATAATCTCTGGACGCTCTATATTCTGCGCTGCGCCGACAATACCCTCTATACCGGCATCACCAACAATCTCGAACGAAGAATCGAAGAACACAACGGCAGGGGGAAGGCAGCAAAATACACGCGCAGCCGACAACCTGTCACGCTGGTCTATCAGGAAAACTGCGACTCCCGCTCTGCTGCAACAAAAAGGGAAATCCTGATTAAGAAATTGAGCAAGGCAGACAAGGAAGCGCTGGTTTCACCTTAGTTTCATAGAATTAATCGTTGCAACAGCAAACGCATTCCCCCGTAGATTGGGCAAAGGAAGAACGACGTGCCCAACGCAAAGGCTTAGCGTTTTAACCCGTCTTATTCATGGTGGCGGCTAAAGCCTAAGATAAGTAAATGAAAACAATGGCAAACCCTTGGCAGTCCCGTTTCATACAACCCTGGCTGCCCATGGCACACCATCAGGTTCAGTCAACTGCCTGCTCTTCACGTACCAGTAAGCCCGGCTCGCTCTTTCTTGCATGTTCATGAACAGGAAATGCCAGCCCAAGCCCCAGCAGAAACCACAATACCGACTCCTTGCCCTGCGAGAGAAAGAGTCCGGCAACCAGAAAGCCGATCATCACAACAAACAGTGCATAGCCCAGCGAGAAATTCTCACCCTCCTTCGATGCCAGTCGATGCCCTCGCCAGTAGTTGGAAAGCGAAAAATAGAGTACACCAAAAAACAGGATCCCTCCGACAATCCCCAGTTCGGCAAAAACCTCCAGGAACATGTTATGTGCTACAGGAAGCTCCTCACCAAACAGATAGGCTGGTACCTTGGCCTCGACATCACCCCGCAACTTGTAAGCCACCATGGCCCGACCAAAATTGCCCGGCCCGACACCCAGAACAGGACGCTGTGCAAATACATGCAACCCTGTGTTCAGCAGATCAAACCTGGCCTGCAGCGAACCATCATTGGAAACGCTCTTGGAAGTGGTAAAACTCCCTGCACGCTCAAACAATACACCCGGAGAAGCTGCGACCATGGCCACAGCCACAGCCACGGCAGTGATGAGCTTCTTGATGGAGGGCTTGTTGAATATGATCAGCAATGCGACGAAAACCAGCGCCAGCATGCCACCACGCGACCCCGTCAATGCCATCGCCCAGACGATAAATGGAATCGTGAGTAGCAACAGGGTTTTGAGGTACCACCGTTTGGCCTTGGTGGAAAAGTAGTATGCCAGCGGAATCCCAGCCACCATCAGCATTGCAGTATTGTTGGGATCGGCGCGTAATCCGGCGGCCCTTCGTGTCCACTGGTCTCCCCCGCTGAAGGTGTCCGTGACAAATTCATATCCTACCCACATGGCACCTGCAATCACACCCAGAAGATAGTAGACCGCAATTTTCTCGATGGCCGAGCGGGAATCCACCAGAAGGTAGACAAGCAACGTCAGTACAAACCCCTTCATGTACAGATGCATGTAGAACATGGAGTTATCGTAGTCGATGCCCACGAAACCGGTAACAATCATGGCAAGGAAAATGGCCACGTAGAGAATAATGTACTTCAGCTTGATATCCCGGCTGCGCCAGTAGTCGAGATTCTTCTTGGAGACCACCATCAGGATGACGAGTATACCGATCACGGCCGGGGCATTCTGAAAATCGGCACCGGCAAACTTGACGAAGATACCGTGGATGACCAGCAAAAACAGATAGAGGCCAAGCATGTCAACCGACGAATAGTAGCCGACAATGAGAAAAGCCAGAAAAACGAGTATTGTTACAACCATCTTGCACCTTGGTCCTGTCCCTGAAAACAGGACCGCCATAAACTTATTAGGACA
>CAYTPO010000089.1:0-13563 GCA_964439815.1 uncultured Thiotrichales bacterium
TACTGCGGAAAAGCCATTTTGGCCCTTTTTCCCCCTGGTTTTCGTCAAATATAGCCAATATTCTCCTCAAATCAGTGAAAAAAATGGCCTAATATGGCTTTCCCTCGCTACGACTACTATTCTCGGACAGGCTCCTAGGAGTCCGACAGCCTCCCAGGTCCTTGCTGAGGGGAGGTTGCCGGAGCGGGCCGGAACAGTGATTGCAGCCCGTAACGATACGGTATTTCCCGTGCCGGAGGGGGGGTGCCATGCTACCTGAATCCGAGGTTCAAACCGGAAGGAATGGTGCAAGATATTGGTTTCACAGTGGTTTCAGGAATCCTGGCGGCTCCCGTCAATTCAGCGGGTATCGATTGCTCCGCTGTGGAATCAGGCGCTTGCGCCAGACACTGCGGTAAAGCCTCGGATTCAGGAATTACTCAATAGAAACCTGCGGAGTAAAGAGGCTATAATGCCGGATCGGGAATCCCACTCCCAGGAAAAGGTCGTTGCATGGTATCTGAAAAAGAGCAGTCTCAAGATGAATCCGCTTTGCCAGAAGAGGTTGAGTCTACTGACGCGCTTCGAGAGGAGGACCATGAAGAGCAGGATGAGGCGACGACCGACACTGTCGGAGAAGTCGTCCTCAGCGAAAACGCCGCGGAGGCCGACGAGGGAGAAGAGATCAACGAGATCGTCGGTGCAACGACCAGAACCGTGCACGAGGATATCACCCGTTTTCTCGACACCTTCGAGCGTAGCGCCAAGCGTTGGGAAATGGTGGTTTATCCTGCCATGTTTGCCTTCATCATACTGGCGGGTTACGGCTTCTTCCTGATCTACAGCCTCACTGACAACATGAATACCATCGCCGAAAGCTTTGATCCGCAGATGGCCCTGCACATGGATGGCGTTGCCACCAACATGCAGGACATGACCGAAAACATCGCGCTGATGACCGATCAGGTGCACAGCATGTCAACAGAGATCAAGGCGATATCAGGGCAGATGGTCTACCTCTCCTCGATGAAGCCCATGACCCAGGCCATGTCGAACATGGAACAGTCCATCCAGCGGATGTCCGGCAACTTTGAAATGATGCGTCGCGACATGTCGGTACTCAATCACAATATCTCCAAGCCCATGTCGTTCATGAACAGTTTTATTCCCTGGTAGCCAGGCAAGCACCCCAGACCCAGCACGCAGCTTCCTCTCCGTCCGGCCTTTTCTGCCGGATTGCCCCCCTTGTCAGTCGATTCAGGAATTTGCCGTGCGCCCGGTCTAAGATGCACACAGCAGAAATTCAGTTATATGGAAACCAAGATATGATCCACAAGCCTATGAAAAGCCCCCCGAAACCCGCAAAGGGGAAATTACCCTGTCTGGGAATGGATGTGAAATCACTCAGCGATTCATTCAGACATTACTACAACTATACGCTGGGGCGAGACAATGGTGACGGATCGGTTCACTATGGTTTTGCCGCGCTGGCCATGGCGGTGCGTGATCGGCTGATGGAGCGCTGGAAGGCGACGCAAAGGGCCGCGATCGAGTCGGACTCCGCCCGTACCTGCTACCTGTCGATGGAATTCCTGATGGGGCGTGCGCTGAACAATGCCATGCTCAATCTGGAGATTCATGAAGAGATCAAGGCCGCTCTGACCGAACTGGGCGTCGAGCTGGAGGAGATCGAGGATGGTGAGCATGATGCCGGACTGGGCAATGGTGGCCTGGGGCGTCTGGCGGCCTGTTTCCTCGACAGCTGTGCCACGTTGCAGCTTCCCGTGACCGGCTATGGGCTGCGCTATGAATATGGCATGTTCCGCCAGGTGATCCAGGATGGCAACCAGGTGGAAGAGCCGGATCACTGGCTGCGTAATGGCAACCCCTGGGAGCTGGAGCGTCCGGAGTTTACCTGTCACGTCAAGTTTGGTGGCAGAACCGAATACTATGTTCAGGATGGTGGCGGACTGGGTGCGCACTGGGTCGATACCAATGACGTGCTGGCGGTGCCCTACGACATCCCGGTACCCGGCTACAACAACGGCACGGTCAATACGCTGCGTCTGTGGAAGGCTGAGGCGACCGATGAGTTCGATCTGGGTGAGTTCAATGCCGGTTTCTATCCCGAGTCGGTGGCGCAGAAGAACAAGGCCGAAAACATCACCATGGTGCTCTATCCCAATGACACCAGCGAGAATGGCAAGGAGCTGCGGCTTCGTCAGCAGTACTTTCTCGCCTCGGCCTCGATGCAGGATGTTCTTCGTCACTGGGCCAAGCACCACGGCGCTGACAGCTGGGACCTGTTTGCCGAGCGCAACCGCTTTCAGCTGAATGACACCCACCCAAGCATTGCGGTGGCCGAACTGATGCGGTTGCTGATGGACGAACATGGCCTGGGATGGGACGAGTCGTGGGAGATCACCACCCACACGATGGCCTACACCAACCACACGCTGCTGCCCGAGGCGCTGGAGCGCTGGCCGGTACAACTGTTCCGCCAGCTGCTGCCGCGGCTGCTGGAAATCATTTACGAGATCAATGCGCGGTTCATGGCGCTGGTTTCCTCCCACTGGCCCGGCAATAACGAGCGCATGCGTCGCATGTCGATCATCGAGGAAGGGCATGAGCCGATGGTCCGGATGGCCTATCTGGCCATTGTCGGCAGCTTTTCGATCAATGGTGTGGCGGCATTGCATTCCCAACTGCTGATCGAGGGGTTGTTTCACGATTTCTACGAACTGTGGCCGGAAAAATTCAACAACAAGACCAATGGCGTGACCCAGCGGCGCTGGCTGGCCGGGTGCAATCCGGCCCTGCGCAGCCTGATCAACGAGACCATAGGTGACGAGTGGATTACGCAGCTCGACGAGTTGCAGAAGCTGGTTCCCCACGCCAATGACGCAGCGTTTCGTGAGCGCTGGCATGCCGTCAAGCAGGAAAACAAGCAGCGTCTGGCCGATCTGGTTGCGCATGAGTGTGGCGTCGAGTTCAATCCCGAAGCGCTGTTCGATGTCCAGGTCAAACGGATGCACGAGTACAAGCGGCAACTGCTGAATCTGCTGCATGTCATCCATCTCTATACCCGTATCAAGCGCGGTGATACTCATGACTGGACCGAACGCTGCGTGCTGATTGGCGGCAAGGCGGCGCCGGGCTATCATCAGGCCAAGCTGATCATCAAGCTGATCAACAATGTTGCCCGGGTCATCAATTCCGACCCGGATACCCGTGGCAAGCTGCGGCTGGTGTTCTTTCCGGATTATCGCGTGACCGCGATGGAGGTCATCTGCCCCGGTACCGATCTGTCGGAGCAGATATCCACTGCGGGCAAGGAAGCCTCCGGTACCGGCAACATGAAGTTCATGATGAATGGTGCGGTAACGATCGGTACGCTCGATGGTGCCAATATCGAGATTCGCGAAGAGGCGGGTGAAGACAACTTCTTCCTCTTTGGTCTGACCGCGCAGGAAGTCGAGGAGCAGCGCCAGGACTATCATCCCGATGCCATTATCGACAGTGATCATGACTTCAGGGAGGTCATGCAACTGCTGGAGAGTGGTTACTTCAACCAGTTCAGTCCGGGGCTGTTCGATCCCATTATTCACTCCATTCGCAGCCCGCATGACCCGTGGCTGGTTGCCGCCGATTTTCGCAGCTTCGTCAACGCCCAGCAGCATGTCGCCGAGGCCTACAAGGATCGCGAGCGCTGGGTGCGGATGAGTATTCTCAACACCGCCACCAGCGGCAAGTTCTCCACGGATCGAACCATGCGGGAATACAACGAGGAAATCTGGAAGATGGAGCCGGTACCGGTAAAGATTCCCGAATAGAAGACCGGGCTGCTCTTACTATCCGATAGCAAGAGCAGCCTTGTGTTGTCCTGTCCCTGATTCCAGGGTTCAGGTTTTTACTGCCAGGTTACCTTCTGCGCGCAAATCGCATGCGCAACCCAAGCAACATCACCAGTGTCAGCCAGTGCCATGCACCCCCGCTGACGGCGGTAATCCGCGTGGCTGCCCCCGATTTGACTGCGGTACGCGGTACGGCCTGCTCTTCGACAGGCTTGGCTTTGGCCGGTGTCACCCGCAGTTGGATCCGGTGGGCGGTTTCCTTTCCCGCGTCATCCCGCAACCAGTAGCTGAAACTGTCCTCGCCAGTGTAGCCGGGGTCGGATCGATAGGTGGCGGATGCAGCCTGCCATTGGCTGCTGCCATGCAGGGGTTGCGCGACGGCTGCAACCTGCAAGTCCGGCGCTGATGCCTGCTGCAACAGGGCAATCTGCAATTCACTGCCCGATATCACTTCCAGCCAGTCATCGGCAATGGGTTCGGGTATGGCCGGTGTTGCAATGGTGGGCAGTACGCTGATCTGGAAACTCTCTTCTCCACAGTAGTAGGCCTTCCCACTGGTGGCGTAGTCGACGACTTCATAGCGCACTGTTGCGCTGCCACTCACGCCGGGATTCAGCGCGTAGTCGAGACTCCAGGAGGGGTAGCTGACGCCGGGCAGTCTGCTGAATAGCGCAGGGTTGTCGGTGCCGGTGATCCACAGGGTATGGGTGGGACGATCACTGCCATCATCGAGCGGGCTGCTGGCCCACTGCGGGATATGAACCTCTTCGCTGCCACTGAGGTGGATCTGGTCGATGGTCGTGGCGCAGACCTCATTGTGCAGAAGGATGTCGCGTTGGGTGATATTGCCGGCAATGTCCCTGACGATCAGTTGCCCCTGGCCGGGCAGGGTGTTGTCGATTCGGGTAATGCGGAACCGTGTGGCCAGGGCACCCGAGGCAAAGGGGGTAACGGTCAGCTCGAGATTGCTGGTGTTGGGTGAGAGGCTGATTTCCGCGAGGCCTGAATCGCTGTTCAGTGCGCCATCATGATCCACGTCCTCGGCTTCTTCCAGCAGGCCGTTTCCATTACGATCCTCGCTGCGGAAATCCACGCTCCCGTTGCCGTTGATATCCTCCCCCGATTCGAGAATTCCGGAGAGATTGATGTCCTCGCTGTCGCCGGCATATCCCGCATAGCCCTGAGGTTCACGGCGCAGTATGAGGTTGGGCGGCCAGGTATCGACTTTTTCCGCGATGCTACTGCTACCCAGCAGCGCCAGGAATACCCGGCCTTCTCCGGTTTGCGGATCTTCGTCGATATCGCTGGCGGCATTGCCGAGTACGAACAGGGCACCTCCCGGTGTGGCGGCAATGCTGTTGGCCTGGTTGAAGCCGCGCCCGCCAAACTGGTGTACATCGAGCAGTGCCCCCTCTGGCGACCATGCTGCGGTGAAGGCGTCATAGCGACCATGCTCGCTGCCATCATCCAGATTGCCATAGGTATAGCCGGTGACAAAGAGGTTGCCGTTGTGGCCCAGCGTCATGGCCTTGGGCCGATCGGTCCTGTCACTACCCAGCATGCGGGTCCACAGGTGCTCACCTGTGGTGTTGAGTCGGGTGACAAAGACATCGGCATCGCCGCGGTTCTTCTCTTCGTTGAGGCCCCCATAGGTATAACCGGCAAGATAGAGTGCACCATTGCTGCCGCTGGCCATTGCGACCGGGTAGTCGGGGCGCGGGCTGCCAAATTGTTGCGTCCATTTCACGCTACCACTGCTGGTATAGGCGCGAACAACGATGCTGGGTTTGTTGAAGTGGTTCTGTCCGTCCAGGCTGCCGCGGGTGTACCCGGCGACGTAAATGGAGTCACCCAGGATGGTCAGGGCGGTTGCCGCGTCATATTCCGCAGTACCGAACTGCCGGGTCCAGAGCTTGTTGCCTGCAGCGTCGAATTTGCTGAGATGCATGTCGGAGCCTCCCTCGGAGCGTTCCCCGAGGAGGCCGAAGGTACGCCCGGCGACATAGATATTGCCGGTGATATCGGTTGCTATCGCAGCAGCATTGTCATATTTCCCGGAGCCATACTGCCGGGTCCACTGGACAGCTCCGTCAGCTGACAGGCGGGTAAGGAAGATATCGAATGACCCGGCTGTTTCCGCTTGCCCAAAGCCGCCGGCGGTGGTGCCGGTAATATAGAGGTTGCCATCGCTGTCGCTGGTTGAAGCCCTGACGTAGTCGCTGCCGTCGCCCCCCAGCAGTCGGGTCCACTGCTTGCCCCTGTTGGCGGAAAATGCTGAGATGAAGACATCACTGGCGCCGTGGCCGGGTTGGTTGTCCAGCGTGTCGATGACATTACCACTGACAAACAGGGTGCCTTGCCGGCTGATGGCCAGGCTCTCACCTGAGGCGTTATCGCCGTACTGGTAGATGTGACCTGGCTGGAGTGAGAGGGATGTGGCCGCTGCCAGCGTGCCAATTGGCAGTAGTGGCAGGCAGCGCAAGGTTCTTATGAGACGTTTCTTCTGGCGTGTGAAAGGCATGAGATCATCCTGAGCAGGGGGCAGCACGTGATGGCGGCTGGCCCGGTTTAGTCCGTTGGTTTGCAGGATTGCAGTTGGCCAGAGGGGCGGGTTGGCTGGCAGTGCGCCGATCAAGTCACAATTGAGGTCGAGTGACCGGATCAGGTGTAGCGGGCCTTGAATGTGCCGGCAATGTCGGGGCGGCGTGACGGACATCAATCCCCTGGTTGGTACGCCCCGGTGGATGAATCTGGGACTTGAGAGGACGGTCGGAGTAATATGCCATTGGCATTCTTAATACTGACTATGCGCGGAAATTCTGCCGGATTGTACGTACATCCTTGGTAACATCGGCGGGAATCTGTTTTCAGGGCAATTCCCGGCAGGAAGCCTGAACAAACAACACTACAAACAGAAAAGTAACTACTCGCTGAGTAGTTACACAGAAAATGAGTTTTACAGATGCCAGACAATGATTTCCGGGAAGCGGCTGTAATGCCGGCTGCCAGTGAGCAGGCGGGAATGCTGCAGTCGCGTTATGCGGCCAAGCTGGCTGCAGGTGAGCTGTCACCGGATTCACATCAGCTGCATGTGGTCGAGTTGCTCGATACGCTGTGTCTGGAGCTGGTGGAGCGCAGCAGGACGATTGCGGAAAGGCGCAGTCGCATCAAGTGGCTGCCCTTTGTCAAGGCGGGGAGCGCAACACCTTTGCAGCCACTCAAGGGGCTGTATCTCTGGGGCGGTGTCGGTCGCGGCAAGACCTACCTGCTGGATCTGTTCTACGAAACCCTGCCATTCGAGAAGAAGGTGCGCTTGCATTTCCACCGCTTCATGCAGATCGTTCATGACGACCTCAAGGCGCTGGGTGATCTGGAAGATCCGCTGGAGCCGGTAGCGCAGAAAATGGCTGGCAAGGCACTGGTGCTCTGTCTCGATGAATTGCAGGTCAATGACATTGCCGATGCAATGCTGCTGGCGCGGCTGTTCGAACACCTGTTCCAGCAGGGTGTGACCATTGTGACGACCTCCAATTTCCCTCCCCGCGACCTCTACAGGAACGGCCTGCAACGGGCACGTTTTCTGCCGGCCATCGATCTGCTGGAGGAGCATACGCAGGTGGTGGCCTTTGGTGGTGAAACGGACTATCGGCTGCGGTTGATGAAGCAGCTGGATGTCTATCTGATCAGTGATGGCGAGCTGTCGGAGCAGCGGTTGAGGCAGCATTTTCTGGCACTGCGGGGGATCAACCTGCACCAGGATCGTACCGATATCATCATCAACCATCGCCGTATTCCAGTAAAGATGTGGGCCGATGGTATCGTCTGGTTCTCCTTTGACGTGCTGTGCAATACCCCACGCGGCACCAATGACTACATCGAGATCGCCACCTTCTTCCATACCGTGATGATCTCCGATATCCCTGCCATGGGGCCGATGCAGGATGATGCAGCTCGTCGATTTATCAATATGGTTGATGAATTCTATGACCGCAACGTCAATCTGATCGTTTCGGCGGAGGTGATGCCGCGCGATCTCTATTATGGCAGCCGGTTGGCCGAGGTCTTTACCCGCACCAGCAGCCGGTTGATCGAAATGCAGTCGAAAGACTATTTTGCGCGCGAACATCGTGAGGTGGTGCAATGACCAAAGCTGATGCAAATCAACGAGCAGAGCAGGACGATACTGCAGAATACGAACCCGCTGCCGACGAGAGCGAAACGGCTCGGCCGGTGGAGATTGGTGGCCGCGACGGCCCTGAGCCCACGCGTTATGGTGACTGGGAAAAGCATGGCCGCTGTATCGATTTTTAACGAGATGCCGGACCCTGGTATGGATGGTTTCAAAAGTGGATGCCTTGAAGGTGCCAATACTTGTGCAATGATCAATGCCAACGATCAAACACAAAAAGAGGGTAACTACTCAGCGAGTAGTTCACATAAGCAGTAGCTGAGTAGTTACAAAAGAGGTAGATAAATCGCATGCCCTGGAATGATCCACGCCCGATGTCGCCGCATCTGCAGATCTACGATCTGCCAATGACCGCCCGTTTGTCCATCCTGCATCGTGGCACCGGGGCCGTACTCTATCTCGGCATGGCGCTGATGGTCGTGGTGCTGCTGGCGCTGGCTGGCGGGCCGGGGGCATGGGCGGTCATGCACAAGGTTTTGGGTAGCTGGTTCGGCCTGCTGGTGCTGGCGGGGTTTACCTTTTCTCTCTACTACCACTTCTGCAATGGTATCCGGCACTTGATCTGGGATACCGGGCGAGGTCTGGAAAAGGCTGCCCTGCCGCGCTCCGGGTTATGGGTGCTGTTTGCCTCGTCCAGCCTGACATTGCTGACCTGGCTGGTAGCCTGGTTGCGAGGCCTGTCATGACACAGTTGCAAACACCGCTGGCCAGAGCCAGGGGGCTGGGCGCAGCCGGGGAGGGCGTTGGCCACTTCTGGGCGCAGCGCCTCACCGCGCTGGCGCTGATTCCGCTGACGCTCTGGTTCTGCTTCAGCATCGCCATGCTGCCCCAGGCCAACTACGCCGCTGTGGTGGGCTGGATGCAGTCGCCCTTCAACGCTGTTTTATCAATGCTGACGCTGCTGGTGTCGCTGTATCACGGCCAGCTCGGTGTGCAGGTGATCCTGGAGGATTATGTCTCTTCCAGTCTGATCCGGCTTGCTGCCATCGTAATCACCCAGTTCCTCAGTGTGCTGCTGGCGGCGCTCGGCCTCTTCTCGATTCTGAAAATCTCTCTGGCGACCACGCTATGACCACATCCAGCTATCAAGTGATCGACCACTATTATGATGTCGTCATCGTTGGCGCCGGGGGGGCGGGACTGCGTGCAACTCTGGGCATGGCGTCGGCCGGCCTGAGTACTGCCTGCATTACCAAGGTGTTCCCCACTCGCAGCCATACCGTGGCCGCACAGGGCGGCATGTCGGCGGCGCTTGGCAATATGGGGGAGGACAGCTGGCAGTGGCATATGTATGACACGGTCAAAGGTTCCGACTGGCTTGGTGATCAGGATGCCATCGAGTACATGTGCCGTGAAGCGATCCCGTCGGTGATCGAGCTGGAGCACTTTGGCGTGCCGTTTTCCCGCACCGAGCAGGGCAAGATCTACCAGCGCCCCTTTGGCGGCATGACGACACGGTTTGGTGAAGGGGTGGCGGAACGGACCTGTGCGGCGGCGGATCGCACCGGTCATGCCATTCTGCATGCGCTGTACCAGCAATCGCTGAAGCACAAGGCAGAGTTCTTTATCGAATACTTTGCCACTGACCTGATCATGGACGATGGCGTCTGTCGGGGTGTGCTGGCCTGGGATCTGAGCAACGGTACATTGCACCGTTTTCGCGGGCATCAGGTGGTGCTGGCCACTGGTGGCGCCGGGCGGGCGTTCTTCTCGGCTACCTCGGCGCATACCTGCACCGGCGATGGCAGCGCCATGGTGCTGCGTGCTGGTCTGCCGCTGCAGGACATGGAGTTTGTGCAGTTTCATCCCACCGGCGTCTATGGGGCCGGTGTGCTGATTACCGAGGGCGTGCGCGGTGAAGGTGGCTACCTGACCAACTCCGAGGGCGAGCGTTTCATGGAGCGCTACGCACCCAATGCCAAGGATCTGGCCTCGCGGGATGTCGTCTCACGCTCGATGACCATGGAGATCAATGCCGGTCGCGGGATTGGCCCGGACAAGGATCATATCCACCTCAATCTGATGCACCTGGGACCGGAGGTCATCAATGAACGTCTGCCCGGAATTGCCGAGAGTGCCCGCATCTTTGCCGGCGTGGATGTCACGAAGGAGCCTATTCCGGTCTTGCCGACGGTGCATTACAACATGGGTGGCATACCGACCAACTACCATGGCGAGGTGGTGACACTGCGCGATGGCGATCCCGATGCCATCGTGCCGGGGCTGATGGCCATTGGCGAGGCGGCCTGCGTTTCCGTCCACGGCGCCAACCGGCTAGGCTCCAACTCGCTGCTCGATATCATCGTCTTTGGGCGTGCCGTGGCGTTGCGGGCTGCTGAGATCGTCAAGCCGGGCAGTGCGCACAAGGTATTGCCCGCGTCGGTTACCGACCCGCTATTGCAGCGTTTCGACCGCTTTCGCAATGCGTCGGGGAGCCGATCAACCGCCAGTATTCGCGACACCATGCAGCGCACGATGCAAAAACATGCGGCCGTCTTTCGCAGTGGCGAGTCGCTGCAGACGGGGGTCGAAAAGATGCAGCAGATCTTCGACAGCTTCGAGGAGGTTGGCATCAACGACCGTGGCATGCAGTGGAATACCGATCTGGTGGAGACGCTGGAGCTGGAGAATCTGCTGGCGCAGGCGCAGACCATCATCAATGGTGCATTGGTGCGAGAAGAGAGTCGCGGGGGGCATGCGCGTGATGATTTTCCCGACCGGGACGATGACGTGTGGATGAAGCATACGCTCGCCTGGGTGGAAGACGGGGGCAAGGTCAGCTTCGATTACCGGCCGGTACACATGTACACCTTGACCGATGAATGCGAAGTCATCCCACCCAGGAAGCGCGTCTACTAGGAATCAAGCCATGGCCGAATTCAAACTTCCCGCCAACTCCGTCGTCAAGCCCGGCAAGACCTGGCCCGCGCCCGATGGAGCGCGCAATATCCGCCGCGTGGTCATCTATCGCTACGATCCGGAGAGTGGTGACAACCCGCGTACCGACACCTACCAGATCGACATGGACGACTGTGGTCCGATGGTGCTGGACGTCCTGCTGAAGATCAAGAACGAGATCGACTCCACCGTGGCCATGCGTCGCTCCTGCCGTGAAGGCATCTGCGGCTCCTGTGCAATGAACATCGACGGTCGCAATACACTGGCCTGCACCAAACCCGTCGATGAAATCAAGGGCGACATCAGGGTCTACCCGCTACCGCACCAGCCGGTCATCAAGGATCTGGTTTCCGACCTTGGCAACTTCTATGCACAATATGCCTCGATCGAGCCCTGGCTGAAATCGGATACGCCCGCGCCACCCGATGGGGAAAGGCTGCAATCGGTGGAAGAGCGAAAGCAGCTCGATGGGCTGTACGAATGCATCCTCTGTGCCTGCTGCTCCACTAGCTGCCCGAGCTACTGGTGGAACAGCGACCGCTACCTTGGCCCGGCAGCGCTGCTCAATGCCTATCGCTGGATCAGCGACTCCCGCGATGATGCCACCGGCGAGCGGCTTGATGAACTGGAAGATCCCTTCAAGCTCTATCGCTGTCATACCATCATGAACTGCACCGAAGCCTGTCCCAAGGACCTCAACCCGGCCAAGGCCATTGCAGAAATCAAGAAACTCATGGTCAAGAGAAAAGGGTGAACGACCACGCCCGCCTCAAATGGCGTTGCCGGCGTGGCGTCAAGGAGCTCGATATCATCCTGACCCGATATCTCGAAACACAATTCCCCGAAGCATCGCAGAGTGAACAGCAAGCCTTCAAAGATCTGCTGGATCATGAAGACCCCCACCTCTTCGACCTCCTGCTAGGCAGCCAGACTGCCACCACCCCTGCACAAGATGCATTATTAAAAAAACTCAGAAAAAGCATCCAACCCCGTAGAGCGCAATAGCAAAGCGTATTGCGCCAAAAGCCGTTCCATTGGTGCCGCTGTTCAAAGGCTGCCTGCTCTCCAAAAAAGCCACTCCGACACACCTCCGAGATGGTGTAATACGCTGCGCTATTACACCCTACCAGGAAGATCAGAAACCCGTAGGGCGCAATAGCAAAGCGTATTGCGCCAAAAGCCGATCATGGGTGCCGCTGCTCAAAGGCCACCTGCTCTCCAAAAAATCCACTCCGACCTACCGCCGAGATGGTGTAATACGCTGCGCTATTACACCCTACCAGGTACCAGGAAGCCCCGTAGGGCGCAATAGCAAAGCGTGTTGCGCCAAGAGCCGTTCCACGGGTGCTGCTGCTCAAAGGCCACCCCTGCTCTCAAAAAATGGCCACTCCTACACACCGCCGAGGTGGTGTAATACGCTGTGCTATTACACCCTACATTCCTTGTAGGGATCCGAGGGGACTGGTGTTCCAATTGCAAGGCATATTGCGTCGAATGCGGGTTCCGGGGCATTATCGATGAATTGCCCAATCTGGATTTTCATCATGACCACTATTCGCCAGGAAGATTTGATCGGCAGTGTTGCCGATGCGTTGCAGTTTATCTCCTATTACCACCCGACGGATTTTATCGAGGCGATGACGCGTGCCTGGGAGCTGGAGGAGTCGCCGGCTGCGAAGGATGCGATTACGCAGATTCTGGTGAATTCGCGGATGTCTGCGCAGGGGCATCGGCCGGTTTGTCAGGACACGGGTATCGTGACTGTTTTCATGAAGATCGGGATGGATGTGCGTTGGGAAGGCGACAGGAGTATCGAGGAGATGGTGAACGAGGGTGTGCGCCGTGCCTATCTGTGGCCTGACAATGTATTGCGTGCTTCGATCCTGGCAGACCCCGCAGGTAAGCGGATCAATACCCGGGACAATACGCCGGCGGTGATCCATATGCAGGTGGTTCCCGGTGATACGGTTGTGATCGATGTGGCGGCGAAGGGGGGCGGCTCCGAGAACAAGGCGAAGTTGGTGATGCTCAATCCCAGCGACAGTATTGTGGACTGGGTGCTGGAGACGGTGCCGAAGCTGGGCGCTGGCTGGTGTCCACCCGGGATGTTGGGTATTGGTATTGGGGGTACGGCGGAGAAGGCGGCACTGATGGCCAAGGAGGTGCTGATGGAGCCGATCGATATTCATGAATTGCGTGCGCGAGGGCCGCAGAACCGGATCGAGGAATTGCGGCTCGAACTGATGGAGAAGGTGAACCAGCTCGGTATTGGTGCGCAGGGGTTGGGTGGTTTGACCACGGTGCTGGATGTAAAGATCCGGGATTACCCTACCCACGCTGCATCGCTCCCGGTCTGTATGATTCCCAATTGCGCAGCGACCAGGCATACCCATTTTGTCCTTGATGGCAGTGGCCCGGCCGAGCTGATGCCACCTGATCTTTCCCTCTGGCCAGATATCCGCTATGAGGCAGCACCCGGTTCCCGCAAGGTCGATCTGGATCAGATCACGCGTGAAGAAATACAGCGCTGGCAGCCTGGTGAGGTATTGCTGCTGTCCGGCAAGATGCTCACGGGCCGAGATGCGGCGCACAAACGCATTATAGAGTTGCTGGACAAGGGGGAGCCGCTGCCGGTCGATCTTG
>CAYTPO010000090.1:0-3385 GCA_964439815.1 uncultured Thiotrichales bacterium
GAACAGGCCGGTATGCACGCCGATCTTGCCTCCCGGCAGTGCAAAGGCATTGGCGCTGTCATCCTTGAAGACCGTGACTTCCCATTGCTGCCTTCCCCACTTGCCCGTCAGCTCATTGGTGATCGCCCTGGCAACACACGAAACGTAGGCGTTGTAGCGGGTGCTGCGTTCAATGGGCTGTTTCTTTTTCATTTCGGCATAGGATGCCACCCCCATCTGATCCATTTGATCATCCGGCAGCAGGATCAGCTGCTTGCGACCGGTGGGCGAGGTTGCGCAGCTGAGCAGCGCAACCAGCAGAAAGATGCCCGACAGTGTTCTCAAGAAATGCTTCATCAATTTATCTCCTCCTGAGTGATAAACATCAGCCGACATTATTGCACCGTGGTGCAGGAGATTGCAGCAAACGGGAAAAAGTCCCCTTTTTGCGTACCATTGTTACAGAGAATGGCCTGGACAGGCTGGACGAGACCTGAATAACCACGAAATTGGTGTGGCTGGCAGGAAAGCCGCAAATCACAGCCTACACTTCAATCTGAGCCTGAGGTTAAACCCCGGATTCAGGTTTGCTACAGGCATCTGCCAATCGCAACCAAAGGAGATTTCAAAATGCACTGCGAAGACGTCAACCTTGTTGTTCATATCGACGAAGAACTCAGCGATCACCAGATCGAGGATCTGGAACATGAACTTGCTTTTGCTCCCGGCATCACATCGGCCTGCATCCACGAGCGCACCCGCCACCTGATGGTCGTGGACTATGACCCCAAAATGGCGCGATCCATCGATATTCTGTCAAACGTGAAGCAACGCGGTTATCACGCGGAATTGATCGGAATCTGACATCGAACCACAGGTATGGTTCTGCCGGAAACGCAAACGCGTTTCACCCAATAGTGCAGCATTTCTGTCGGGAGGATAGCGGAAGCAGTCGAAGTAACTGCCGCCTGATCAGCGCTTGAGGAATTCCTGCTCCTGCAGGAAACCCAGCATGTGCTTGCGCTTCTTTCCCTGCAGTGTGTTGGCGATCTGTGCTGTCCAGTTGCTGAACTTCCTGTTTTCACTGCGACTTCGATAATAGGCTTCCATGACCTCATCATAGCTTTCGAGATCCGCCGGAACGGTTTCCTTGTGGTACCGGTCTGTATGCAGAATCATGGACAACGGCATTCTCGGTTTGACCTCGCACTCCTGATCGGGCCAACCGAGACACAATCCAAACGCGGGGAATACCCGCTCCGGCAGCTGCAGCGTATCGACGATGCATTGCGGGTCATTGCGAATACCGCCTATGAAAACCCCGCCCAGTCCGACCGACTCGGCTGCCAGCACGATATTTTGTGCCAGTATGCCAATATCCGACATCACACCCAGAAAATGTTCGGTATACCCCTCCAGCTCTTCAAGACCGACCTTTCCGCAAGCTTCGTTCACCCGGTAGAGATCAGCACAGAGCACCATGAATTCCGCCGCCTCTTCAACCCAGGCCTGCCCTCCTGCCGCCTCTGCAATGGTTTTTCGTGCCTGGGGATCGGTAACCCGGATCACCGAATAACCCTGCATGAAGCTGGTACTGGCCGCACATTGCGCACTGCGGATAATGGAGTGCAACAACGCTTCGGGAATGGGCTCATCCTTGTATTTGCGTACGGAGCAGTGCTTTTGCTGCAGGTTCATGACAGGGCTGTAGTTTTCAGGCATGGGTGTTTTCCCGGTAAGGTTGAATCATCGTTCAGGTTGAGTTTGCAGTAGAATAGCCGCTACTCGATGCAACTTAAAGGCACCCATGCAACTGCAGGAAATCGATAAGACGACCTACCGCAAGCACCTCAATCGCCTGATCGTGGCATTGATTCTTTTTCTGGCGTTGTTTTCACTGGGCATTTCCCAGCTGATGATTCACCTGTTCACCGACGGGGTCGGCTCGCATTTCAAGCTCAATCTGCTTGGTACCGGCATTACCACAGCACTGATCGTCTGGTTGCTGAACCGATACCGCAACCATCCCGCCATGCACGAGATCGTCTATGTCTGGGATCTGAAACAGGAACTGAACCGGATCTATCGCAAACTGAAAAAGGTGAAGGCTGGCGTCGAGGCAGGCGAGAGGGATGCGATGATCATCCTGAATTTCAGTTATCGTGGCTCAAGGCAGCTCTACACGCTGGACGACAATACCATCACCATCGACGAGTTGAACCAGCAGTTGCAGGCGCTGGAAAAAACCATTGAAGATCATGGATACGATATTTCCGTGGAGGATTATCGTCCGGAGCTGTTACAGAAATACAAGTAGATTACCCACCGTCACTGCTCTTCCGGTGACTGTTGCTGTTCACCTCTGCTGATCAGGAATACCACCAGTTCCCTGGGACCATGCACGCCATAGGCCAAGGTTCTTTCGATATCCGCAGATTTCGACGGGCCGGAAATCAGCAGCGCATTGGTCGGCATACGGGTGGCCCATTGCTGCTGTGCCATGGCATCGGCAAAGGTTGCAAACAGCTGGTCGGCTTCCAGAATCGCGATATGTACCGGCGGCACCAGCGACATGCTTCGCGGTTCACTCGCCGTGGGCCAGAGAATCAGGCTGCCGGTTTCCGCAATACCGCCAAGTGTGGTGGTAATGGCTGCATCCACATGATGGAACAGTGTGGATTTCCACGCTTCGATATCCTTTTCAAAAGGCTGCAACAGCGGGAATCTGTCGGCCTCCCTGGCGGTGTCGATAATGGTTCTGCCCCATGGTGAATCCGGGTCGAACAGCAGTGAGTCGATTTCCTTTTGCAGCAGGTATTCTTCCAGCTGTTCGGCAAACGCCATTTCATCGACTATGATCACTTCGGCCTTGACGGCTTCCATGCGGTCGATAAAGCGCCGCTGTTTTTCCCTTTCGCTCCACTGCGGTGCGACCAGTTCAATCGACGCGGGTTCTATGCCAGCCTCCGAGGCTGAGCCTGCGCGCAGGCGCGCCAGTATCGCCTTTCTTGCATTACTCACTGCGAATTCCCTTTTCCCTTGCCATTTGATGCAGTGATTTTTCTGCAACCTCCGGCAGGGTGCGAACCTCGGTCCAGGGCTGCAATTGTCGCGGCAGACGGTGGCGGTATTTCATCAGTTTTTCGATTCCCCAACGATAGAGGCCCGGCCTTGCATTGACGGCGCTCCATAACTTCCAGATGAGCATTTCACGAAATTTCCTGCCCTTGCCTGCATCGGGAAACTGATCGGTCCTGTTGACATGCTGGTAGCGCAGCCGGTTGATCAGCGAGGTAATCGGGATACATACCGGACAGACTTCGGTGCAGGCATTGCACAGTGGTGAAGCCGTCAACAATTCGCCATGATCCTGCAGCCCTGCCTTCTGCGGCTCGAAAATGGTGCC